>MGOK01000024.1:12514-23913 GCA_001795335.1 Chloroflexi bacterium RBG_19FT_COMBO_55_16
ATCTTCCAGGTGGGCGGCAATATTTTCCCCACCCGCCAGAGTTATCAGGGTGTCTATAAACGTGCCTGGGCCAGCTGTCCAGGGGGCGTTTGGATCGGTGCTGTCAAGCTCATAGAAGATGGTTGGGCGGTCAGTCGCGGCGGACAGCTTTTTTACGACAGCCACTGCCCTTGATTGGAGGTTTTCAACCAGGATAGCTGCCTCAGCCTCCCGGCCGGTCAGGTGGGCCAGGGTGATCAGGTTGGCGTACATCTCATCCAAACTGGTCGGGTTGGGAAGAAAGAAGATCACCAGACCTAATTTTTCTAAGGCTTGCACTTGTTCAGGTGTGTTGATCTCCGCGGCCAGAACCAGATCGGGCTGCAGCGCGACGATCGCCTCATAATTGTAATCACCAAAGCCTCCGCCTATGCTGGGTAGCTGGCTCACTTGAGCCGGATAGTTAGAGAATTCATCTCGCCCAACCACCTGGTCGCCAGCGCCGATTGCAAACAGGCTTTCGGTGTTGGAAGGAGCCAGGGAGACGATGTGCCGGGCAGGGGCTGGCAAAGCTACCGTGCGACCCAACCCATCGATGAGTCCAATCGACTCGGGCGCAGGTGCGGTTGTTGGCGTGGGTAGGCTAATCGCTGACGGTTCGGCCGGAGCGGCGTTGATCTGCTCCGTGACGGTTGGTGTTGGAGATGAGCATCCAGCCGATACGAGCAGACACACCAGTACCAGGGAATAAATGATGTGCGGTGATCTAAGGGTCATGATATCTCTCCGGAAAACGGTTTGGACTGGCAAATAAAAAGCCCTTGTCATCGGGACAGGGGCAGGAAGGCTGAGGGCATGATCGCGCTCCCACCCTCTATCCGCGAGGAGGTGGAAAAGCCAACCAAGGCGGGCGGCCTGGCTCATTAGTCGTTTAGTCGGGTAGCCGAGTAGTTGGATAGTCTTTGGGTGGACTATTAACTATCAGGCGACGAGACTGGGTAACTAATTTACAGTTGCGGGACAGCGCCGGACTTTCACCGGCTTCGCCTTTAAACCTTCCCATCCGGGGGTGGAGATACCCTGGTCGCTCGTATATATAATTGTATCGCCATTTTAAACGAGGGCAGGGGAGGAGTCAAGATGATCTTTTACGGCTGACAGCCAGTTCCTTTAACCTGGTACTTTTACGCTATTGACGTTATCCAATTCGGTTCGTACAATGACGAAAATAAAAAATTGATTGTCTGGCCGTATGATCGCCGGATTGCTTAGAAAGACTTATTTAATAAGGCCCTTTCGGCAGTCCTTTGTCGCAAGGGCTTTTTAGTACAGTGCGCTGGTTAGATTTTGGTAATAATAAGTTAGACAATAGTAATAATCATACCTATCCTGGGTAACAGATAGACGGAATGAAAAAATATCCTAAACGTATTCTTTTTGGGGGAGTCGGCTTCGGATTGGCTTGCCTAATAAGTTTCCTGCCATATCTCGGAGGTACACAGACATCCTTTTCGGCTTTTGACCGATCGGCGACCGTAACCACTGGCAGCGTCTATTTGCCGGTAATCAGCAATGCCAACCCCGCTGAAGACACTCCGCCCAACCCGATCCCTCCCGGAGAGGAGGAAGGCTGGTTGGCTTACCTAAATTATTACCGTGCCCTGGCCGCGCTGCCACCAGTCAATGAAATGGCTGTATGGAACGCTGGAGCCTGGTACCACTCGCGCTATATGGGCAAGAACGATTATGTTGGCCATAGCGAAGACCCAGAAAATGAATGGTATACCCCGGAAGGGGATAGTGCGGCGCGCTCCAGCAATTTGCTGGCCAGCAGTAGTACCTCTGTCACCGATCAGGAGGCCATCGACTTATGGATGCAAGCGCCTTTTCATGGGGTTGGTATACTCGATCCCCAATTGCAGCTCGTCGGATTTGGGAGTTATCGAGAAGAAGATGGAGGCTTGCAGATGGGCGCTGCTCTGGATGTGATCAGAGGGCTGGGCGAGCTGCTCCTGACGGTTGGTTTTCCGGTCGCTTGGCCGGCAGATGGTATGACGGTTCCTCTAACTTCCTATGTAGGGGAATATCCTGATCCATTGGCCAGTTGTGAAGGATACAGTCCACCGACCGGGCTTCCTATCATCCTGCAAATTGGTCCAGGAAACTTAACTCCAGAAGTTACCGCTCACACATTTAAGCAAAATGGCGTACCTCGGGACCATTGTGTGTTTGACGAAAGCACTTACCACAATCCAGATGTGAGCGCCCGCGATCTGGGTCGAGCGATCCTGGATGCCAGGGACGCGATCGTTTTAATCCCGCGCCAGCCTCTGCTACCAGGAAAGAACTATACCGTTTCAATGACGGTCAGTGGGCAAAGTTATACCTGGTCCTTCAGTGTGTCAGAGATAGCTAATCAGACTGGTGGGCTTACGGGAGAGGTTGTCCTTCCTTAATCCATCTCTTGTTTAAAGTTTGATTCTTCTTTTACTAAATCGGCGAAGACAACCTGCCGCCGGAGATAGCTCTTCGTTTTTTCATCCCAGGTTGTGCAGGTTAGCAGGGTGAGCTGGGATTGGGTTGTTCCTTGAGTGACGGACATATCCCCTGGATTGACGATAGACAGTTCGCGTACTTGGAAAGTAAATACCTTTTTCTCAGTATAAACGATGACTTTCGCAGCGGGGGTTAGCCTGGAGAGGTAGCGAAATGGCCCATTAGAGGCCTGGCCGACCGTAACATGACCGGCCAGCACTAAGTTCTTATTCGTTTCCTGCCCTGGCATATTCCCCAGCCAGGCAACATCTTGCGCAAGATCAGCCAGGTCCCAGGTTGAGTCGCCAAATGGCACAAAAACCACCTTTGCATCCACTCTCAAGGAGGGGATGACCAGGCGGTTGATGGCCTCTTTGGTATCGATAATATTCCCGGCAGTGATATTCTTGACCTCTTCCTGCAAACCCCTCGGAGATTGTTCAGGAAAAGAGACTCTATGGCGGGGAGGATGTATGCCGGAAGACGCAACACCCTCGATTGCGACGCCTGACTGTGCAGCTGTAGCCAGATGCTGCTCCTCAGGCAAGGAAGAAGCGATTGATAAGGATTGGGAAATTTCCTGCTTTGCGCGGACATCGGTTTGGCTGACGAAAGCAGCTGATAACAAGTTGGTGATCACCCAGGCCACCAACCCAATCAACACCAGGGATAGAATCAGATTCACGGATCGCATATTTAAAATCAGCGCCTGGTTCTACCTCCTGCTAACCCGTATAACCCGGAAAAACAGCATCCCGATCAAGACAAAAAGCAAGAAAATAAACAGCCAATCCAAACCAAACCCGCCAGGGTCGAACGGGAATACTCCGGTTTGGGGCAGCTGTGGGGGTTGGGTGGTAGAAGTAGGTTCCGGAGATCCCGGGGGAATGGTTGGCGTTGGTGAAACCGGTGGCTCGATTGTTATGATCGGGGTTGCGGTCTGCGTGGGAGGAGTAACGGATGGTGGTGGGGGGTATGGCGTTATTGGAGTGGAGGTCGGCGAGGGGGAGGTAATCGTAGCCGTTACCAGAGTCGCAGTTGCGGTGGACGGGGTGGCCGAGGGAGTCTCGGGAGTCGCAGACGGCTCAACCGGGGTTTCCGATGGGGGGGGTATGGGTGTAGCGGTTGACGGTTCAGGAGTTTCCGTTGGGGTCTCCTCGATTGCGGTCGGAGTCGAAGTGATCCCCAAAATCCTGGATGCATAGGCCACTGGAGGATGGAGCGCTATCAGGATAAACATCGCAAGCATAAAAATCATAATATATATGAACTTGTTCTTAAACATAGATCTTCCTCCAGTATCTCAGTTCTGGATGTATGGCGAGTAGAGGAAATGAGAGCGAACTAATCGCATCGCCGGGTCTCCAAACAAGGTGAACGTATCGATCAGGTCAAGAAAGGCATTTGCGGTTGCTAGATTCACTTTTCCTGCCAGGGTAGCTGTACCAAGATCGGCAAGCTCCCCCCGAAAAGTGTTGAACATAAACCCTTCCGCTAGCCAATGATGCCCCGTTGCAATTCCCAGGCCGGTTGATCCCCAAACAGCCACTGCGCCGCCACCAGGCTGGCGGAGGAGCTCTTCGTCAAGCGTCGGAAAACCTGGCACCTGGAAAGAACCGGTGAAGCAAGTCATTTCAAGGACGACAGGCAGTCTGTTTTCGTTCTTCAAGCCTGGTACCTCCTCGAGATGGAAAATGCGTTCGACGGCCCATTGGTGGATCGAAGCGTGGCCGGTGTACATCAATAAAGTGGCACCAGCATTCCACATGTCCAGGATGGCCTGGCGAAAATCTGCCGGGGTATTGTTTGCTGGATCAAAGTACAGACGTTGAGGGATCAATGGTGGGGTGGGGAACATGTGGATGGTGGCATCCGACAAGGCTGGGAAGTTTCCGGCTCCATCGGGGTTATCGGCGACGTAGATGGCTAAGCCTTTCCAGGCACCAAGCTCGGGTTGTTGCTCGTATCCTACGATTTTAGCGATCATGATCCGGGCCTCGGCTAGACTGTTGGCAGGTAGGCGGCCGATCAACATATCAGGAAGCGTGTCGTTCCCATCCAGGGTGACGTAACGATTATCGGCAGCTGTCTCCCCTGCCCAGGGATCTACCTCTTCCAGGTAGGGAGGGATAAATGTCTGTGAAGAAGCATCTGCATACCGCTTTGGGTCGGATGTGCCATCGCCGACAAGGAGCACATAGGTTGGGCGTCGTTCCCAATTATTATATGCGCTGGACAGGTAAGCAGAAATCGCGGAGGGTTCAGGCCGTCCGTCGCCATAAGCATCGTAAACCGCCTGGACATCCTCAACAGCAACGATCAACCCTTGCTCCTCGCGCCAGGCAACCAAATCTGCCAGGGCCGGGATGAATTCGAGTGGGGAAATCACCAGGTAGTCGGCGCCCGTAGCCCCGTATCCGCCTTGCAAGGGGGTGACCAGGCGCATCCGGCTGGGGGTGAGGATACCGCTTTCGCTGGTAACATAGTAGTGATAGGCGCCGCCTCCTACTGGATCTCCAAGCGAGATCCAATTCGGGGCGCTGATTTGCACATCGGTTAGACGCAATGGTTGGTCGGGATTGCTGACAGCATAAGCGCGCAGGCCATCCGTCGAATTCAGACCAACCGTGTAGGCATGGGCAGACTCTTCACCGGTAAAAGAGGTCGTCTCTCCAAGCGGAGTGTTCTTGCGGGCATAACGGATTGAGAAGGCATCCAGCCATGTGCCTTCCACAGTGACGCCTTCGATTCCGGGCAAGGCCAGCGAGAGAATGTTGTCTCCATTCTTAAGGACAAATGCCGGGATCGAAAAACTTGCCTCAACGGCCTGTTTTCCATCCCATTGGATATTGCCAAGTTCGAGTCCATTAATGGATACCTCCACCTGGTGGTCCGGTGAGGCAGCCACATCTGTAAAGCCTATTAGCCACAGGCTCAGGCTGGCAAGCTGGGTCTGATCGACGCCTTTAAGCCGGATTGGGTAGAATCCAGTGGAGGGGCTAGGCAATTGCAGTCTGTCCCATACCCATCGGTCTCCATCTCGACCGGCCGGGATGGGCGCGCAATAGCACTCGGGAGTGTAGATAGCGTTGATCTCAGCTGGTGACTCAACCCAAGGGGTTCCGACTGGCAGGCCAGTGGGATCTGCGGAGCGGCCTCCCACCCTTATGCCGGGCGCCTGAGTTAGCTGGAGGAAATATACGTCCGATTCCGTCCAGCGGCTGAAGCGCGGCTGCGCGTAGAACAGGAGCCGCTCACCATCCTCGAAATACTCATCTTCATCGCCCTCCCACTCATATGGAATCTCAATCCCAGCGCGAGAGAGGTGGAGAAAGTGCGGATCTACATCAGCGGTGGAGAAACCGATTGCGGAAAGCGCTTCAGAGGAAACTTGAGTCAGGCCAGGACGCGTCGCCTCGATCGCTACAACCTTTCCAGGATAGTCGAAAATCCTGGTCTCTGTAAGAGGTTCAAGGGCGTGGCCTGGGTAAGGAATGAGATGCTCAGGGTTGATAACCAACTTTTGAAGCGTGAACAGAACTGGATCAGCAGTTGGACTGGCGGATAAGGGCTGGAACGGTTGGTCAAAACGGATTTCGACCTGAATGCGAGTTGTCAGGCGCAGCTGATCTCCAGCTGGCCGGATGGGGTAGAAGGTTACTCTGGCCAGGCGGAACCCGCGCAGGATGCCGAGAGGTTCGAGTACGACAGACTTGGGAAGGGATGAAGTCTGCTCATTAGGGGAGACAAATGCCCCGCCAAGGACTTGCCCATCGGGCTCACGATAGACGCCCTGGGGTTGACCGGCTAGTGAAAGTGGGGCTGGTAAGGGAAGCAAGGTTTCCTCTTCCTGGCGAATTACAAGAGAGGGATTGGCGCTTTTCGGAATAGCCACCAAGACCGAAGTATAGGGCAGACGCGGCATACCCGGAAGGCTGGTTTGTTCATAGCCGGGTATTTCCACGCGGGCTGTTCCTCCTGGATCCACATTAAATTGAGCTTCAGGCGGATGCCAATCTAATGTTACCCCATCTATCGTAGTTATCACACTAAGTCCCTGCTCCTGGAACTGTGACGGGAACGCAAAGCCCTTCCAATTGCCCAAGGAGGTGCTTAAGATGAATACAAGCACAAATGAACGCTGGATAAGGCTCACTAACGATTGGGTGCGAGCGTTACAGGCAGAAAGGTTTGGTAGGTCCTCTCGGGTCCATGATAGGTCGCGATCCCCTTCGTATCGACGTCAGAGAGCCAATACCACCAAACACCACTTCTTGGAACGGTATCCTCATATGTATAGGTGTGCCCCCCACTCCCACCTGCAGCCGGTTCAAAATGAATCGATGAGGCAAGGGTGATATTGTTCTCGGCAGCTCGAAATAGATAGAAGCCATAATTGTCGACCTCGGCCCCCGTCTCCCAGACCAGAGACACTTTTTCTCCTCGGAGACTATCGAGGCGGAAGTAGCTCAATTGCACAGCTGTGGGCTCGGTGGAAAGGCGGACATTCAGGATCGATCCCGAGGCGTTCGTGTTCACTAGCATGCCATCTACCCCCGAGACGCCAATTGTGACAGTCGTCCATCCGTCACCTGTATCTGGGATCAAGATTTCGCTTATTAAAGAGCCACCGGCAAACAATTGGATGTAAGCATCTCCTGGCTCCTCGACATCCACGTCTTGTACGTCGACGCTTTCGACCGTGACGCTACCAGGACCCCAGTTGGTAAAATCGAACCAAACGTAAGCGCCTGGCCTCGCATCGTCGTCGGGATCGCTTTGATCCAGGTCTGCGCTGACGATCAGGACATTGCCTTCGGCTGGATTAAATAAATCATAACCTCCGCCCGAACAATCTGCTGGAGTACCACCAGGCTGACAGGTGGCATCGAAGATCATGGCAGCGTTTACAGCCAATCCAAATCTCGGGTTATAGCCGCGCACTGCGATATCTCCATTCACCGCGTCCCCGCTGACACCGTGGCCTGAGTATACGCTATAGACGAAATCCCCCTCGGAAAACCCTTCGAAGTCGATCACTTGTCCCGGGTTTGCTTTTGTTGACACAATGGTTGTCAACAACAAGACTAGCGCAAATAAAACGCTGGTGATGACCAAAAATTTTGGGTATCTCATGTCTACCTCTCTTGTGAGGTTCCCTGCGTGTACTCTGCCCACCTCACGCAGGTTAACTTGCCGGCACATGACTGACATTTGTGTCGATATTATTAACGTAAAATTTACGAAAAAGTTACTGGATTGGGCTCCGTATACTGGCGTAAGCCGAGATACATAAAATCAGCGCCCAGCCAGTCGTCTCCAATCAACCACACCAAGCAACCCATGGAAAGCGGGTTATCCAGGCCGAGGTAAGCCTCCAGTGAAAGTGCGATCACCCTACAGCAAAGGAAGCCAATGGTTTAAGTACTTTAAAATATACTCTGAAAATGCAGAGAAGGTTCAAATATGGCAGGAATCACGGCCAATCGTTTAGTATTACCAATCAATAAGGTGGCAAGATTACTGGATTTACCATTGATTTGGGAGAACCTTTCAATTCCTTTAGATAAACAACTCAATCATTATTTTGATACCAGGGAAATGATCATTGAGATAATGACGATCATGCCAATAGCGATCAGGACAATTTGCTGTGTGCGTAAGCGACGTTTTTCGAAGCCTGAGAGTTCTTTTTTCTTTTTCTTAGCCATGAGATGTCTCCTATTCTAACTGAGATTTGATCGCCTGGGCGATCTGCTCCGTGATGCCTGGCAGGGTAGTCAAGTCTTCTACGCTAGCTTGTTTAATATTTTCTATCGAGCCAAATTGAATTAACAACGATTTTCGGCGAGCTGGACCAATACCGGGGATCGAGTCCAACCGGGACGCCAAGCCTGCGCGGGTGCGTTGCTTGCGATGGGAGGTGATGGCAAAGCGATGCGCTTCGTCTCGCACGCGCTGGATTAAAAATAATGCCGGGGATTGGCGAGGGAGTAAGATCGAATCGGGGCGATCTGGGATGAAGAGCTCCTCGTTTTGCTTGGCAATAGAGGCGATATAGATTTGGGGGCGGAGATTGAAGCGCTCCAATACAGCCACAGCGCGACTTAATTGACCCTTGCCGCCATCCACCAGTAATAAATCTGGCAGAATAGCGAAGGCCTGATCGGGTTTTTTGCCGGGAACTTCGCCAGCTTCCAAGGCGGCCTGCCAGCGATTGAAACGGCGGATAAGCACCTCTTCCATACTGGCAAAGTCGTCGGGGCCGGTGACGGTGCGGATGTTGAAGTGGCGGTAATGCTTCTTGCGCGGGATGCCTTGCTCGAACACGACCATGCTGCCTACAGCGGAGGTGCCCTGAGTGTTTGAGATGTCATAGCACTCGATGCGGTTAGGCGGCGCGGATAATTTCAAGGCTGCCTGGAGCGCTGCCAGGGCCTCCTCCTGGCGGTGGCGATCTGCCTGCCACTGGGCCTGCAAGGCCGACAGGGTTTCGGCAGCGTTTTCGGCTGCCATGCGGATCAGCTCCTGTTGCAGTCCTTCACGTGGGATGAGGATTTCCACTTTTTGACCGGTGCGGCGCGTGCCAAGCCATTGCTTGATAATCTGCATTTCTTCCACCTCATGGGGTAGGAGCACCTGGGAGGGCACGCTTGGAGTCTGGTCATAGAATTGCTTCACGAATTCTGCCATCACATTGGCATCGGGCGTGTCTTCGGCTCCTTCCAGCAAGAAGTACTCGCGCCCGATCAGTTTGCCACTTCGGATGAAGAAAACCTGCACGCAAGCCTCGCCATTGGAACGCGCCATGGCGATCACGTCCGAGTCCACGTATTCAGTTGAGATAATTTTCTGGCGCTCGACTACTTTTTCGATCGCCTGGAGCTGGTCGCGCAAAGCAGCTGCTCGTTCGAAGCGAAGATTCTCGGCAGCCTGCTGCATTTCGGATTGCAAACGGGACACGATCGGTTCCGTCCGTCCTTCCAGGAATTGGCACAGGTCATCGATCACCTGACGGTATCCGGCCTGGCCGACTGCACCAATACAAGGGGCATTGCACAGTTTGATGTCATAATACAGGCAGGCGCGCTCATCCTCGCCAGTGATCGTCCGGTCGCAGGTCAAGTAGGGGAAGATGCGCCGCAGCACGTCTAATGTCTGGTGCACCGCCCACACGCTCGTGTACGGTCCGAAGTAGCGCGAGCCATCCTCGACCATTTGTCTGGTAACAGTAACTTTGGGGAAAGGGTCAGCCCAATGCACCTTGACGTAAGGGTAGCGCTTATCGTCTTTGAGCCGCACGTTGTAATGCGGGCGGTGCTTTTTGATCAGGTTCATTTCCAGGATCAGAGCCTCGAGTTCAGAGTCAACCACGATCCATTCTATGGCCTCAATCTTGCGCACCATCTGGCGCGTGCGTATGTGTACCTGGGCGCTGGCGTGGAAATAAGACCGCAGGCGATTGCGCAGGTTGACCGCTTTACCGACATAGATCACCTTACCGTCGGCATCCTTCATTATGTAACAACCGGATTTGGTCGGCGCGGTGTCTAAGATAACCTGGATTTGAGGGCTGATATCCATATGATGACTATTTTAACATGAGTGAGCTGCTCCCAGGATTGTTGGCGAAGAACGGGTATAATTCCCCAGGCATGGTTGAGACTGTTGAATTCGTTTTAGGAAAGTTATTGAGACAGCTGGGGATGCGGATGTCCGTTGCCGAATCTTGTACCGGAGGCTTGATCAGTCATCTCGTTACGAACGTGCCGGGATCATCGGATTATTTCTTGGGAGGTGTGACGGTCTATGCTAACGAGGCAAAAGTTCGCTTACTGGATGTACGTTGGGAAACACTCGAGAAATATGGCGCAGTTAGCCGAGAGATCGTAATGGAAATGGCCGAGGGCGTGCGCACTGCATTGGCAGCAGACGTGGGCCTATCCGTTAGCGGGATCGCTGGCCCCGGGGGAGGCACGCCGGAGAAGCCGGTTGGGACGGTCTGGATCGGTTTGAACGCCCCAAGTGCAGGACAAGCCTGGTGTTTTAAATTTATTGGCGATCGATTGAGTGTCAAGGAACAGGCAGCGCGCATGGCATTGCAATTATCAGTGGAGTATTTGAGTAACCAGTTTATAGTAGATACCAGTCAGTGATGCGAAGAATTCTGCTGATCGCTTTTTCATTATCCTTGATATTGCCCATTCTGGCGATGGATGCACCGCGCACTGAGGCCCAGGCTGGCGATGCCTGGTCTTTAATCGCCGAGGTCAATGCCTTGCGCGCCTCGTATGGTCTCCCACCCTATGAAGTCAACAACGCATTAATGGCCGCGGCGCAGGCGCAAAGCGAATGGCAGGCAGAGATCGGCACCTGGAGTCACAGCGGGCCGGGTGGCTCGCGGCCTCATGACCGTGCAGTGGCTTTTGGTTATGGCGGTGGGGCTCAGGTATATATTTCGGAAAATGTCGCCATGGGGGTTGACCTCAGCCCGCAGCAAACGGTATACGAGATGTGGCAGGATGCCATCCACCTGGAGACTATGATCTCGTCTAATTACCGGCATATCGGCGCTGGGGTGGCTTTCTCGGGGGATTACGTATTTTATACGATCGACGTGGGCTATATCGCTGGTTCGCCTGGCGCAGGCCAGCCGCCTGCTCCCCCAGAAGGGGTGACAGGTACACCAGCTCCTACGATAATGGCGATGATCCCCATCGAGGTGGCTACCCCAAAGCCGGATGGTTCCATTATCCATGTGGTTCAATGGGGACAGTTTCTGATCAACATTGCCAAGGCATATAAGATCCAACTCAAGGACCTGCTGGCGATGAACGGGCTTACCGAGAATGCCGTCATCTTCCCGGGCGATAAGCTACTCATTA
>MGOK01000024.1:23975-26050 GCA_001795335.1 Chloroflexi bacterium RBG_19FT_COMBO_55_16
ACACCTTCGCCGGCCGCAAAGCGGCTAACCGCAACACCCGTGCCTGCCTCGTCGACCCCGCAGCAGGTAGCACTTTCAAACCAGGGGGGTGCTGCTCAGCTCCTGGTCGAGCAAGAGCAAATCCCTTTAGCGCGGCCGAGTGGGTCTCCGGATTATCTGCTGATCGCTCTACTTGTGATGGCGGCGGCTGGCATAGCCCTGGTGTTATTGGGTAGCGCGCTTAAACGGGTTGCTTGAAGTCCAGGCTTGCAGGGGAAACTCAAATCGATCGTTTTACTAGCCACAAGTTAACCAATTTTCCTATTAGCTCGTCAGTAAAGTTGCGCCAAGATTTAATCGGCAAGGAGACTTGCGCCAACGCGGCCGTGGGCAGGGCGACGCTTTCATCGGTCAAGGTTGTGAGCAGTTCCTCCAGGCCAGGGTTGTGGCCTACCACCATGACGCTCTGGTATTGATCTGGTAAGTGACCGATTACATCCAGGTAGTCAGAGGGGTCGCCGGGGTAGAAACTGTCCTGGATTTCGATCTCCCCTTCGAAGCCGCAGTTCTCGGCGACCGCCTCAGCTGTCTTGCGGGCACGGAGAGCGGGTGAGCTGAGGATCAGGTCTGGCACGATACCCTCCTCCCGCAGCAGAAAGCCGACGCGGGGCGCATCCCGCTTGCCGCGTTTGTTTAGAGGTCGGTCGATATCAGCCAGACTAGGCTCATCCCAGCTAGACTTGGCATGGCGTAAGATCAACAGGGATTTCAATATTGAGTCCTGGGTTTTCTACTGACCTAGGCGGGAACGTTCGAACGTCACAATCCCCTCATCCAGCTTTTGGTAGAGCGGCGCAGGCTGCTCAAGCGGTTGCCCGGGGGACAGCTGGCTGGGCTCCCAACGGCCAATCGCATCTCCTTGGCGATAACGCAATACCTGGTGCTCTCCCAGGCTGTCTGTACAAGATTCGACAAACTGCTCACCGAAAAGGGGTTGTGTGTAACCCAGATATGTATGCAGACGTTCGCTGGTGAAGGGTAAGAACGGCGCGAGCAACACTTTGAGCGAATCGATCGCTCGCAAAGCGGTGTATACAGCAGTAGCTGCGGCGGCTTTGTCGGACTTAATCTCGAACCATGGGGCGGATTGATCCAGGTACTTGTTCACCTCCGAAGCCAGGCGGATGGCCTCGTTTAAAGCCGCCCGCAAGCGCACCGCGTCCAGGTGCGTACCAACAGTTTGAAAACCCTCTTCGACAGTTGCCAAAATCTGGCGGTCAGCGGGCTGAAGCTCACCTGGAGATGGAACACGGCCCTCCCAATGCTTGTAAGCAAAGGCGAGCACCCGGTTGGCGAGGTTGCCCCAAGTGGCGACCAGCTCGTTGTTATTGCGATTGAGGAAATCCTGCCAGTCCCAATCTGAGTCTTTAGCTTCAGGCATGTTCGCCGTCAGATAGTAGCGCAAGGGGTCTGGATCATAACGCGAAAGGAAATCCAATCCCCAGACAGCCCAATTCCGGCTGCCCGAGATTTTCTGCCCCTCCAGGTTCATAAACTCATTGGCGGGGATGTCATAGGGCAAGCTCAAAGCCGGGTCTTCTCGTTCTTCGAAGATTTTTGCGAACCAACCATCGGCGCCGATCAATTGTCCTGGCCAAAACACGGCATGGAATGGGATATTATCCTTGCCGATGAAGTAATATGATCGCGCTTCGGGATCGTACCACCAGTCGTGCCAGGCGTCCGGTTTGCCATTGATCTGCGCCCATTCGATAGCAGCCGAGAGGTAACCGATCACAGCCTCAAACCAGACATACAAGCACTTGCCCTCCCAGCCCTCCACAGGGACCGGGATGCCCCAGTCCAAGTCACGCGTGATGGCGCGGCCACGCAAACTGTCAGCCAGAATCTGACCCAGGGACTGGCGCACTACGTTTGGGCGTAAGTAGCTCTCACGCTGGCGCAAGAAATCCAAGATCGCGGGTTGTAACTTACCATAATCGAGGTAAAAGTGCTCTGTCTCGCGCAGCTCAGGCGGCGAACCGTCGATCTTTGAGCGTGGGTTGATCAACTGGGTAGCCTCAAGCAGGTTGCCG
>MGOK01000025.1:0-320 GCA_001795335.1 Chloroflexi bacterium RBG_19FT_COMBO_55_16
CTCACGGATAATGTGAGGTAAGGCTAATTCTGGAATTTCACTTGCCATTTAGAACTCCCGAAATTTTAAGTTGAGGTAAGTCCACACAAAGAAACAAGTAGCGAATCTGAAAGCAACTCGACTTAACTCTGAGTTTAGCGCAAAAATGGCCAGGACGCAACCAGGAAAAGATAAAAAATCCTCCCTGGTAAGGGGGAAGCTAACTTGATATCGAATCAGCCAGTCATGCCTGGCCGTATTCCTCGATATACCGCCGGTGGGCGCGCGCCACTTCCTCGGGCGGGATCTCCTCCGGTTCGCCGAGCTGCAAGGCGAAATAC
>MGOK01000025.1:342-6475 GCA_001795335.1 Chloroflexi bacterium RBG_19FT_COMBO_55_16
GGGGTCTTTCCGATGGTGAAGACACCGTGGTTCTGCATCAAGATGGCCGAGCTGTCGCCGATAGCGCGCAGTACCTCTTGCCCGATCTCATCCCTGCCTACTTTAGCATAACCTCCGCAAGGGATCGGCCCGCCAAACTCGTCGCACATGGCGGTGAGGTAGACCGGGATCGGCTTGCCGAGCGCTGCGAAAGCTGTGGCAAAAGTGGAGTGCGTGTGTACCACGCCCATCACCTCGGGGCGGTGGCGATAAATGTAAAGATGGGCGTCCGTGTCTGAGGAGGGTTTAAGGCGACCTTCGATGACTTTCCCCTCCAGATCGACCACTACCATATTCTCCGGAGTAAGGTTTTCGTAGCGGACGCCGCTGGGCTTGATCACCACTAGCCCGCTGGCCGGGTCGCGGCCGCTGACATTCCCGCTCGTCCAGATGACCAAATTGTGCCTGGGGAGTTCGAGATGGAGACGATAAACTTCGTCGCGCAAGGAGGCGAGCATCATGAGTGGATCACCTCGGCCTTGATGCGTTTCAAGGTTTTCATCACGTCGTTTCCGCCCCTGCCAAAATAGTCGTGCAGGCGGAGGTATTCCGCATACAGCTGGTCGTAAACCTCTTTGTCGACCAGGTTGGGCTTGAAAGTCTCTTCTTTCAGGTGAGCCATAGACCTTGTCGCCTCGAAAATAGAGTCGTATCCGCCAGCCGCCCGGCCAGCGGCCACCGCGCCGAACATAGCCGCGCCTAAAGCGGAAGTTTGTTTGGAGGCAGTGACCTTCATCTCACGCCCGGTCACATCGGCGTAAATCTGCATCAGGAGCCTGTTCTTCTCCGGCAACCCACCGCAGGCTACCAGGTCATTGACCGGCACGCCATGATCCTGGAAAGCTTCGATGATCACGCGTGTACCGAAAGCGGTTGCTTCGATCAGGGCCCGGTAGATCTCTTCGGGTTTGGTCGCCAGGGTGGCTCCAATCAACAAGCCGGTCAGGTCCACATCGACCAGGACGCTGCGATTGCCGTTCCACCAGTCTAGCGCCAGCAAGCCGCTCTCGCCGGGCTTTAGATTGGCGGCCTTCTCTTCCAGCAATTGATGGAGATCGAGGCCGCGCGCTCTGGCTTCACGCTCGTAGGCAGCCGGGACACAATTTTCTACAAACCAGGCGAAATGATCGCCCACGCAGGATTGCCCTGCCTCATAGCCGAACATCCCCGGGATGATGCCATCCTCAACGTAACCGCAGATGCCTGGGACGAGGTGCTCTTCTCCGGATAACACCATGTGACAGATGCTGGTGCCCATGATCATCACCATCCGCCCTGGCTCGGTAACTGTCACTGCCGGGACAGCTACATGCGCGTCGACGTTAGCCACTGCCACCGCTGTACCAGGCCTCAGCCCGGTCCATCCTGCCGCCTGCTCAGTCAAGCCGCCGGCGCGCTCGCCGATCGGGTAAATTACGCGCGACATTTTCTCATCAATAACATTTTCCAGGCGTGGGTCAAGGGCGGCGAAGTATTCTTTAGGTGGGAACCCCTCGCGCTTTGACCAGATGGCCTTATAGCCGGCTGTGCAAGAGTTGCGCTTCTCCTCACCGGTCAGCTGCCAGATCACCCAATCGGCAGCTTCGAGCAGGCGGTCAGCTGCCAGGTAAATCTCGGGCGCTTCGTCCAAGATTTGGAGTGTCTTCGAGAAAAACCACTCGGAGGAGATTTTGTTCCCATAGCGAGCGAGCCAACTCTGGTTTAACATCCGGGCTGTGGCATTGATCTTATCGGCCTCAGGTTGGGCGGCATGGTGTTTCCATAGTTTCACCCAGGCATGGGGATTGTCACGGAATTCGGGCAGCGCCGCCAGAGGGGTGGCATCAGCCTTCACCGGTAGCATGGTGCAGGCGGTGAAGTCAATACCCAGCCCAACCACATCCACTGGATCGATCCCGGTCTCGGCGAGCACAGCTGGGATCGTGTTTTGTATGGTGCGGATGTAGTCCAAGGGGTCTTGCAAGGCCCAGTCCGGGTCGAGGCGGATCAGCTTGCCGGGCAAAGGCAGCGCTTCATCGATCACGCCATGCTGGTATGGATAAACCGTGCTGGCTACTTCTCGACCGGTAGCCACCTCGACCAACACCGCCCGGCCGGATTCGGTGCCAAAGTCAATGCCGACGGTGTATTTCGTTTTGCTCATAGGAACCTCCAATTCAGGTTAAAGCCAAGTAACCTGGCTGCTGTTGGCTGAGTTCGATAAAGGCCAGCATATTCTCCAGGGGAACATCGCCTTCCACATCGTGGGCTGGAGCCAGGATATAGCTGCCGGCCGCACCCATCGCCAGCAGGCGCTTAGTTTCTCGCTGCACGTCGGCCACGCTTCCATAGGGGAGCGTCTTTTGGGTAGACAAACCTCCATGGAAGGTCATTCGCCCGCGGTAGCGTTCCATAAGCTCATAAACGTCCATCACCTCCGGCTGGAATGGGTTAAAACAATTAACGCCAGCCGTGATCAAGTCATCGAATAGCTCGTCCACATCACCACAGGAATGGATAAAGACGCACTTCCCAGCCTCACGAACGATGGAATACATGCGCTGCAAGGCAGGGTAAATAAATTTGTGCCACAGCACTGGCCCCATCTGCAAGCCGCGCTGCTGCCCCCAATCGTCCCCAAGGTAAACGGCGTCGATTTCATACTTCAAGGCTTCCTGGATCTGGGCGATATTGAATTCGGCAATGGCGTTGAGCAGCTGATAGACAAACTCCGGGTGATCGTAGAAATCGCACATCAGGGTTTGCATGCCGCGCAGGGTCCAGGCGCGCTCGTAGAGTGAGAACCCGATCTGGAATACCCGAAAGCGATCGCCATTGCGGGCGAGGCGTTCGGGGATGTCGGCGAAGAAGCGCGGGTCGAGGGGGTCTGGGAAAATGTACCCGCGCAGGGTCGGATTTGGCAGGACGCAGCCCTCAACGTTGCCGATGTCTTTATCGACACTGCGATCCCAAACCACACCAAACACATCCTGAACGCGAAATTCGCTCAGATCCTTGAAAAAGCCAATGTCACTGCCAAGCTTGAGGAGATGGTTTTGCAACTTTTTTTCTAACAAAGCAGTGTCGATCGTGACAGCCCCATTCTCCTTTTCGTTGGACTGGTTGTAATAACGCTGGAGCTGGAGCTTGGCCTCATGAGTGAACCCAAAGGACCAGGGAACATAAGGCGGTCGTTTCCCTTCCAGCACCATGCGGATCACTTCTCTCTTTGTCATTCCATTTTTCACTACTATGCGATCGCACTGCGCAATCTCGGTCAAGTCTTCATGGATATGGGTGACGCCTTAGACCAGTGGAACAATGAGCTGTCTCTGACTACCAGCTCCGGCTGGAGATAGACAGAATCGTGATGAATCTCAGCACCCAACTGAAAGTCGGCATCAATCATCTGGCTTAATTTTTCCACCGCTATACAACCGAGTTTGATTAGCGGTTGTTCAACAGTGGTCAGAGCTGGCCAGAAATAAGCTGACTCAGGAATATTGTCGAAGCCCACTACGCCCAGATCCTCCGGAAATCGACTGCGGATGTTATGGATGGTCTGCAAGACGCCCAAGGCCATCTGGTCATTGCTGGCAAAAATGGCGTCCATCTGCGGAAACTGAGCCAGCAACCTGCGGATACCTTGCTCGCCACTGGCTGCCGACCAGTTTCCTTCAACGACTTGGTTCTCTGCTGCCAGTAATCCAGCCGCTTCGAGCGCCTCTCGCCAACCGAGCCGGCGTTGGCGGGACTCCCACCAGTCCAGGGGACCGGTAATGATCCCGATGTGACGATACCCATGAGCTATGAGGTGCTCTGTCGCCAGCCGACCGCCGCGGCGATTGTCGATCGAGACGACGACTAAGCCAGGTCGGGGTTCCATGCTGAGAAAAATAATCGGGACTAACAGGTGGAGGTTCTTGCCCTGGAGCCAGGCGCGGTTATTACCGATCTCCGGCACCGCCCAGATGATCCCATCAACATGCAGTGAAAGCAAACGATTTATGATGCGTTCAACATCCTCGGTTTCAGGGTGGTGCAAAAGATCCAGGAGCAGCGAATATCCAAGGGCACGCGTCTGTTTTTCTATTCCGACCAGGGTATGGGAAGGCCCGTAATAATCCAGGCCAGTGGCGACCACCCCTAAGGTGTGGCTTCGCTGGTGGATTAGCGTGCGGGCAATGGCACTCGGACGGTAACCCAGCTGAGAGATGACCCGCTGCACCCTAAGGCGCGTATCCGGCGCCACATCCGGGCGGTCATTGATGACACGCGAGACGGTCTGGGTCGAGACACCGGCCGCGTGCGCCACCTGTGTGATAGTTATTCTCCTCCTGGTTGCCATAGATTTCTCGGGGAAACCCGGTTATGAAGAAAAAACGGGTTTCTATCTAGCCGTCAGCTAAGGATCGATACGATGTGTTGATAATGGTTTTCACCATCGCCCAGAAATTTTCCAATGGTGTGTCCAGCTGGACATGATGCGTTGGCCCTATGATCAGACCACCGCTCTTGCCGAGGGTCTTGAGTCTTTGGATTACTTCTGCCTCCACCTCGACTGGCGAACCGAACGGAAGGGTGAATTGCTCGTCCATCGAGCCCCAAAAGCATAGCCGGTCGCCAAATTCATTCTTTAATTGTGTGGGATCCATGCTGGCTGGTTGAATGGGGTTCAGCACATCCACGCCAACTTCGATCAGCTCCGCAATAATTGGGAGGATATTCCCATCGGAGTGATAGGCCACTTTTACCAGGGGGTTGATCCGTTTTAACTCGGCGATGAAATTGGCCATCCTGGGCTTGAGAAACTGTCGCCAATGGTTGGGAGAGATCAGCATGGCGGATTGGGCGCCGACATCGTCCCCGATCCAGATCATGTCCACGCCCATCTCTACGAGTTTTTTGGCGGCGGTTAAATGGAACCGGTAGGGAATCTCCAGGATGGTATCAGCCAGGTCAGGGTTGAGAACGAAATCCATCAGTAGCCGCTCGTAACCGCGCAGCGCCCAGGCGCACTCAAAGATGGTCGTGACAGTCACGCCGACAATCCAATATTCGTCCTTGAACTGGTCGATCACCCAGGCTGCCTCTTTATATAGCTCTGGGCGATAGGGATCGGGACCTGTGTAGTTTATGACAGCCTGATCAGCGGCGAGCGGATGGGCGGCAATTTCCGTGTACCTGCCCTTGCCGAACGGTGTGGCGTATTCTTGAGACTTCCAGCTAATTCCCCATTCATCGATATAGGTATTAGCTTCCTGGTAATAAGAATTTGCCCAGCCGACTGAAGTAAGCAGCATGTCTTCCCCGAGCGCCCGTTCCAGCTCATAGGTGTTTCCACCCCCATGCGGGTTGTGGACAGTGTCCCCCTTCAGCTGCAAGTTAAGGCGCAGGCGGTCAGCAAACTCCGGAGTAAAACTTACCTGCATCGGGCAGCGGTCAGGTTCTTCATGGCTGAGCGCCATCAGGATTCTGTCTCGATGTTTCATAAGGTTAATAACGGCCATATTCCAGGGCAGTATCAAAGGCAGCGACAATGTTTTCGGGGGGGATGAAAGCCTGGATATTGTGAACGGCAGCGAAGATAAATCCGCCACCTGGAGCAAGGTCATCGATGCGGCGCTTGACCTCATCCACAACTTCTTTCGGCTTGCCGAAGGGCAGCACGCGTTGGGTGTCCACGCCCCCGCCCCAAAAGACAATGTCTTTACCATATTCACGCTTCAACAGCTTGGTGTCCATGCCACGCGCGGAAACCTGGACCGGGTTAAGGATGTCGAAGCCGAGCTCGATCAGGTCTGGGATCAGATCGAATGTGGCGCCACACCCATGGAAGAAGATCTTTGCGTCAGTTTTTTTCTTGATAGCCTCCACCAGGCGGCGCTCCTTAGGCTTGATCATCTTACGGTAGATCTCTGGGCGGATCATCCAACCGTCTTGCGTGTTGACGTCATCCCAATAGGTGAAGACCTGGATGTATTTTCCAACTTCGTCTAGATAATTGTTGCACGACTCGATGTAAATATCGGTAATCTGCTCCATCAACCGGTCGGCGAACTTCGGTTCGGTGATCAGAGCCATAAGAAAGTTTTCCAGACCCATCGTGCGCGCC
>MGOK01000025.1:6509-12492 GCA_001795335.1 Chloroflexi bacterium RBG_19FT_COMBO_55_16
TGCCGACTAATGCGAAATCTGTATTCGCATAGATATCCCTGGCCTGTTCACCCAGGCGGAGGTTGTATGCATGGGGGTCTGGGCGAGGGAACTTATACTGATCAAGAGCCTCCATGGTCGTCTCTTTGATCGGGAAATCCACCCAATCAAAGTACAAGCCGCCTTCCTTGGGCATATGCAGTTTAGATCCCCAGCGGTCGATGAAGGCGTAATAATTGCCGTCTTCGAAAATGGCCAGGTCTGGCGCAGTGGCAGCTGGAAGTTGCACCATACGGAAGTCCACCCCGAAGCGATCCATCAGTGCATCGTCCAGGTAAGGCAACTGCTGGACATAGTCCAGCATCTTGATCTCTTCCAGGGGAATCCCCAGGTGTTTTTTGAGTGGGATGTAAGATGACTTGGTGATCGAGGAAACGATGGTTGCCCCCAGGTCAATGGGAACCCGGTCCGCCTCCTTATGATTCAGCGCCAGCATGACTCTTTCGCGCGGCTTCATCATCGGCTCCTCTCACTCAAGGATTTCTTTCACGTGCAACGCAACCGCTTCGCCCAGCTTTTTATGCTGATCGGCTTCGAAGTGAATTCCATCTAGATCGCTGGAGACAATGAAATCCCCGGCATTCAGGAAATCACAACCGTACTGCGTGGCCACAACCCGATAATACTCGGAGAGCTTGTGCGACCTGGCTTCGGCGTCGCTAAACATCTCGGCGAACTCACTGAGCTTGCCAACCGGGGGTGGCGCTATGAGCAGCACCCGGGGAGCAGCGCCAGCAATCCCGGCAGCGCTCTTTTGGATGACGTCCACCAACACGCCAACACTGGCGGCGATATCGGTTGCAGGTACGGAAAAGCGCATTTTAAGATCGTTAGTACCCAGCATGAGGACAACCAGATCGATGGGCTGGTGAGACTCCAGGCATGGGAGCAAGTATTCTTTACCGTTCTTATGCAAGCCCTCCACTGGATCGTCCCAGACAGTTGTCCGCCCGGACAAGCCTTCTTCGATCACCTGGTACCCTTCACCCAGCTGGCGAGCCAGCACGCCGGTCCATCTCACCCGCGGCGGGAAGCGATCCTGGGTGAGGGGATCGAACCCCCAGGTGTTCGAATCGCCGTAACAGAGGATGACTTTCATCTGACCGCTGACTACTGGTGGTAGTACACCACCCATCCTAAATACTTCTCCAGCGCTTCGGAGACTGCGTCGGCCGTCTGGGAAAGGTTAATGGCTACGTGATGTTCAAAGCCGTTCTCACAAATGTAACGCAGCAGCTTCTGCAGGTTGGGCACGCGCACCACGCCGTAGCCACCGAATGTCTTTAACGGATCGTTGGTCAGTTCGCCCTCTCCCACGTAAGCAGCAATGAAGCCATTCAGATCGTCCGTGGAAACACGGCAGTAGGTGAACGGGGCGGCGCGCACGCGACCGACGATAGTGCCGTACGTGTTCTCCTTGCCCACCGTTCCGGCGATGATCGCCTGGTAATCCATCACGGGGATATCTTCAACCGTGATCGTCTCATCCACGAACACATCCTTGGGCAGGTTGGAACAATGGAAGATCACTCCTTTATCGGGATCATCCCCGTAGTTGTTGTTCCAGTCGACGAGTGCACTGGCTTTCCCCGAAGCCAGCACCAGGGCGTACATGCCAATCACGCCCGTGATGTCTGTTTCGCAGGCTGAAGGCATCAGGCTGTTGCTCATCATGCTCATCAAAGTGCATGGCACTACCCCGTAAAACTCTTCCATCGAAGTCCAGCACTGCACAGCACTGGCGACTAGCTGATTCGCTTCCATCCAGGCATCGATCACTGCGCCCAGCTTAGCCATCTTGACCAGCGATTCGCTGGGGACGCCACTCACCGGGACGTAAGCCTTCATTTCCTCGAGCTTGGCTTTCAGCCTGGGATCGCCTGCCTTGATGCGAGCGGCGCGGCCGAATACCTCAGAAAGGTCGAGGGTCTCGACTGAGATGCCCGTTCTTTCGAGCATTTTTTCGCTGAAGCGCACGGTATTAAAGGCAGCTGGCCGGGCGCCGATGGCGCCAATGCGCGCCGATCGCAGCCCGCGCACCACCCGGCAAGTGGCGGCGAACTTTCGCAGGTCAGCCCGGAAGCTCTCACTTTCCGGATCGACAGTGTGTAGAGAAGTCAAGGAGAACTTGATTCCGTACTGCGTCAGGTTGTTGCAGGCAGACATCTTGCCGCAGAACGAATCGCGCCGGTCGGCGAGGGTCATCTTTAGGGCATCGTCGGGGAAGGCGTGCACCAACACCGGTACATCCAGGCCAGCCCAGCGCAAGGTATTGGCGATCGCCCGCTCGTCTCCGAAGTTAGGCAGGGTTACCAGCACGCCGTCGATCTCATCCCGGTGTTTCTTGAACAAGTCGGCGCACTTCTGAGCGTCTCCCAGGCTTTCGACGGAGCCAAACTTGGTGTCCTGGGGCGTCAATGCGATAGCGTTAATGCCCTCTTCAGCCAGCACCTTCAAAATAGTTTGCCGACCGCTCTCAGACAGGTGGTCGGGGAAAAAGCCCCGGTTTCCGACGATAACGGCCAATGTGACGGCTTTGAGTTGGTCTAACATGTATTCCTTCTCTTTCTCAATGGGAGGCTGATGAACGTTGATTTCCGCTGATCGTTTCTTTCAGAACAAATCCCGGCAGCAAAGAACCGCCGAACGCATAGCAAAGGCTAAGAATATCTCGCCAGGCGATCGGCAATCGGGCGTAAAACTGATCTGCAGCGGGCAACGGTCGGAGGTTTCATGATGTAGAGCTGCCAGAACGCGTTCTCTATGTCTCATCGACTAGCAAAATTATTCCATGCGTTTGCTCAAGAAAGTGTGCATAATCACCGAAAGCACAATGATCAAACCGTAAATAAGCTGGGTCCAAAATCCAGTCAGACCGACAGCCACGGTAGCAGCTTCGATGGCGCCAATGATGAAAGCACCGAGAAAAGTTCCCAGGATGGTACCAGTGCCGCCGAACACGGATGTGCCGCCCAAGAAAACGGAGGCCAGAGTGCGCAGCAAATAACCTTCACCCAGACTGGGCCAGAAGAAGGCAACGTGAAGGCTGGCCACCACCCCTGCAAAAGCGGCTACCAGACCGAGCAACATAAATATCCTGATACGGGTGCGACCTGTGTTGATACCCATCAATTCGGCGCTTTTGATGTTGTCACCGATCAAATATATGTGGGCTCCGAATTTGTGGCGATTGAGCAGCACCCAGCCGAGAATGGCAATTACGATCAGCCAAAGCATTTGGACGGGGAACCCAGCGCCGATCTTTCCGACCAGTAGGGGGTGCAAGAGCGATTCTCTAGCGTAGATCAGGCTGCCGCTCTTGCCCTGCGATAATACCAGCACTGCCCCACGCCAGAAGAATTGTGTACCGAGGGTGGCAACCAGGGATGGAATGCCAAATTTTACAACGATGATGCCGTTGAGCCAGCCGATGAGGATTCCGGTGCCCAAGGCAGCAATAAAAGCCAAGGCTACGCTGGTCGTGGCATTGTAAGTCAAAATGAAAGTCACCATGCCCATCGCCATGGTGGACGGGAAAGAGAGATCTATCTCTTTAGCAATGACTACCATGGTCAACGGAATGGCCATCATGGCAAAGAAGGGGACGGTGGACATGAAGGCGTAGTAAATCAGGGGCGCCAGGAAAGTATTGGGGGCGGACACGATAAAGATGGTCCACAAGGTAAAGAAGACCCCCAGGATACCGAGTTGAGGGCCATACGCGCGGACAAATCTCCCGAGGCGGAAGGCTTCTTTGCGGGGTTGGCTGGCCTTGGAGGTGACTTCGTTTGTTTGTGAGCTCATCGCATCTGTCCTTGTCCGTTAGTCGAAGCTGCCAGTTTCCGCAACTCGAACCATTTTTTCCATCAGTGTGTCCAGATTGATGTCTTTGGTCAAAAACTCGCCAGCGATACGGCCGCGATCGATCACAACCACCCGGTCGGCGACATTGTAGACGTGCAAGATATTATGGTCAATGAAAATAGCCGATTTGCCCGCCATTTTGATGTCGTGCACGAAATTTACAAGTTTAGCGGTTTCCTTGAGCGAGAGACCCATGGTCGGTTCGTCAAGGATGATGATTTCGGCGTCGAAGTAGAGCGCCCGCACGATAGCGACGCCTTGCCTTTCACCCCCAGAGAAGTTACCCACGCGCGACTCTGGATTGACCGCTGTGGAGGTGAAGCCCATGGATTGACTCATTAATCGATGGGTTTCCTGCCTCATCATGGGGATGTCGAGGAGACCCCATCGGTTGGCGATCTCTCGCCCCAGGAAAATGTTGCGCCACAAGGTTTGTAATTCCGCCAGGGCGCGCTCTTGATAAACCGCTTCTACACCGAGTTGTCGGGCCTTAGAGACGGTGAGGTGATCTGCTTTTTCGCCATTGAACAAAATCTCGCCGGAGGTAGGCTGGTAATAGCCAGTGACGATCTTTATTAAAGTAGATTTTCCCGCCCCATTATCACCCAGGAGACCAACTACTTCATTGCGGCCCAACTGAAAATTGATATCTTCAAGCGCGCGGACTTCCCCGAATTTTTTCGTTACATTCCTGAGTTCTAGACGATATTCCGCCATTAATCTCCTCCAATCATCCCCATTCGTGCGTTGGATATTTCTAACATCACCAGAAGCTCGGAACAGGTGCAGCGTGAGACTTGAGCTGATAGCTCGTTGACACGTCCTCGGCTAAACGGCTCTTGCATCAGGTGACAGTCACTTCCCAAGTGACTGTCACCTGATTGTTCATCCAGTTAGCGAGGCCAAGAGCCAGAATTCAGAATCGGATTTAACCTTAGCGAATTTGTTTCTCGACCAAGGCGGCTAACAGTTCAACATTGTCTTTATGGGCAAAGCCGGCGCCAGTGTCGATTTGCAAACCCGTGAATGCGTAGTTGTGGGTGAGGCAGATCTGCAAGACCGCCAGGTATCCCTGGAGCCATTGTTGCTGGTCGATCACCAGGTCAGTCCAGCCGCCGCGGATGGCTTCTACGGTGGCTTCAGAGAGGTCGAAGCCTGCTCCGAAAACATCATCCGGGCCTTTGCCAGCGCTCTCGAAGAAGGTTTGCTGAGTGGCGGTCAGGTTACCGTGGTCGGTGACAACCAGTTTGATATCCGGGTTGGCAGACATCATACCCACGAAGACCGGCACTCCAGCAGCAGCATCCGCGTTGGTGGCGTCATCGATTTCCTGGTAGATTACCTCCAGGCCAGAATCTTCGAGCCCTTCTTTCACGCCTTTGGTGCGTTCGCCGCGACCGGCCTGCGCCAGCAACCCCCAGACGAAGGCCTTATCACCGGCTTGCAAGCCGGCGCGAGCGACAGACTCCTTGGCCAAAGCCCAACCGGCATCGTATAGGATCGCGCCGACATAACCAAAGCCGCTTGAGGAATACTTTGCTTGTAATTGAGGAAGCTGAGTATTCATGCTGGTTACGACAATACCCTTGGATTCAGCTTCATCCACCAGAGGGGCGTATGCTTCATCGCCCGGGTGACCCATGATCGCAATGCCATCGGGATTCGTGGCCATAGCTTCCGAGAATTGAGTGATCATCTTCTGAGGGTTCCAATCGGACCAGACGTATTCCACATTCGGACCCAGGTCAGCCGCGGCGGCAACGGCGCCGTTATAGACCACGGTCTCAAATGGGCCGCCGGGAGCGCCGCCGGGGAAGAAGATGATATTGGTGCCAGAGCACCACTTGCCCTCACCAGCGGCCGGGGCTGCTGGCTGCTCGGTGGCAGGGGCAGTCGCAGCTGGTGCACAGGCCGCCAGGATCATAGCCGCAACGAAGAGCAGCGTGAGTAAGAGTTTGAGCCGAGTCATTTGATTCTCTCCTTAGTTGGTTTGAGGTTAAAGTTGACTTATTGAGGAATATGGTTTATTTATCGAGTGGGCTGTGTTTAGAGTCGGGGAACATCGTGCAGAGCGCCTTGA
>MGOK01000026.1:0-1804 GCA_001795335.1 Chloroflexi bacterium RBG_19FT_COMBO_55_16
ATCACCAGCCGCCGGACTGCCAGCTCGCCAGATCAATACGACGCTGTGCTGACCGCCATCAAGGCGGAGAACCCGCGGGCGATCTTTACCTTAGCTGAAACTCCGGAAAATGCCGCCTTGTTGAGCAAAACGGCTCATAACCTGGGCATGCAAGACGTGGCGATCGGCTGGACAACTTTCGCCGAAAGCCAGGACTGGCTGGATACATACGCCGCTCAGGCCGGAGCAGCTGCTGAGGGGGATTACGCCGCCATGTACCTCCGCAGCCCCGAAGATATGCCAGGCTATGCCGACCTGTTAGCTGCCTACCAGGCAGCGGGTTTCCCCAACTATGGAGATCAGCTTAATTGGTGGGGTGCATTTGCCTATGACGCCGCCCAGATCCTCATGGGCGCCATCGACGCTGCTGACAGCACCGACCCGGCTGACATCCGGGATGCAATCGCCGCTACGGCGGATTACTCAGGCGTGGTGGGTACCTACGAAGGCTTCGACTCCAAAGGCGATGTGATCCCGCAATGGCAATGGTTGGAGCGTTACAAAAATGGAGATTGGGGCGTCTTAACTTTCCATGACATATATCTGCCGGTCATCTTGCAAAAGTAATCCCTCGGGGATATCTTTCATGCTCGGCATGCTCACCGCCCTCTCTGCACCCGCAGGGGGGCGGTAGGCGTCTGATGTAGATTAACCTGAGTTCGGACCCGGATTAATAAGGAAAGCAAGGATGAAGATAACAATTTAGTTCAAATCCATGCAAGTCCGTGTCTTATAATTAATTGATAGAGGCAATTGCATGGATCAAACTCTCGTCTGGCTCTTAGGTAGCCTGCCTTGGGTGGAATACTGCACCCGGCTGGACTTGCTCAAGCAGCCAGAAGACGATCCCCAGGTGCAGGCCGCCCGGCAGGCCATGCTGGCTCACCCACAAGTCCAGGCCTTGCTGGTCGAGCTCCAGGGCTGGCCGGGGCGCGTCCTCACCAGCCATAAACAGGCCGGCCACCCGCTGCACAAGCTGGTCTTCCTGGCCGACCTGGGGATGCGGGTCGGTGATCCCGGGATGTATGTGATCATCGACCGCATCCTGGAGCACCGATCAGACGCCGGTCCATTCCAGGTCTTGATGAACATCCCGCGCCATTTCGGCGGCAGTGGGGAGGACCAATGGGCCTGGGCGCTGTGCGACGCCCCTCTCCTGCTGTATGCCCTGATCAAGTTCGGCCTGGGTGGAGACTTACGGATTCAGGAAGCGGTATCCTATCTCGCCGGCCTGGTGCGCGCTAATGGCTGGCCGTGCGCCGCCTCGCCCGAGCTGGGCCGTTTCCGCGGGCCAGGTCGCAAAGACGACCCCTGCCCCTACGCTAACCTGGTCATGCTCAAAGCCCTGTCGGAGACGGGCAAATGGAGCAACAGCCAGGCCAGCCGGACCGGCGCAGAGACTTTACTTTCCCTGTGGGAACACAGCCGGGAGCAGCATCCATATATGTTCTATATGGGTACCGACTTCTCTAAGCTCAAGGCGCCTCTAGTCTGGTACGACATCCTGCACGTGCTGGACGTGCTCAGCCAGTTCCCCTGGCTGCGCGGGGATGCCCGCTTGCAGGATATGGCCGCCATCGTGCGCGCTAAGGCCGATGGCCAGGGGCGCTTCACACCCGAATCGGTCTGGAAGGCTTGGGGGGAATGGGACTTCGGACAGAAAAAGACCCCCTCGCCCTGGTTAACCTTGGTCGCCCTGCGTATGCTGAAAAGGGTGGATGCATGAAGGGAATTGCTTTAAAATAGATTGCGACGATCCAGAGTT
>MGOK01000026.1:1951-6604 GCA_001795335.1 Chloroflexi bacterium RBG_19FT_COMBO_55_16
GATCGCATCGGAAAAGCCCTGGACAGTAGCCCACTGGAGGCGATGAACCTCTTTTTAGAGCACATCGCCGCTGAGAAGACCATGGGTGGATGGGTGGTGATTGGCAGTGCGTTGGGCACACAGTTGAGCTTTGACCCAGCTGGCGTTTTTGACCGCTGTCGAAGTTTCATTTTCCTCGCTGATGTCTGGTATGGGACAGACATCTTGGGGGAGCGCGTGCCGGGGCCGGCATTAGTGGCTGACTTCCAATCCTCGCTGGCTTCGCTCGCTCCCTGGCAGGGTGATCCGAACCGCTGGGTGCGCCGGGCGGTAGGCGTCGCCATTCATTTCTGGGCCAAGCGTTCACGGGGAAAGAAAGAGCTCCTGACCCAGGGAGAAGCCCTGCTGGCTTTTCTCGAGCCACTGTTCGAAGAGCGAGAGCTGGATGCTATCAAAGGTGTGGGTTGGGGGTTAAAAACATTGGGTAAGTATTATCCTGATCAGGTTGCAGACTGGCTGGCAGAACAGATTGGCAACCGCCATAGGAAGCCGAGGGCAATGATGGTTCGCAAAGCCACCTCCTATCTCTCCGGAGCGCAATATGTCCGGGCTCTGGGATGGGGGCGATGATGATACTGGAATTTCAGGAATATCGCCCGCGCAAAATCGTCAACGTGCATCGTCACGTGGACGGTCCCTGGTTCTGGGAAAAGTACAGCGCCCATCCTTATGTGGGCTGCAGAAGTGGCTGCGAGTTCTGTTACCTGTGCGGCGACCGTTACCTGGGACGGCGCGACCCGGCCACATTCGACACCCTGATCCAGGTGAAAATCAACGCCGCTGAGCTGTTACGCAAGGAACTTTCTCGCCTGGAACCCGAGGTGATCGCCTGTGGCGACTGGCAGCAGCCGGCCGAAGACCGCTATCGATTGTCGCGCCAGATGTTGGAGGTGGTGCTTGATTTAAGATTCCCCTTGTTTATCATCGAACGCAGCCCGCTGCTGATCCGCGACTTGGATCTGCTGGTGGACATCAACCACCGCAGTTGGGTGGGAGTGGTCTTCAGTATCAGCAATGTCGATCCTTTCTTGAAGCAGGCCTTCGAGCCGCGCAGCCCCGGTTTGAAGCGCCGCTTGCAAGCGATGCAGACACTGGCAAAGGCTGGCATTCTGGTCGGCACATCCCTGATGCCGATGCTCCCCCAGGCTGGCGATGACGAAAAACACCTGGAAGATGCCATGCTGGCTACAAAAGACCATGGCGGTTCTTTTGTGATGGCAGGCGGGTTGACCATGGAAGGAGTCCAGGCTGAACGCACTTTGGCTGCTGCCCGGCGTTTCGACCCCTCTCTGGAAGATCGCCTGCGCCATCTATATCGGTGGCCGATGGGAGGTAAGCCTGCCTATTCTCCCCCGCGCGTTTATGCCGCCCGCTTGGGGTTGATGGTTCGCGAGTTGTGTTCCCGTCATGGGCTGGCCGATCGCATGCCGCGCTACATCTCTCCTGGACCGTTGGCTTCCAACAAGCGCATTGCTGAGCACTTGTTTCTCAAGACATATGATCTGGAGCTAGAACAGGCGGAGGAGTATCGCTTATGGGCTTATCGCAAAGCTGCCTGGACGGTCGACGAATTGCCACACAGCATTGCCAGAATTTTCCAGGCCAGAGGGACAGCCGGGTTGCAGGAACTGCCCGGGATCGGTCAGACATTATCTCAAGAAATAAGCAAATGGTTGCAAGATTTTTCAGCCGAGGAGGTGCAGGTTGAAACCCAAAATTGATAAAACGAAGTTTGGTTCGATCGTCATCGCGGGAGAGCTTTATGAACACGATGTGCTCATCCGCCTGGATGGCGAAGTGGAAAAGCGCAAAAAGAAGTTATCTAAAGAAGTTTACGGCACTTCCCATATTGTTTCCTTGGCCGAAGCCGAGCATGTTTATGAAGCCGGGGCCGAAAAGCTGATCTTCGGCACCGGACAGACGGGCATGGCCAGGCTCTCGGATGAGGCGGTTGACTACCTCCAGCGTCAAAACTGCCAGGCCGAATTGCTGCCCACTCCCAAGGCCGTCAAAGCCTGGAATGAGGCTAAAGGGGCTGTGATCGGCTTGTTTCATGTCACCTGTTAGGAAATTCTGGCCGATGCGTTTGTTTGAAGCCACCTCTGTCCTGCTGTTCTTCTTGCAGGCCTTGCGGATCATCTTCTCAGTATTGTTCGGCATCATCTACGACCAGGTCTTCCTGGGGCCGATCGACGCCTGGTTGTTCGCCAGCAACTTGCTGGTCTTGCTGGCATTGCTGGCCCCCACACTGGCGCCGCGCTTGTCTGGTCGGAGCTGGCTGGCCGTCTTTGCAATTCTCTCCGGGCTGGGACGAGTGGCGCTTTCCATTAATGACCCTCAGGCCCGCTTCTGGGGCGCGTTGGTTGTGCTGGCGTCTGCCGGGTTGTACTTGGCCGGCTTGCTGGCTGTGGCGCGGCGATTGGCATTCGTCAGTTTAGTAGCCGCGTTAGCCTTCGATCAACTGGTCCGTGTGATTGGCCAGACGTATGACGTGACATTACGGCCCGGTTGGCTGCCAGCCCAGATCGCCTGGGCAGTGATAATTGTCGTTCTTGTGGCCTGGCTTAGCCACCGGGGTTTCACCAGCCAGACGACCCTTGGAGCCCCTGGCATCGTGTGGGGTCTGGCGATTGGAGGCGTTCTCTTCCTGGAGACTTCCCTGCTCTCTCTGCCCAACGCGATCGCCCGCTGGAGCGGGTGGTCGTACCCGCTCCTGGCCCCCTTGTTGTTAGTGCTCACTTTGCTTCCTCTCTGGCCTGCCGTGCGGTTGCGCTTGATCCGTATTGCACACCCGCGCCTGGCTGTCCGGCTTAGCCTGGGTGGAATTCTCGTCTTGACCTTGTTGGCAGGTTACTTTATTAAAGGTCTTGGGGCGGCCCTGGCGCTGTTGGTCGCACAAGGGGTGGTCCTTGCCGGCCTTGCCTGCTTGTTCGACAGGGACTCCGAACGGCCCAGGTCCCCAGGGCCGTGGCTGGCGCTGGGGTTGCTTTTCTTCCTCCTGCTAAATTTCTTCAACGCTTTCGCCTTCACTTATCCTTATGTTCTGCCATTTATGCGCGGGCTGGGGTGGGTCGTGTATCTGGTGGCGGCGCTCGCCATCGGGTTGGGTGTCCTCGCCCCACCAACCCTGACAAAGATCTCCCCCGAGCCAAATGGCAGGCCGACCTGGTTTTTTATTGGGGGAGCTGTGTCGCTAGTGCTTCCGTGGGCCGCCGTGTGTCCGCGCCCGGTCGATCCCCTCCCCGTGACTGGTAGGTTGCGCGTGGCGACTTATAATATCCATTACGGTTACGATACCTATTGGCACTTCACCCTGGAAGAGATCGCCCAGACGATCGAGCGGGAAGGCGCTGACATCGTCGCCCTGCAAGAGGTGGATACCGGTCGCATGACCAGCTACGGCGTGGACGACGCTCTCTATCTCGCTAGACGGTTGCGTATGAACGTTGCCTATCTCCCCGCGGTCGAACACCTGACCGGCATCGCCCTATTGTATCGCGGTCAGGCCGAATACACTGATTGGCGCTGGCTAACCAGCGTGCAAGAGCAGACCGGGATCGTGCATGCCCATCTCAAGGTCGGCGGTCAAGCATTGGATGCTTATGGCATCTGGATGGGGTTGAAGGACGAGGACACGCAGACCCAGATCCGCGAAGCGCTGGATTTCATCGGGAACCAGACGCCGGCCACATTCGGCGGTGATTTCAACGCCGAACCGGGCAGCCAAGTTGCCCAGACAGTCGAAGCGGCTGGCTTTGTCGATCCGTTTATCTTCCTTGAGATCGACCCACCGCCGCTGACTGACCCGGCCATCCAGCCGGTTAAGCGCATCGATTTCGTCTGGATCCGAGGCTTACAGCCTGTCCAAGCCTGGGTGCCCGATTCGCTGGCCTCTGACCACCGCATGGTGGTTGTGGAATTTGAAATAAAGCCATAGTTCTGGATCGCCAGCTGGCAACCAGGCGATTTTCCTTTTTCATTGTTCAGACATATAATTGACCCAGAAAGATGGAACACCTGCTGCTGAAAACCAAGCTGAACATACCGGTCACCCGGGGCAAATTGGTCGTCCGGCAGCGCCTGATCGACCAGTTGAACGACGATCTCTCGCTAGCGGATCGTTTTGCGCGTAAATTGACCCTGGTTTCCGCCCCGGCGGGATTCGGCAAGACCACCCTGGTGGCGGTATGGTTAGCGGGTGTCCAGTACCGGACGGCGTGGCTGTCGCTGGATGAAGGCGACAATGACCCAGCGCGTTTTATGGCCGGTTTGCTCGCCGCATTAAGACAGATACACGCAGACAGCGGCAATGCCACCCAGGCTATGCTCCAGTCTCCGCAGCCTCCACCGGCAGAGACTTTGATCACCGCCCTGATTAATGACCTGGCGATTGTGGCTTACCCATTTATCCTCGTGTTGGATGACTACCACATCATCCAAAACCCGCTGGTTCACCACATGGTTAGCTTTTTCCTGGAACACCAGCCAAGCCAGATGCACCAAGTCATCCTGACACGGGAAGACCCATTGCTGCCAATTACCCGGCTCCGCTCGCGCGGGCAGGCGGGCGAGGTCCGCCAGGAGAATTTAAGCTTCACCCTCAGCGAGACGGCT
>MGOK01000026.1:6618-24205 GCA_001795335.1 Chloroflexi bacterium RBG_19FT_COMBO_55_16
GATCATGGGGCTCGACCTGGCCCAAGCCGACATCCAGGCGTTATGGCGGCGCAGCGAAGGGTGGGTGGTAGGCCTGCAACTGGCAGCTTTCTCCATGCAGGGATATTCAGACCAGCACGATTTCGTTGAGTCCTTTACCGGCAGCAATCGCTATGTTTTGGATTACCTTTTTGAAGAGGTCTTTTCTAGGCAACCCGCTGACACGCAGGATTTCCTGATCAAGACTTCTATTCTCGACCGGCTGAGCGGTGAGCTGTGCGATGCAGTGGTTGGAAGGATTGACAGCCAAAATTTACTGGAAGCGCTCGAGCGATCGAATCTCTTTATCGTGCCGCTGGACCAATCTCGGGAGTGGTATCGCTACCACCACCTCTTTGGGGAGCTGCTGCACCACCGCCTGCGCATGCAGGGAGACACGCTGGAGGCGCGCCTTCACCAGCGCGCCAGCGAATGGCTTGAGGAGCATAGCTTCCAGACCGAAGCTGTGCAGCATGCCCTGGCCGCGAGAGATTGGGATCGGGCGGGAGCACTGATCCACAATCTCAGCGGAACGATGCTGAATCTCGGTGAAGTTGTCACCTTGTTGGCCTGGTTCAAGCGATTTCCCGAGGCGTTTATCCGCGCCGATCCCAGGCTGTGCGAGGAATATAGCTGGCCGCTGATCCTATCCGGAGAGAGCGAGGCGGCTGAATCCCTGCTGGAGCATGCCGAGCAGCTTGCCGCGGGCAATCGACCGCTCTTGGGTGCGATTGCCACAGCGCAAGCCTACTTGGCGCGTGGGCGCGGTGACGTGCCGCGCACGATCGAGCTATCCCAACACGCCTTATCGCTCTTGCCAGAGACGGATTTGGCCACGCATGCAATCCTGGAAGTCAACCTGGGCATCGCCTACTGGCACACAGGGCAGATGGGAGAGGCAACCCAAGCGCTGGTCGAAGCCCAGCGTGCCGCACTCGAATCTGGGAATATTTACGTACAACTGACTGGCGTGGTTTTTCTCGGCCGGGTGATGGCGGTGCGCGGTGATTTACACCAGGCTGCGCAAACATTCCAAGGAGCGATCCAACAAGGTGGTCAGGTCCTTATCTTGGCCCTTGCCCAGCTCGACCTGGGGGCTTTGCATTATGAGTGGAACGATTTGAAGGCTGCCAGAGAGCATCTTCAGCAAGGAATTGCAATCAGCGAGGAGAGCGGAAACATCGAATTTCAAGTCGCAGGGTACATGCTGCTGGCGCGCCTGGAGTGTGCGCTGGGGAATAGGCAAGCCACGCTCGAAGCGCTGCGCAAAACTCAGGAACTTGTCCAGGCTCGAAATATTCCTGCGCCGACGCGTGCCCGTAGCCTGGCCTGCCAGGTGGAGATCGCCCTGGCTCAGGGAGACCTGGAAGAAGCTCAAAAGTGGGCAGAACAAATAAGCCTTGATGTGGATGCCCATCCTTTCACCCGCTTTCTAGGCCTTGCCAGGGAGCGCCTGCTGATCGCTCGGGGTCACAGGATGCGGGCTGCTAGGCAGTTAGCTGCTAAGTTCGAGATAGCAGACCGCGCCGGTTGGGTTTATGGAACGATTGCAGTACGCGTGCTGCAGTCGCTTGCCTCGGGAAACAAGGAAACCGGGATCGAATTCTTGGCAGAGGCGCTGAAAAGAGCTCAAACCGAAGGGTTTATCCGCACGTTTGCAGACGCTGGAGAAGCCCTGATACCCCTGCTCCAGGAAGCGGCCCGGCGAGGTGTACATCCTGAATACGTTGGACAGATCCTGGCAGTCATAGGGAAGCAACCCCCGCGCGAGCTAAAGGTGCCGGCTCCTGGCGGTTGGCTTATGGTCGAACCGCTCAGCGAGCGCGAACTCGAGGTCCTGCGGCTGGTGGCGGCAGGACTGTCCAACCGAGAAATTGCAGCATCGTTGTATCTGAGTCCGGGAACCATAAAGACCCACGTTCACAATATCTACGGCAAGTTGGGGGTTGGAAATCGGACACAAGCCGTAGTCCGCGCCAAAGAGCTGGAACTGGTCTAACCCATTCACATAAACACCCAAATAAACCCCCTTGATCTATCCTTCGGTAGATGACAGGCAGCTGCCTGGTTGCTAAACTAATGATGCTTAGCTGCCAGGCAGTCTGGTTCTGGCAGCTGGCAGAGAGTGCCCGGCGAGCCAATCAAAAGAAAGGAGTGAGTAGCCATGGATATAGGATTAGCTCTTTTTTGGACAGGACCAGTTGGGATCGGCTTCTTCTTGATAGGCCTGGGTGTCCTTTTTTGGGGCATCAGCCTCAACCGCAAATAACCGGAATAGTATAGTAAGATACCGCAAACTCGCCGGGCGCTCATTGATTGAGAGTAGGGATTGGAGAGTCGAGATGATAAATACCAAACAAGTGACGTATCCACAGGCTGACCGCTGGTCGTATCTGTGGCTTTTTTTGTCTATGGTGCTGGGTATATTTGCCCTCACCATCGGGAAGTGGATCATCCCCCTGGCCGCTTGGCTCGGTCCTATCTTCGCCATACGCTTCATGCGCACACAGCGGCGAGTCTGGTTGGGCTATCTGTTGCTGGCCGTGACCACGGGCGTTGCGGTGGCCGTCGCTTTACCTGCTTTCCTTGGACAGCTGCGCATCGGCATCGTCATCGGTTCGGCGATCATCGTCAACCTGGCCTACCTTGCTGACCGGTTATTGGTATCGCGCCTGCGCGGCTTCGCGGCCACACTGGTTTACCCATTGGTCTTTACTGCTCTGGAGTTCATCAACTCCTTCACCAACCCTCTGGGCAGTTTTGGCTCGATCGCCTATTCACAATACGGCAATCTGGCCTTCCTGCAACTGGCTTCCCTGACCGGGATGTTGGGCTTGTCATTCCTGATGAGCTGGTTTGCGTCAGTCGTTAACTGGGCTTGGGAGCGCGATTTCGCCTGGCAAAAGATCCAGCGCGGCGTAGCCCTCTATACCGGCATTATGTTTTTAGTACTGCTCTACGGCCAGGTGCGCCTGTGGTTTGCACCGCCGCCAGCCGAGACCGTACGCGTGGCTGGTTTCACCGCGGTGGACTTCCGCGCGTCGCAAAAAGAATTATTCCACGCCCTGAATGAAGATCGGGCTGCCTTCCGCGAAATGGCTGCCGCCCGCTACCCGCTTTACTTTGACGAGACGATCCAGGAAGCCCGGTCTGGAGCGAAGATCGTCGTCTGGCCGGAACACGCTGCCCCGGTGGCTAAGGAGGACGAGCCGGCATTGATTGCCCGCGCCCAGGAAGTAGCCCAGCAGGAAGGGATTTACCTGGCCATCTCTCTAATGGCCTTTTACGCGGATGAGTCCCCATATGAGGCCAAGCTGCTCATTTTTGACCCCAACGGCGAGATGGTGCTGGAACATTACAAATATGGAGGCGTCGGCTTCGAAGGCAATCGGGTCAACGGTGATGGGAACTTGCGCACGGCTGAAACCCCCTATGGCGTGCTCTCTGGTGTGATCTGTTGGGATACCGATTTCCCCGGAACAGTGCTTCAGGCCGGCCGCAACGGCACGGACATCCTGTTATCCCCCAGCATGGATTTGCGGGATATCGATCCAGTGCATGCCCACATGGCTGTCCTGCGCGCCATTGAAAACGGCGTCTCGGTAGTGCGCGTGGCCGATAACGGGCTATCGATCGTCGCCGACCCCTATGGCCGCGTCCTGGCAGCGATGGACCATTTCACAGCCGGCGAGCGGGTCATCGTCGCCCAGGTACCCACGCATGGCGTGCCGACCTTCTACCCGGTCATCGGCGACCTGGTAGGCTGGTTGGCGATTGCTGGATTCGTGGTGATCACTGTCTGGGCAGTGACCCAGGGGCGTAGAGCCAAGCGCGCCGACGCTGTTCCAGCGGAGAATTCAGTCCCTGATGTCGCCCCAAGTCCCGCCGAGTGAAGCATCCCTGGATAGTCGCGGAGTTCCTTGGGGACCGAAGATCGATCCCGTGACAGGCAGCCGGGTGATTAAGCGCTGAGCAGATCACGCCCCGCAATAGAGTGCCAGGATCAACCAGGTTTCAACCCGCGAGAAGATGAGAGGGAAATAGACAGCTATGCAAAAGGTTGAGATCCGCATCAAAGGATGTATTGACACACATTGGTCAGAATGGTTCGAGGGCTTTGAGATTTTGTACGGTGAGAATGAAACCATTCTGAGCGGTGAAGTGAAGGACCAGGCAGCTTTGTACGGCCTGATCGCTAAGCTGCGTGATCTGGGGGTGTCACTGATCGCGGTTAATTTCCAAGCTTCCCCGAACCTTTCGGAATGAGGAGTTCATTTCCCCCGATTTGAGGTTCTTCTCGAGGAATTCGAGCATTTGCGACCAGGCCTGCGCTTGCACGCCTCCGGAGCGGATGGACTCAATATCCGTTACAAAGGCATGCGGCTGACCCGCGAATATAGTAATCTCATTGGGAATACCAGCCTGGTCTAGCGCGGCGTCGAAAGCGCGAACATCCTCGACAGGGATAGAATTATCTGCTCCGCCAAAGATACCCAGCACCGGGCCGGGGAGCGCACGCAGTATCTGAGGATCCGTCTCCGGCGTACCATAGAAAATCACTATTTCTCCGATCTCTTGCTCAAATTTATCCGAATACTATCTAATTATACTATACAATATGTTATAATTATGTGTACAATATATGATCATCGATCAGGTTAATCCCTGGATATATCTTTTTTAGATCGGATTTTGATCACCTCAAAGGGAAGTCGCAATGAAAGATATACTCGTGCTGGTAACTGGCGTAACCGGTTATATCGGAGGGCGTTTGGTGCCTCAGCTTACCGAGGCCGGTTATCGAATTCGTGTCTTGGTTCGAGATAGAAATCGCTTGCAAGGCCGCGCCTGGCTCAATCAGGTGGAAGTGGTTGAAGGAGATGTGCTGGATCCTGAATCGCTGCTTACCGTGATGTCGGGCGTTACCGCAGCTTATTATCTTGTTCATAGTATGAGCGGGAAAGAAGATTTTCAGCAACGCGACCTTCAGGCCGCTCGAAATTTCGGGAACGCTGCCCGCGCCAATGGCGTTGAGCGGATCATTTACCTGGGCGGGCTAGGCGACCCAAAATCAGACCTTTCCAACCATTTACGTTCACGCCAACAAACAGGGCAAGCTCTCAAGGAATCGGGGGTGCCTGTCACCGAATTTCGGGCAGCTATTGTGGTTGGTTCAGGCAGCATTTCATTTGAAATGATCCGTTATTTGACCGAACGTGTACCGGTGATGATTTGTCCCCGTTGGGTTTTCACCCGTGTGCAGCCCATCGCTATAGATGATGTGCTCGGTTACCTGGTTGCTGCCCTACAAACACCAGATAGCGCCGGCAGGATCATTGAAATTGGCGGAACCGACGTAATAACCTATGGAGCCATGATGCTCGAATATGCACGGGTGCGTGGTCTGCGCCGTATGTTGTTATCAGTTCCTGTGCTCACCCCTCGACTTTCTTCGTATTGGGTTCACCTGGTCACACCCATTCCGGCGAGTATTGCTCGCCCTCTCATTGATGGATTGCGAAATGAAGTCATTGTGCGTGAGGCTGTCGCGCGTGATCTGTTTCCCCAGCTGCAGCCTATGGATTACCAATCTGCTGTCTCGCTGGCTTTAGCCGATTTAGAAGCTCGCCATATCGAAACCTCCTGGAGAGACGCGCTGGTTAACAGCCAGGGAGATATCATTCCCGTAGTGTTATCAACCCAAGAAGGGATGATCATCGAACGCAGGCAGCAGATTGTTTCCACCCCTCCTGCTACAATTTTCAAGATGATCAGCCGTTTGGGTGGGCAGACTGGCTGGCTGTATCTAAACTGGACCTGGCGTTTGCGCGGGTGGATTGACCGTTTAGTCGGTGGAGTAGGATTGCGTCGTGGGCGGCGCGACCCAGAGGCGATTCGAATAGGGGATGCGATTGATTTCTGGCGCGTGGAGGCAGTGGAACCTGATAAGTGTCTGCTCTTACGGGCAGAGATGAAGCTCCCAGGTTGCGCCTGGCTCCAATTTGAAACCCATTCCGTTCAGGGGGAGCAAACTCGACTGGTGCAAACTGCTTTTTTTGCTCCCAAAGGACTGTTAGGCCTGGCGTACTGGTATCTTTTGTACCCTATTCATCGGATGATCTTCTCAGGTATGATTCGCAACCTGACCCAACGCGCTTTGGCGCTATCAGCAGGGGATTAACGCCGCTCAATATCATCCCAAAGCGCATCACTCTTCTAATAGGCATCTCTGGTCTAATTCAAATCACCTACTATAAAAATTTTAACCCAAACCTAGAATTGTAGGATTAATCCTCAGCGGTTCAAAGATTGATTTTCCGGTGGTGGAAGGGAACCCAGTGGTTGGTGTGTTGCCACGCAGCGATATGCCCGGGGCGTTATCCCGTCAAGGGTATGATGTTCCGGTGGCCAGTGTTGTGCGCCGTGAATTTCAGATGGACAATTTTTTCTATCAATAGAGAAATATGGACTTTTTGCCGATCTATCTTACGTTAGGCCTCGTCATTCTTGGACTGATGACGTTGCTGTGGCTGGTCAGCCTGGTGCTGAAGGATTCGAGCATCGTTGACATTTTTTGGGGCACGGGATTCGTCATCACCACCTGGGTTGCATTCCTGCTTACCCCTGAGGATTTCTTAACGCGCAAATTGTTACTCAATGTACTCGTGACGATTTGGGGACTGCGTTTGTCGCTTCACATACTCAGGCGCAATTGGGGTAAACCCGAAGATTTTCGCTATCAGGTATGGCGGAGAGAAGCCGGCGCGGAGTGGTGGTGGCGCAGTTTCCTCAAAGTTTTTTTCCTGCAAGGTGTCATTCTCTGGATTGTGGCGGCTCCCTTGCTTGCTGTGCAAATCAGCTCACGGCCGGATCATCTTATCTGGCTCGACAACCTCGCAATAATGTTCTGGCTGATCGGCTTTTTCTTTGAAGCAGTGGGCGATTGGCAGTTGGCACGTTTTAAAACTAACCTGGCCAATAAGGGGAAGCTGCTTCAAACGGGTGTCTGGCGCTACACGCGTCATCCCAACTATTTCGGCGACGCAACCCAGTGGTGGGCATATTATCTTATTGCGTTGGCGACCGGCAATTGGTGGACGATTTTCAGCCCAATCATCATGACCACCTTGCTCATGCACGTATCGGGTGTGACTTTACTTGAAAAAACCTTGAAGGAAGAGAAACCGGGGTACAAAGAGTACGTCGAAACGACCAGCGAATTTATCCCCTGGTTTCCACGCAAGAAATAGCACCAATTTTTTTAATTTCGCCAACCGGTGGTATGACAAATACAAATCTTAAGAATACTTGCGTTCCACCCAATAATTTGCTATAGTAATGGTGAAGGCCCTAAGCAGGAGGTGAAATATGAAGCGATTGCTTTTGAACCTCTTCGGCCTCGTTCTCACCTGGGTCATCTGGCTGTGGCTGGCTGGCCAGGAATTAACCCCGCCGGTTAGCTTGGCGATCGCGATCGGCGGCACATTGGCCCTCTTCCCACTTGTCTTCACTGGCCGCTGGTTGCTGGATCACCAGCCAACCGTTGAACGGGCAGAGTGGGTTAATTCCTTAGTCCACTACCTCTTAGCGATTTTCTTTGGTTCCGCCATCCTGGCTGCCGTCCGTTTTGGTCAGGTCTCGACCACCGGGCAAATCTCGTTCCCACCCTGGCTAGGCCTGGGGCTGATGGCGCTCAGTGGTCTGGCCGTCATGCTGATCGTCTTCAACCTGGCCGTCAAAGGGTTGGGCGCGCCGTTCGCTGTGGCACTGACCCGCATGGTAGTTACCGACTGGTTGTATGCCTGGACGCGCAACCCAATGATCCTGAGTGCCCTCGCTTTCCTGGTAGGCCTGGGGCTTTGGCTTCAGTCAGGATTGTTCCTGGTATGGTTGCTGGTGGCAGTCGGCCCGGCCATCCTGGTGTTTATTAAGGTATACGAAGAGCGCGAGTTGGAGATCCGCTTCGGTCCAGAATACCTGGATTACAAGGCAAAGACCCCGATGATTTGGCCCAGAAAACCCAGACGATGATCCTGGAAGGAGGTGAAGCATGGTGAGTTTAAGACAACTACGTAAATTGAACATCCTGTTAGCAGTGGATGGCTCAGAACATTCCCTGGCAGCCACGCAGTTTTTATATGATTTACCGCTGCCAAATGGGAGCACGATCACCCTCCTGGCAGTGCTGATTCCCCGCGATGCCTCTGGCCACGCCGCCCTGGAATCTGCCCTTGATCAATCCAAGGAGATGATCGAAACTAAAGGGTTGCAAGTGTCAGCTGAATTACTCACCGGCTATCCGTCAGAGGAGCTCACTCAATATGCCGATCAACATCCTCCGGATTTGATGGTCTTGGGCGCCAAGGGATTGCGCGCCACCCTGGGCATCATGCTGGGAGGTGTGGTTCAGCAGGTGGTAGAGTACGCCACCTGGCCGGTATTGGTGGTGCGCGCCCCCTATTCTGGGATACAGCGGGTCTTGTTGATCACCGATGGTTCCCGCTCCAGTCAGCGTGCGCTGGAATACCTGGCAGGATTCTCTCTCCCCCCCAAGGTTGAGATTCGCTTGTTACATGTCCTGCCTCCCATTCCTTCTCCTGCCTTCATTGCTCGCACCTGGCCGGTCGGCTCTGAGACGATTTCGCCGTTACCTTCTTACGAGACGGAGAAGATCCTCAGCCGGCAGGCCGAAGAGGAGGAACGCGGCGGGCAGTCGCTGCTCGACCAGACGGTGAAAATGTTGCAGGGGTACGGCGTTGAAGCGACGAGCGTGCTCTTGCGGGGCGATGCTGCCACCGAGATCATCGAATACGTTAAAGATCACCAAATCGATTTAATTGTTGCCGGAGCGCGCGGCCTCAGCCCAATGAAGCGTCTATTACTTGGCAGTCTAACTCGTAAGCTCATTCACTATGCCGGATGTTCGGTGCTGGTTGTGAAGGGAGGCGATCATGGTGCAAATCGATGATGCTGTTTGGTGTGATGGCTGTGGCGTCGAAATTACCTGGGCACCCCAGCTCAAGGGCAAGCGCAAGTATTGCTGCCAGGACTGCCAAGCTGAGCTACCCTGCCGGTGCGGTGAGCGCATGGAAATGGAGGACGAGCGGCGCGGTGCTCGCCTCTCCTCGGTCGACACCTTAGGTAACAACCTGGTTTGAGCCATCTTAAGCACCTCCTCCCGGTAGGTAAGTTGCCGCCTGAGATCTTGGCGCGCTTGCTCTCCCAGGCGCCCGTTGTGCATGACCGCCTTTTGCTGGGTCCCGGAGTCGGACTGGATTGCGCGGTTGTTGAATTTGGTTCATCGCTTCTGGTGCTCAAATCGGATCCGATCACCTTCGCCACCGAGGAAATCGGCTGGTATGCAGTTCAGGTCAATGCCAACGACATCGCCACCACCGGGGCTATCCCGCGCTGGTTGCTGATCACGCTTCTACTCCCCGAAGGCAGTACGACCGCTCAACTGGTCGATCAGATCAGCCAACAAGTCTTTAGCGCTTGCCGGGAGATCGGCGTCACGCTGGTTGGCGGGCACACCGAGATCACCGTTGGCCTCGATCGCCCCATCATAATGGGCACCCTGATCGGCGAGGTCGACCGCCAAGACCTGATCACGCCGCGCGGGGCGAACCCCAGCGACCGGATTTTGCTCACCAAAGGCGTCCCGATCGAGGCGACTGCTATCCTGGCGCGTGAGTTTCCTCACCGCTTGCGCCAGGCCTTGAGCCAGGAGGAGATCTATCAAGCGCGCGCCTTCCTGCGGGATCCCGGGATCAGCGTCTTGCGTGAGGCGCGCCTGGCCGTACAGGCCGGCCGGGTCACGGCAATGCATGACCCCACAGAAGGAGGTTTGGCCTCTGCCTTGTGGGAACTGGCCGAAGCCAGTGATCGCACCCTGATCGTCGACCTGGCGGTGGTGCCCATTCCTGATCTCTCAGCTCGGATATGCCAGCTCTTCGGTCTCGATCCGTTCGCGACGATTGCTTCCGGCGCGCTATTGCTCACCGTTGCTTCCCCTGATGCATCCCCAATTAAGCGAGCGATTAAGTCTGCAGGCATCCCCTGCGCTGAGATCGGCGAGGTGCAAGCTGGTCCGGCTGAGGTCTGGCACCGAGTCCAATCTGGGCTTGAAAAGCTCCCACGCCCCATCCGCGACGAGATCACCCGGGTGTTTGAAACTTAAGTTCCTTGTTCCTGGTTTACTTATTAACCTGATTCCCTGTTATCGTTTCCGTGGTTGTATTTTCGCGGGGTTTGCATTAAACTTGTTTTCGGTGCAATTAACTCCATATTCTTCGTAGGAGTTCTTCCCTATTTAGGCTGTTGATTTGATCCTATTCATAAGCCCAAGGTGGAGGAACCGGTGGCAAAGGAATCTAGTAATCGAACTGTAGAGGAACAATGGCGGGCGATCCTGGCTGGGGACCACCCCGCCGAGCGTCGCTACCGGCGGATATTTGGCTGGCTGCCCTCCAACCCGCGTTGCAGATGGTGTAACGCCCCTTTTCAAGGCCCAGGGGCCACGATCATGCACCTGATGGGTAAACATCCATCCAATACGAATCCGAATTTCTGTAATATCTGTGACGATTTCGCCAGGCAGAATATCGGGGGGGCCGAGGTCGAGCTAGCTATGCTGTTTGCCGACGTGCGCGGTTCAACGACCCTTGCTGAACAGATGGACATCACCGAGTTCAGCCAGCTGATCAGCCGGTTTTACGCCGTCGCCACAAGTGTTCTCATCCGGCACGATGCTTTTATCGATAAACTGGTTGGCGACCAGGCGACGGGCTTTTTCCTGCCCGGTATAGCCGGTCTCGATTACAACCGCCAGGCCGTCCTGGCAGCGCAGGAGTTGCTCCAAGCTACGGGGTATGCCGATCATGCCGGCCCGTGGGTGCCGGTAGGGATCGGAGTGCATACAGGCACCGCATTTGTCGGGGCGGTCGGCGCGAAGGATGGGATTGCCGATATCACTGCCCTGGGTGATGCAGTGAACATTGCCGCCCGTCTCTCGTCGAACGCCGGCCCAGGAGAGATATTGGTCAGCGAAGAGGCTTATGCCGCGGCCGGTGTCGATTACGAGCCCGTGGAACAGCGTTCGTTATCTTTGAAAGGGCGCACCCAACCAGTGACAGTCCGGGTTCTGCGTCTCTCCGCATAACACTCGCATATTTCATTGTAACTGCTCAGACAAGCATCCACAATTAAAGGTGCAGGCCAAAATGGTGAATCACCCTGAAAGTTTGGTCGAGACGGGTTGGCTGGCTGATCACCTCCTCGATCCCGGCTTGCGCGTGGTGGATGCCCGCTGGCGCGGCGATGACTCTGGCTACCAGCTTTACCAGGCAGGCCACATCCCCGGAGCTATCCACCTGGACTGGCACCTCAATTTGAACCACACGTTGGCTGGAGTGCGCGACTTGATCTTGCCCGCGGAGCGTTTCGCGGCGGTTATGTCCGCGGCGGGGATCGGTGATGAAACCCAGGTGGTCGCCTACGCCGAGACCGATTACAGCGGCGCGGCGCGGCTGTGGTGGGCGCTGCGTTATTATGGCCATGACCAGGTCGCTGTGCTGAACGGTGGGTTGACCAAATGGATTGCCGAGGGGCGAGAGTTGACCAGACAAATACCTGAAATCTCGCCCGCTCATTTCACCCCCCAGCCCCGGCCAGCTCTCTTCGCGACTGCGACTGAGATCCAGGCCATCTTGAGCGATCCAGCGACGCAAGCCTCGCTGGTCGATAGCCGCCCTCGCGAGCAATATGTTGGATCGGCGGTCTGGACTCCCCATGGCAGCCTGTACCTGCCGCCTGAAGAGGAGTGGGTGGATGCTGGCGGGCGGAGGCTACGCGGCGGGCGCATCCCGGGCGCGGTCAGTCTGCCTTCGTCCGAGAATTTAGACCCGCAGGATTGGACTTTTCTGAGCCCTGATGATTTACGCGCCCGGGCCTTGGCGAATGGCGTCCAACCGGAACACAGAGTGATCACCTATTGCGGCGTGGGTATATCCGCCTCGCTGGGCTTGTTCGCCCTGCACTTGGCCGGATATCCAGACCTGGCGCTCTATGATGCATCCTGGGAAGAATGGGGACATGATCCCGACCTGCCCATTGAAAGTTCGACGCCAGTGACGCGGGAGCTGGATAAACTGGGCATCCCCTACCGGGTCTTCCGCCACCCGGGCGAGGTGCGTTCGCTCGAGCAGGCAGCGCGCGAGCGCGACCAGCGACCTGAACAGGTGGTGCGTAGCATCGTCTTTCGCCTGGCGCAGGATGAGTTTGTCATGGTGTTGATCGCCGGCCCGGCGCAAGTCTCCTGGCCAGCATTGCGCGCTTACCTGGGGCAATCGCGCTTGACCACAGCCACCGAACCCGAGGTATTGGCCGCCACCGGCTACAATGTGGGGGCGGTCTCACCCTTCGGGCTGCCGGCGCCGATGCGCGTCCTGGTAGATAAAAGCGTTCTCCAGGAGGAGATAATTTCAATCGGTTCAGGGGAGCGAAATATCACGGTGATTTTAAAGACGGAGGATTTGCTGAAGGTGCTGCAGGGAGCCGAGGCGGGGGAGTTTGGAGTCAAGGGGGGATGAAAGACGAAGGACGATGCACGAAAATTGGGCAAGGGAAGGAGGTTGGCAGCTGCCACAAGACAATCCGAAATCCCCGCGAATGCACAAATGTGAATATTCTGAACAAAATTACATAGATTGTGTTATCATTTGCCATCCTCGATCTTCGGTGGTGATGGCAAATGGATATGCAGACCGATCGCGACCAATTACTTGCCCGGGTGGCCAGCCTCTATTATGAGGACGGTCAAACCCAGCAAGAAATTTCGCTTAAATTAGGGTATTCGCGCTCTTCCATCTCTCGCATGCTCACCGAAGCGCGCCAGGAAGGCATCGTCGAGATCCATGTGCACCACCATCTGGAGCGCAATTCAGCCTTGGAGCAGCGCCTGCAATGCCAGTTTAACCTGTGCGAAGTGCAGGTACTGCAGGACAACGGCCTGCCCTATCCACAGATGTTGCGCCGCTTGGGGGGGTTGGCTGCAAAGTTGCTGGTGCAAAGTATAAACGAACATTCTATCCTGGGCATCTCCTGGGGCACCGCGTTGTATGAGGTGGCCAACGCTCTCCAATCCATGCACGCTCCCGGCGTGAAGGTCGTACAGCTGATCGGATCGGCGACTTCGCGCGATCACCAGGTCGATGGCCCAGGCCTGGCCAGCGTCTTTGCCAGGCAGTTCGGCGGTCAATACTACACGCTGCCCGCGCCCTGGCTGGTCGAGGATCGGGAGATTCGCGACGCCTTGATGAAAGACCGCCGCATGGGCGAAGTACTAGACTTGGCCCGGCGAGCGGAGATCGCCCTGGTGGGGATCGGAACGGTCGATCCACCCTTATCGAGCCTGGTGCGGGCCGGTTACCTGACCGCTGATGAGGTGCGCGATATCCAGGCGCTCGGGGCGGTGGGGGATGTATGCGGACTGCATTTTGACATCCACGGAAATTTGATGGACATCTCCCTGGCAGGTTATGCCTTCGGGATCGAGGCAGAAACCTTACGCGCCATCCCGCTGGTGATCGGCGTGGCAGGAGGGGCTCTCAAGGCGCCAGCCATTCTGGGCGCGCTGCGTTCCAGGTTGGTCAATTCGCTGGTCACGGACGACAGCGCGGCGCGTGAAGTATTAGAAAGGGAAAAAGATTCATGAGCGATAGCTTAACAAACATATATACCCCGTCTCGGGAGCGAGCCGCCGAACTGCTTAACGCCATCGGTCCCGAAAAAGCACGGCACGTGCTGGAAACTATGGCCACAATCCGCGCTTTCGAAGAAAAAGCCGAAGAACTGTACAGCTTGGGCAAGACCCACGGGACAATGCACCTGTCGATTGGGCAGGAGGCTACCGCCACAGGCGCTTCCGACGCTGTGCGCAGCGGCCACGATTTCCTGCTCAATCACCATCGCGGCCACGGGCACTGCATCGCCTGGGGCGGCGAAGTGAACCTGATGATGGCCGAGTTCATGGGTAAAGAGACCGGCTATTGCCGCGGGCGGGGCGGCTCGATGCACATCGCCGACGTAGAGCGCAATAACCTTGGCGCAAATGGGATTGTCGCCGGTGGTATCCCCATGTCTGTCGGTGTGGGATTGAGTATTAAGCTGCGCGGCAGCGACCAGGTGTGTCTGGTGATCTTTGGAGATGGCGCGGCGAACACCGGCCCTTTCCACGAGGCGCTCAATATGGCCTCCATCTGGGATTTGCCGGTGATCTTCTTGTGCGAGAATAACCAGTACGCCATGTCGATGTCCGTCCCGCGCGCTTTCAACATCGAGCATATCAGCCAGCGCGCCTGCGCGTACGGGATTCCAGGTGTTACCGTAGACGGCAACGACTACCTGGCGGTGTACGATGCGATTTCTACGGCGGCGCAGCGCGCCCGGGAAGGCAAAGGCCCGACCCTGGTGGAGACGATTACCTACCGCTGGCGCGGCCATTCGAGGAGCGACCGGCAGCTGTACCGCACGCGGGATGAGGTCAAGGAGTGGCAGGCCAGGGACCCGATCCTGCGTTTTGCGGATCAGTTGCGCCAGGCAGGTTTCCTGTCCGATGACCAACTCGAATCACTGCGTCAGCATGCGAACCAGTATATAGACGAAGCCCTGGCATTTGCCGAGGCCAGCCCAGAACCCGATGTAGCCAGCATCATGGAGGGTGTTTATGTTGACTAAGACCGTGAGCGAGGCGCAAGAGGCGCTGACCGTGCGACAGCTGACTTATGCCGAAGCCTTGCGCGAGGCGCTGCGCCAGGCCATGCAGGCCGACCCAACTGTTTTCCTGATCGGTGAAGATATCGGCGTTTATGGAGGCGCTTTCAGCGTTAGCGCCGGATTAATTGACGAGTTTGGCTCGCAACGGGTGATCGACACGCCTATCTCCGAGGCGACCATTGCCGGAGCTTGCGCGGGCGCAGCACTGACCGGGATGCATCCGGTGGGCGAAATCCAGTTCATGGACTTCGTCACCCTCTCCATGGAGCAGCTGATCTTGCAGGCCGCCAAGTTGCGATTCATGTTCGGCGGCAAGGCCAGCGTGCCGATGGTGTTACGCATGCCGGCTGGTTCGGGCACTGGCGCGGCCGCCCAACACAGTGAAAGCCTGGAAAACTTACTGGTTCACATCCCCGGTCTTAAGGTAGTCATGCCCAGCAACGCTTACGATGCTAAAGGCCTGCTGCTGTCGGCGATTTACGATGGAAACCCGGTAATTTTCGTTGAGCATAAGTTGCTGTATAAGACGACCGGGCATGTGCCGGAAGAGATGTATCGCCTCCCTCTCAGCCAGAGCAACATAGCTCGCCAGGGGCGCGATCTGACCTTGGTTGCCACGTCGGTCATGGTGCCGCGTACCCTGGAGGCGGCCGAGTTGCTGAGCGAGGAGGGCATCGAGCTGGAAGTGATCGACCCGCGTACCCTCAATCCACTGGACGACGCCCCGATCATTGAATCGGTGGTCAAGACTGGGCGAGCCCTGGTCGTTCACGAGGCGGTGGGGACGGGCGGTTACGGGGGTGAGGTCGTGGCTCGCATCGTAGCAAGTAAGGCGTTCGATTACCTGGAGGCGCCTGTCCGCCGCCTGGCAGGCCTGGATATCCCCATCCCGTATAACCGTAACCTGGAACACCATGCCGTGCCCCAGGTGGAGAATATCATCGCAGAAGCGCGCAAACTGGTAAAAAACGAATATTAATTAGGAGTAATTGCCTTGGCGAAAACAATCATCATGCCTCGCTTTGGCATGACCCAGGAAGAAGCTACCATTGTCCGGTGGATTAAAAAAGAGGGAGAGCGCGTCGAGTACGGCGATCCGATCTGCGAGGTGACTACCGATAAGATCAACATGGAGGTCGAGGCCACCGCGGATGGAATTCTGGCTGGCATCCGCTTTGCTGAGGACGAGACCGTACCGATCACCGCAGTCATTGCCTATATTCTGGCGGAGGGCGAGTCCCTCCCAGTTGGCGAGCCACCCCCTCCGGCAGCTGGACCGGTTGTATCACCCGCCCCTCTGATGGATCGCCAGGTTGACGCCACACCCGTAGCCCGGCGCATGGCAGGTGAGCAGGGAATCGATCTTGCCATCCTGGCCACTGCCACACCTGGCAGCGGGCAAGGCGGCAAGATCACCCGCCAGGATGTGGAGCGCTATCTTGCCAGCCAGGCAGAAAGCAAACCAGCCGAAGTCCAGCCGGGCAAGTTGCGGGCTTCGCCCGCCGCGCGCCACCTGGCGCGCCAGGGGCAGGTCGACTTACACCAGGTCAAGGGCAGCGGATCGGAAGGGCGCATCCAGGGCTGGGACGTCCAGGCGGCCATGGCCAGACCGGCAGCCCAACCCACACCTGTCGCAGCCGGGGTAGCGACACAGCCACCGATTGCGATTCAACCTGCAGGGAGTGCACCTCCGGGCGGAATGCAGCCACAGGCGATCAAACTGGAAGGCATGCGGCGTACTATCGCCCAAAGGATGCAGGCCAGCTGGCAAAACATCCCCCACATCCTGTTCAGCCTGGACATCGACATGACCCAAGCCGTGGCCATGCGCGAGAGTTTTAACATGCGCTTCGGGGATAAGAAATCGGCCATATCGATGAGCGCCGTGCTGGTCAAGGCCTGTGCGGCCGCCCTGCGCCAGCACCCGCTGCTGAACAGTTATTTCCGTGACGATCAAATCCTGCTCTTGCCTAACATCAATATTGGTCTGGCAGTTGCCCTGGAGGAGGGCTTGATCGTCCCTGTGGTGAGGGACGCCGATCAAAAAAGCCTGTACCAGATCGGCCAGGAGGTTAACGATCTCTCCAGCCGAGCTCGCCAGGGAACCCTTCGGCCAGAGGATGTCGTCGATGGTACTTTTACCCTCTCTAACCTCGGTATGTTCGGAGTCGATCAATTCACAGCGATCATCAATCCTCCCCAGGTGGCGATCCTGGCGTCTGGCAGGATCGCCAAACGGTTCGTGCCAGATGAACACGATCGACCCGCCTTGCGGGCCATGATGACGGTAACCCTGGCTGTGGACCATCGCGTGGTCGACGGCGCAGGCGCAGCGCGTTTCCTGAACACATTGCGCGGCATTTTGGAGACAGCCGGCGCCCAATGGGGATGAGCTAATCCTCATTAACATGAGGATGCCATTACACTCATGTGGGTTTTCAGGTGGGCGCTGCCCACCTGAAAACCCACTTTTTTTCTGTTCGCGGGGGAAAGGGGAAAGATGATCATGCTATTCCGCTAAACCTTTTTATGCATGTTGACAATAAAAAACAATTAAGTATAATAGAATTGAACATACCAGTATATACATATTATCTCTCTCGTAAAGGTTTCTTCTTTCGGCGTGCTGTATGTCATTTGAGATCCGCCAGCGCATCCTCGAGGCAGCCACGCTTTGCTTTACCCAGCAGGGCTATGCCAGTAGCCGCATTCAGGACGTTTGCCGGATGGCACAGGTGGCACCTGCCACTCTCTATCGCCACTTTGGCAGTAAGAGAGCCCTCTTCGAAGCGGC
>MGOK01000026.1:24219-28830 GCA_001795335.1 Chloroflexi bacterium RBG_19FT_COMBO_55_16
GCCGTCAAGACATCTTGGAAGCAGCCCTGGATCTCTTAAGCCAGCAAGGTTACCACGGCACAACTATGGCTGAAATCGCCGCCCGGGCTGGCGTCGCGCGGGCGACGTTATATGCCCAATTCCCGACCAAAGCATCCTTACTGGATGCGCTTATCCAGGAAAACCTCCTGGTCGATCTGGTAAGTCAATTCCCTTCACTCCCCCCAGAGGGTGAGGGGATGATGACGCCCGAAGAACTGGAGTGCATGGCGCGCCATTTCCTGCTTTCCTTCCAGCACCCTCGCCGGGTGGCGTTGCTGCGCCTCATCCTGGCAGAGGGCACCCGCTTTCCGCCGCTGCAACACGCCTATCACCACATGGTTAGCACCGGCGTAAATGTCGTCAGCCATTACTTATCCATCCTGATCCCAGGATTGGTAGATCCCGGTTTAACCGCGCGCACATACCTGGGCAGTCTGCTGGCCTTTGTCCTGACCGAACACATCGTTCCTGGTTCTGTCCTTCCGGTGTATTCGCCTGAGGAGATCGCCCGCAAGGTGACTGCTCAGTTGCTCATTGGTGTCTCAAGGTCGGTTAATACAGGAGGTGAGAGGTGATTGAAGTGCTATCGAATCCATTATTAATTCTGCTAAGCGCTTATTTCCTCGGCTCCTTGCCTACCGCGCTTCTCGTTTCGCGCCTCTTCGCACACGCGGATATCCGCGAGTTGGGCGATGGCAACATGGGGGCGCGCAATGTCACCCGTACTCTGGGTTTGGGTGCTGGGATCCTGGTGGCAACAGTCGATTTCTGTAAGGGCGCTTTGGCGGTACTGCTGGCGAGATCTTTCGATCTCTCCCTGGCGTGGCAGCTTGCGGCTGGGATTTCTGCCGTGATCGGGCATGACTTCCCTATCTGGGCTGGGTTTCGCGGCGGGCAAGGGATGGCTGCCAGCTTGGGTACTCTCTTTGTGCTGATGCCCATTGAGACAGCGTGGGGACTGATCGCTTTTGGTTCAGCTCATCTTCTCTCGCGAAACTTTGACCTGAGCGCCGCCACAGGGCTCGGACTGCTAGCTTTTCTGGCTTATACCTTTGACCAGCCACAAGTGTTTCTTGGCTATGCGATTGTCCTCTTTTTATCTATCCCGGCCAAGAAAGCGTTGGATTGGCCGCGGCGGATACAGTTGAAAAGAAAATCCTTCTCCACGCAGGAACGGGAAGAAGATACCTCTTTTCAACCTGTAGATTTGGATGGAGAGATCCTGTTTGAGGATGAACCACCGGATGAACAACCCGATTGTGTTTGATTCTTCAACTCTGGCAATGTCACTCACCTAATGTCAGGAGGGCGGAGGTAGGATGTGAAGAGACAACTGGCTTTTGTCTTGGGCGGCGGTGGGGCGCGCGGCGCATTGCAGGTGGGCGCTTTGCGCGCCTTGTTAGAGGCTGGATTCTATCCTGACATCCTGGTCGGCACATCGATCGGGGCGGTTAACGCCGCCTTCATGGCTACCCAAGGGATCAATTTGGAGACCATCGCTGGCCTGGAACGGGCCTGGCAGGACGCCATGAGCGCTGATCTACTACCCGCGAACTATCTATGGTTATCCGTTCGGGTTCTGTTTAACCGCCCGACAATCTCCCACGCCCACCGCATGCAGAGCTTCTTCATCAAGCACGGAGTCGGGCCGGATTTAAAATTTGGCGATATCCACGGAGTGCAATTGGTTTTGATCGCCGCGGATCTAAACGCTGGATGTCCCGTGCTTTACGGACTCGACCCACGCCAGTCTGTGCTGGAGGGAGTCCTGGCTTCCACGACACTGCCCCCCTGGATATCTCCCATGCAGAAAGAGGGCCAGCTGCTGATCGATGGCGGAGCAGTCAGTAATCTACCCATCGAGACAGCCTTGACGCTGGGGGCGACGGAAATCATCGCCCTTGATCTCTTCGACCCGCGCGGATTGACCAGCGATGCGCCTGGATTTGGCCAGTTCGTCAGCAAGCTGCTCATCACCGTCGCACAGCGCCAGATGGAATTGGAGCTGGCGCTGGCTTCGGCGCGCGGTGTTCCGGTGAGACGGATCAGTCTGCGTGGCAAGGAGCCTGTTCTGCTTTCGGATTTTCGGCATACCTTGGCATTGATTGAGCGCGGCTTCGCGCTCGCAAATATTGAAATCGCCCGTTGGCAGGTAGAAGGCCAGCCACTGTGGCGCAAATGGCTCAATCAATTCAGGCAGAGAGGTTTATTGAAACAACGCATCAATCCTTGATCCGAGGTTTGAGTAATTTTTTCCAGGTAGTAAGTTTATCGTTTGTAGGGTCTGGCAGGATGGAGGTGTAGTGATGTTACGCAGTGCTTTCCGAACCAGTGTTGAGGCAATTTCCGCGCAGTATTCTTTATTGACCATTGTTTTGATCGGGGGGAACACTCTATTCAACATCATCTCAAACGCTAGTTTTAAGTATTCTGCCCTCAGCCTTTCTTGGCGCGGTCTCCTCGCCTGGCAAGTGGTGGGCAACTTGACAGGTCTCATCACCGTGATTACGCTGACCTGGCTTTTGCGCTTTGTGCCGCTGAACGTGGCTTTCCCCCTTACGACCGGCTTGGCCGTGATCGGCGTCCAGGTGATCGCAGCTCGGCTACTTTTCCAGGAATCGATCTCGCCAGCTCAGTGGTTGGGCACCTTATTTATCGTCGCCGGGATAGCGCTGATCGGCGGGCGGTGAGGATGCGGGCCTTCGTTCGCCTGATTGATGCCGCCGTGCGCAGGGCGAGAGGCGTGTTCCCCTTTTGTGAGGATGAAGAATGTTTGTTGCGTTTGCAGCTTTCCCGAGCCGGACACGAATTACGCTTTTCGGGCTGTCGCGTGCCTCCCGGAGCGCCGGTCCTGGAACTGCACCTGTGGAATGAACACGTCCCCCAATTACCAGCCTCTGGACCTGACCTGGCCTGGGCGATGAGGATGAGGCGTTTATTCCTTCACTCGCTGCGCGCCGTCGCAAGAAAGATGGAGAACGATCCGCGGCTGGTTTCCGTGAGCGCGGTGTGTGGCGCTACGGGCTTGCTTTCCCTGGACGGCGGTTCTAGCGGGGTGGCCGTGTTTCAACGCCTGGGTTTTACCGTGCTGCCCAACCATCACCCGTTGGGGCGGTTTGGTGAGTTTTGGGATAACCTGTACGCGTGGTGGTTAATGTGGACGTTTAATCCCGTTTCCCGGCGTAGTCGACGTTTTTCTGACCTTCAGCGGGTCGAGATATGGATGCCGGCCGAGGAATTTCTGAGCCGATACGGAAATAGCTGAAGAAACCTCCCTGGTAGTAAAGCGATCCGAGGGCTAGACTTGCCGGAGTAGAACGTTTTCGCTGCTGTGATCCGCAATGGGGGTTGATCATCCCGCGCGGAGATACCGTGTTGGTGCCGGCCGATGAAGTCCTGGCAGTTGTCCATGCCGCTCATCTGGGGGATTTGGCTGCCTTGTTGGGAAGGCAGGCAACGCTGGCCAATATTAATTAGATTTACTTTTAAAATCTCGGGTGCTGCGCACTCTGGCATGTGCCTCTGAAACCATTTTTTTGGCGGCAGCAGGGGTCGCCTGCATGGCAGCCATGCGAGCTTCCATCCCCAGGACTTCCCGCTGAGCCCGTTCTTCTCCTAGCAAGGTCGCATACTCGCGCAGGCTCACCAGGCCAGTCTCGCTTTGTTGCACACCGGCGGCTGCGTCCCTGGCTATCGCCCGCGACACGCCGAGCACGTAAACGGCTTTCATCTGATCGAAGACGTGCTCTGCAACTGGCGCCACCACCCCCGCCCGCAGGCTGAAAGCAGCCTGCTCGACGAAACGCACAGTGACCCGGTTGAGTTGGGTATTGAGCAGGTTGCCAGCTGGCGAGCGGTAGCTCACATTACCATCCACGCTGAGCTTGGCGCCATCCGGTTGCGCAAAGAGCGTCAGGCGCAGCGGAATTTCCAGTTCAAGGTCGCTGGGGATATCACCGATCGAAACGACCACCTGATCCCCCGCCTGGTGGGCGGGATAAGTGGCAGATAGCGGAACCAGCGCTGCTCCAGGAGGGATAGTCAGGCTGATCTGGGCCTCGCGCGCCGCCAGGGCGGCCACCTCCCCCAGTTCGCCCGTCAGGAAGGCAGCGATCTGGTCGGCTGAGAGAACGTGATAGAAGCGCCCGCCTCCTTGCGTGGCAATCTCAGCCATCAATGCCTCGTTGTAATCGCCCCCCACACCCAGGGTGGAGACGATCATCCCCTGCTGTCGTGCTGCAAAGCCACGCTGGCCGACCTTTTCCAGGTCCGTTTCGCCCACATTAGCTTGCCCATCACTTAACAACAGTACCAGATTCGTCCCCTGTTTGGTTTGTGCAGCTTTTTCCACCCCCAGCGCGAGGCCTCCATCCAGCGCGGTCATGCCACTGGCTGAGATCTCCTGCAAGGCGCTCTCGATCACGCGCCGGGACTGATCGCCATACACCGTTGGCTCAAGTACGCAGCGCACCTCACTATTGAAGATGACCAGGGAGATGATATCGCCCGCGTGCAGGCGATGCAATGCTTGGCGGATAGCCTCCTTCGCCTGCGCCAGCTTCTGGCCCTGCATCGATCCAGAGACGTCCA
>MGOK01000026.1:28888-31518 GCA_001795335.1 Chloroflexi bacterium RBG_19FT_COMBO_55_16
CGGCACCTGGGATGGCGTCCGCAGGGTGACCAGCAGATAGCGGTCGACGTTACGCCCGGCGGGAGCCATCACCTGATCTAATTCGAGCTGAGCCTGCAGGTAGGAACCGCGTTCAACCGGCTGAGGCCCGGCCTCGAAGGCCAGCTCCCCCCCACAACGTTGGCATGCTTTTACACCCACAGGTTCGTCCTGCAACAATCCACAAAATAAGCAGCGCATCAATTTAGGCATGTTTCACCTCCTTGTAACTACGAAACAGGAATGAGTATTGCATAATAACGATTTTCATCCCCTAAGGTTCATCTTCTAAGGTTTCCTTCGAGGTCGCCTCCCAGGTCGAAAACCCTTCCCGGCTCTTGGTACAAGCGGTCGATATCCCCGCTGGCCATCGCCACCGCCACCGCCGAGGCGCCTGCGGTATACTGCGACGTCTTCAGCCCCCCGAACATGCGAAACAGGAGCACCGGCAGGCTGAAATGCGATTCGATCCTGGCTGCCGGGAAATAGCGGCTGGCAAGCATACTCTGGACGTACATGGCGTGACTTTCCAGCAGAGTCATCACCGGTTGGATTTTCAGAACAGTCGTTGCCAGCTGCTCGAGGTTCGGTTGAAGTGCATCTTCAAAGTACGCCGTGGCGATCAGGTGCGCGACTTCATCTACCTGGGTAAACAAGTCAGGGTGCCGGAGGTGCTGCGCCCTGTGAGCCAGTTCGTGCCCGATCACCAGTTTCAGGCCGTCCAGGTTGCTGTCGTCGACGTTTTCTCGGATCACCACCAGCTCCTCGTTCCAGGACAGGTAAGCTGCCAGGGCATTGCCTTCCACAAAGTACTCCATCAGACGGTCGAAGATACCTCGAGGGGCATCATCTAAAGCCGGTATTCCAAAACTGCGCAGCCGCCCGAGGATCAGCTCCTCGAAGGCTCGCTCCTTGGGCACGGCGCGGCAATTAACCCGGCCCAATTCCCAGCCGGTTACAGCGTTTACCAGCGGGGCGACTTGCTCTACCAGCCTCTCAACCAATTGGTCATCAATTATCAATTTTGTCATCAGATCCTCACCCATAACGAGAAACCTCAAACCCCGCCCGGGCCAGCAGGCGCGGCAGCTCGCGCACCGTGATGCGATTCTTTTCCTTCTCGGAATCAGGCAGTTCCTCCCAGGAGACCAGACTGGGATGAGTCTTTCTGACTTCATCTCTTTCACCAAGCGCGTAACGCCAGCCCGCAGCGCGCCTTTCCTGCGACCAGCGCTCGTGTTCCAGGCGTGCCATCACTTCAATCTCTTGTGGAGTGAATTCGAAGTTCGGCGCCTCCCAATCCCTTAACGGGCCGATCCCGCAGCCGATGGCTTTCAATTTCAAACCAATGTGATCGGCCTGGCGGCGGTTCGATTCCTTGGTCATTTCTGACAACCTGTCCCAGGGCACCAGGGCCGGGTTCGCTTCTGGTGTTTGGCCGTGTTCCAGCTGGTGGCTCCGGTACTCTTCGTGCAGGGCGCGCGCCAGCATCTCGTGTGTTCCACCGAGCAAGAGGTCCGCTGTGCAGGTTTGGTTCAGCAGCCCGAAAGCGTGCAGGTTCTCAAAAACGCGCTTGCCGTTGGGTTCAGCGAGCAGAAGTCTCGCCAGCCCAGCTTCCTCGGTCATGCGTACCACAATCGGGATGGGGTGATTTCTCATCTGGTGCGACAGCCGCAGGCCGGTGTCCAATCCGAGGGAGTCGTCGTCCAGGCAGATGTAAACGCTATCCACCTCCCCCCGCCCTTGATCATAAAGGAACTCCGCCCGGTGAAACTCAGGCGAGTGCACCTCGATCTCTAATGGCAGCAGGTCACAGGTTCGGGTCAGCTGGGGGTAGCGCACCATGAGCGACTCAGCCCGCAACACGGCTTCCTGGTCAACCAAGGTGATGCACAGCAATTCATCGCTGGCGCCCCGACTTTGCTGCCATTCCTTGGCAGCCTGGAGCACCAGGCTTTCTCCCATCTTGCCAATGCCGATGATCAGCAGGTGCACCCGCTGGACGCGACCCGTTCCGCTTTCCTTCCAGGAGGGATAATCTCGCAGCATCAACCTGGCCCCACGCTCGAAGATGTTAAACATCTCCAGCCGGAAAGGCATGTCGCTTTCCAGGCTGATCTCGCGCCCTCGCAGCAACTCCCACAGCTGTGGATCAACAATATGGATGAAAGCAGTCAATGCACTCCCTTTGCGCTCAATGCTCATCTCCTGGGCGCGCACTGCCACCTCGGCGTTCGATCCGTCGTCTCCCAAGACCGCGATCAGGCATTTCGCCTTTTGAGTCCTGGCGCGCCGTAACAGGTCGGAGTCGGTAGCGTCTCCATTGAGCACGATAGCACCCTGCTCACGGCTGAGATCGATGTAGTCGTTGTCCTGGTCATGCTCGATGACCACTACATTCTCGCCGCGGGCGCGGAATTGATCTACTAACAGGGCACCCATCCGCCCCAGCCCGCAGATGATCACGTGGTCGCGCATGAAGCCGAGCCGGATCATCTGCACCTGTTCGCCGAAGATCGTCGCCAGGGCTTTCACTGCCGCCAGAGCGGTTAAGGCCGGGAGCAGCAGCCGGGCTACCTGCAGTTCCCAGCTTACCGGACCAGGCACAGCCC
>MGOK01000026.1:31560-32533 GCA_001795335.1 Chloroflexi bacterium RBG_19FT_COMBO_55_16
CTAACGGAGTACTCGGCTCATTGTACATGGCTGCCTGGTGAGCGAAGCCGACGTAACCCAGGTATAAGGCAACCAGCCATAACCCAACGATCAAGAACCATTGGTAGTCGCGCCACAGGCGTCCTGCAAGAGCGCCGCGGGGCGGTTTAAATACCCTGGTTATCTTTCCCCAAAATGAATTTTTCATGTCATAAACCTGGCATGCGTTCGAAGCTGACCTTTCCCTGCTTTTCTCCCAGGCTGGTGGCCTGATTCGTTCCTGGTTTACGGTTACCGGCGTGCACCCAGGCCAGCGGCAGGCCACGCTGCCGCGCCTGAGCTACGATCTCCCCGGTTCCACCCTCTCCTTGAGCCGGGAGCCCATCCCATACAACCAGCAGCACATCACACTGCTCAAGCATGTACAAACCCGCCGCCAGGTAGGCCTGCTCTCGGGCGTCAACGTGTGGGAGTTCAATTACCATGCTCGCCTGGGCCAGCAAACGATGGAATTCCTCCCTGGCTCCCGCTGACTCAAAGCTTGCCAGGTAATCCTGCGCCTTGAGAGGCAAGATGGCCGTCAGGCGCGCCGGGTAGTGCTTCAGGGCGCGCTGCAGAGCCAGCTGCTCGACGCCCTCCGCCAGGGAGGACATCACAGTGAAAGCAGACTCTCCATAGGCAGTCACGATCCCGGCCAGGGCCTGATCTACCCCGCTAATCACCTTCTCAATTTCGGCCAGATGGCGATGCCCGCTGATCCCGATCGTTACCATATCACTTCTTTGGCGGAACGCTCTTCAAGCGGACGATGGTATAGCCAGCCTGCCGGAGCATCTTGGGGATGGCCCGGATCATCACCCGGTCTTTCTCCTTCTGCCCCTCCGGCAGTTTATCCCAGGGCAGCAGGTCGGCGTGTTGTTTGAGAGCTTTATTCGTTAGTGGGGCGTACTGCCAACCAGCATCGAGCTTCATCCGCATCCAGCGCTCGTGCTCC
>MGOK01000026.1:32585-33384 GCA_001795335.1 Chloroflexi bacterium RBG_19FT_COMBO_55_16
TGCTTTTGGCCTGGATCATCACATACCCGCTGCCGACCAGTTTGTTAGCGATATCCCGCACGGTGTCGCGGTTTTGCTCTTGCTCCTCCTCCGGCAGATCGGCATAGGGTTTGAGGGAACTGTGGATCTTGGCTTTCTCGTCGGTCAGGTCTCCCGGCTCATAGCCCATGTCTTTTAGCTCCTGGCAGAATACCTCATGCGCCGCCTCGGCCAGCTTCTCCAGGAGATCGCCGGTCAACTCCATCTGCTGCACCAGCGCCAGGAACTCTTGCCCGTCCACATGCAGGTCGAGCTGCGCCTCAGGCGGCAGGCTCGATCTTTCAAAGGCGGTCTTACCAGCCAGCTGGCTCATCGCCCCGATCGCCTCCATGGAACGGACGCCATGCTTATATTCGCGGGTCTTCAAAAAGGCACGCAGCACACCCCGATCGATCGATAACAGGTTCTTCCCATCCTGAGATTGGAGCAATTGCGGCGCAGTACGTTGCAAGATCGAGCGCAGCAAGATCGCCCGGCGGATGATGTAATAAGGATCGCTGACTGGCGATTCTTCGCTGGCGGCCTTTTGGCGGTTAGGCCCCAGAACATTGACAAAGCCTTTCAGACGGCTGATGAAGTCGGGCACCTTGGCAGAGCGCATCTCCTCTTGATCGGCGCTCTGGCCAAAAGCCTCCATGCGTTCGCTGGTCCCGCCGGCAAAGACGAAAATCGAGCGACCGATCGGGTGGATGATCTGCCCTTCGCGAAAAGCGCCGTCTTGCATTGGAGCCAGGAAGTAACGCAGCCAACCCAGCTTGTT
>MGOK01000026.1:33429-35441 GCA_001795335.1 Chloroflexi bacterium RBG_19FT_COMBO_55_16
CTGCCCGCTGAGGGCAACATCTCTTACCCGGTGTAAGGCGTCGATCAGCTCGTCGGCCACTTCAAATTGTGACAGATTGAATTCAAGCACCTGCACCCTGCCAGGCGCCAGCGATTTAGCTACCTGGGTGATGCCGAACGACTTGCCCGATCCAGGCGCGCCGAAGACGGCAATCGAAAGCGGGCGCTTCTGCTGCTCCTGGCTGAGGTATTCGCCAACCAGGGAGCGGATGCTGCGGAAGCTCTCGATCTCCTGGCGGTCGACAGTCAATAGATCACCAAACACTCCCAACGGCACACCCTGCAAGGCCGATTCTGCCCCCTCGACCACGATCTGCTCGCACACCTGGTCCAGGTTTTCGCGATAATAGTCGTGCAGGATGGTCCAGAAGCCGCCTTCGAGGGGTTTTTCCCCTGCTGAGAATGGTTGGGTTAAAAAACGCACTGGATCCTGAACCTCGGCTACAGCAAAGGGCGCACCCTCTTGCGCTAACTCCTCCGCCACGTTTTCGACCGGGAAGGTCAGGTAAGGCTTTTGGGTAGAACCTGCCAGGCGATAGCCTTCCAGATGCAGCCTGCGCATCGCTGCCAGCCCCGACTGGATGCCTTGTTGGACGTCAGGCTGGCCTGGTGAAAGCATCAATTGGCGGGCGATGCCGGCGGTCAGGCAGGTCGTGAAGCCGATCATTCCTCCTGGGTGAGATTGATCCCACATCCCCTCGATCAGATTGGGATCAAACACCAGGTAGCGCTCAAGCGCAGCCATGCCCTTGCTCACCCGCCCTTTTGGGCGCAGCCGGGAGAGCAGGATGGCGCCAGCCGTGTCGAAGGAGACGATCACTCCAGCGCAGCGCGCCATTCCGTTCACCCGCGGGTTGTGCACCAGCTCCCATACCACGTCCTGCGCAGTGCGTTCCCAAGAAAGCCCCTTACTGATCTGCACGACCGTGCGCCGCAAGTCGTCGACGGTCATCACCACCACCAGGCGGTCGGCGAATTTTTCCAACAGGTGCTCCCACAGGCGTCCCTGGGCGACCGGTTGCGCCATCTTCAACAGGACCCATGGTCGCTGCCCCTGCACCTGTAAAGCGGCTGGCCATAGCTCAGACCGATCGCGAAAACCCAGGTTGGCGTCGTCCAGCACCAGGATATCAGCCTGGGGAGTATCCTCAGAGACTCGCTTCCATTCGTCATCGCCCTCCGCCGTTCCTTCAGGGGCGCGGTCCATTCCCAGGAATTCTTCCACCCGCCAGGCCGTCTTGCCATCGGTCTTGTAAATGGACCAGATGGCAAAGGAATGGTGAAAGCGTGGGTCCTGAGAACCCACCGGCTGGAGTGGTGCAGCGGTCTGGCGAAGACTATAGCTGGTCTGCCCGCTGTGTTGGATCCCCTCAGCAACTGCGGCGATCAGATCGGCCAGCAAGGCTGCCCCGCCGCGCTGCCAGCAGGCGCGTGTGGTGTCTTCAAACCCCCACCGCCCGTGGCTGTCCCGAGAACGCCGGATGCGCATCAGGTTCCAATCCATGGTCACATCGCCGGTAACGATGACGATCTTCTCTGTCTTAGGATTCGTAGACATCAGCAGTTCTTCTCCTCAGGTTGATCTCATATTCCAAAGGGTTTCACGCGTTTCCAGGTGGAGAGGGTGAATGCCAGGCTGGCGACCATCTCTCCTACCCGACCTGCCAGGACGATCCCCAGCCTCAGAGAGGTTTTGATATCCCAGCGGATGAGAGGATGCATAGGAAGCCCCTGGTTGGGTGGTTATGATTTCCAATTGGACGACCAGGGTTAAGTATACATCTAACAGCGAACTTCGGTGTTGCCCGCTGATGTTTGTAGGAGAGGCGCGAAAGAATGCGACCTTAAATGAAGATCAACGTGATTGTAAAGTTATAGCTCTAGTTATATAATTGTCTTGACCGTCATTGCGCTGCATCCACCTCGCCCAACCGGATGATTCCGGGAGAGCGAGAGCCTCCTCTGTGAGGGGTGGAAATGGCTGAACTTCTC
>MGOK01000026.1:35524-35846 GCA_001795335.1 Chloroflexi bacterium RBG_19FT_COMBO_55_16
CCTTACAGGGAAATATGTCAACAATATTCTGGTAATCCACGGCCAGCGCAGGGTGGGCAAGACCTCTGTCCTCAAGCAAATCCCCTATCATCTCCCTTCCAAATACATCCAGGTCTTTTTTGACTTGCAAGGTCGCACCAATACCACCCTCGACCGTTTTTTGTGGTGGCTGGCGCGCGAGATATCCCGCACGCTGCGCCAGGAACGCCTACCGAACCTGCCCGTCCCCGACCAGGCGGCGTTTGCGGAAGACAATGAATACCTTCATAACCGCTTTCTTCCCGACCTGTGGCCCCTCTTGGGCGACCAGACCTTGCTGCTG
>MGOK01000026.1:35932-36179 GCA_001795335.1 Chloroflexi bacterium RBG_19FT_COMBO_55_16
CGGCGACCTGGAGCGGCTGAGCTTTATCTTCTCCATTGGCTCCTCCGGGCACAAGTTGGAGGACATGCAGGCCGCCTACACCAATTTCTTCAAGACCGCTCTCTACAAGAAGATCAGCTTCCTGGCCCAGGAAGATTGCTACCAGTTGATCACCCGGCCGGTCGCCGGCGTCATAGAATACAAACCCCAGGCGATCGCCCACATCTACCAGGTCACCGCTGGGCACCCCTACTTCACACAGCTCCTA
>MGOK01000027.1:0-2899 GCA_001795335.1 Chloroflexi bacterium RBG_19FT_COMBO_55_16
GGCCTGCATGCGCTCGAACAAGGCGATCTCGCGTTCGATCAGACTCTTGTCCCGTCCCCCACCTTTCTGTCGCTCATCAACCAGGCGCTCAACCTTGCGCTCCACAGCGATCAGATCGTTGAGTAAAAGTTCAGCATCCATTGCCGCTATATCGCGCTCTGGGTTGAGGCTATCCATCCGGTGGGGCACAATCGGGTCTTCAAAACAGCGCACGACATGTAGAAAGCCATCCATCTGATTGAGCTGGTTGAGTAGTTTCCCAGAGATTCCGCCACTGGCGCTCCCGTCCAGCCCGGCGATATCGACATAAGTGACCTTGGTATAGATGGTCTTTTCCGGTTTGTATAAGGCTGACAGGCTGTCCAGACGTGAATCGGGTACGTCCACCACGGCAGTATGGACATCAAAACGACCGCCGCTGGCGATGATCGGGAGATCACCGCGGGTCAGGGCGTTGAAGACCGTGGTTTTGCCGGATTGAGGTAGGCCGATGATTCCAAGGCGCATAGGTAAGATGTGTTGCGAATCGCGTGTTGCGTGAAGATTATAGCTGTTTTCAAACCAGAAATGGCAAATTATCCACCAGCTCCGGGTGGCGAGCGAAATATTCTTCGCGCAGCAGGTCCATGATCAAGCTGTCGTACAGCTCGCCGTTTTTGAAGATCGCCTGGCGCTGGCGCGCCGAAACCTGGAAGCCAGCCTTTTCTGCCAGTTTAACGGCGCGCGGGTTGCCGCCGTGGGTGTAAAGCCGAACGACACGCAGACCCAGCTCCAGGAAGAGGAACTTGAGCATCACCTCCTGGGCGTCATGGGCGAAACCCGCCCCCCAGAACTGCTTGGCCAGCATAATGCCGATGATGACCGACCAGCGCGGGCGCAAGCTGTAATAACCGAACGTCCCGGCGCTCTCACCCGTTTGTTTGGAGGTGATGATGAAGCGCCCGTCGTTGCGATCAAACGAGAACTCGCGGCTCTCAAAACGCTTCATGAGCATCGCTTCGGTGTAGTCCGGCGGCAGGGTCTTGCTCCACGCCTGGGTTTCCAGGTCGTTGCGCAAGACAACCAGGAACTTCATATCCTTAGGGCGCTCTTCGCGCAGGATGACGAGTTTACCTTCAAGCGGCATGGCTCGCCCCTCCCTGACTGGCTTGCCATTCCGGGCGGAGGATATCGACCAGGATAGCATCGAAATACTTCCCCTGGCGCAAGCCTTCGTGCCGTGAGCGTCCGCTCTCGCGAAAACCGTGCTCTTGAGCAAACCGCCTGGCAGCCTGATTCCAGTCTGCCATCCAGCTGTGGACGTTGTGGGCCGGCGTGTTCTCAAATAGATAACGCAAGAGCAGTCGCAGCACTTCAGATCCATAGCCCTGGCGCTGGTAGGAGGGTGCGATCTGCACTGCAACGAACGGGCAGTGTGGGTCCCAACCCCAATCTAATTCGGTGTGGCCGATAACTTCCTGCTTATCGAGGGAGACAATCCCCAGGTGGGACTCTTTTTCACCCTCGCACCATTTGTTGTATATGCCCTCCACCTGTTTTGCTGAGAGGGGCAAATCCTCGGGGAAGCTCCATGGGATATAGCGCCGGCCGGTCAACTCCGGATGATTGAGGTAGGCTTGCAAGGCCGGCAGGTCAGCTGGTTCAAAAGGCCGCAAGAAGATACGTTCAGTTTGAAAGAGGAACGCGTCTGGCATGGCTGGAGTATCTCCTATTTTGTGTGAATCTTACCACTTAGTCCGACAAAAGATCAGTTTATCCGCGAATTAAACGCAATCTGGCAAATGTACGCCAAAAACAGAATTAGAATCTGCTCAGGGGATCAAATACTCGCCAAGCGCCCTGACGAAAGCAATGTTCACCGGCGATCCCTAAAAAGGCCAGTTCTTACTACGGAAATCCAGAGAACGATTAAGATCAGGTATAATTATCCTCGCCGACCGGCCGAAGTGGCGGAACTGGCAGACGCGCACGACTCAAAATCGTGTTCCTTCGGGAGTGTGGGTTCGATTCCCACCTTCGGCATCACTATTCCATGCCATCCATGAACAACATCCTGGGGGTAATCTTGGGAGGCGGGCGAGGGGCGCGCCTCTACCCGCTGACGCGCGACCGGGCTAAACCCGCCGTGCCGATCGCCGGCAAGTACCGCCTGATCGATATTCCGATCAGCAATTGCATCAATTCCGGCATCACCCGCATCGCCGTCTTGACCCAGTTCAATTCGGTCTCCCTGCACCGCCATATCGCCCAGACCTACGTCTTCGACGCGTTCCATCGCGGCTGGGTGCAGATCCTGGCCGCCGAGCAGACCCCGCAAAGCGAGACCTGGTACCAGGGCACCGCCGACACAGTACGCAAGCAGCTGCTCGAGATCCAGACCACGGGCGCCGAATATGTGCTCATCCTGGCCGGCGACCACCTCTACCGCATGGATTACGAACCCCTGGCCGAATACCACTGGCAGAACGACGCCGACATCCCCGTCACCGTGCAGCCCGTGCCGCGCGAAGAAGCCTTCCGCTTCGGGTTGCTGAAACGCGACTTTGACGGGCGAATCACCGATTTCGTCGAGAAACCCAAAGACCCGCAGGTGCAGGCTCACTTTGTCAGCCGGGAAGACCCAGTACGCCCGTTCCTGGGCTCGATGGGCATTTACCTGTTCAAAACCAAGGCTCTGATCGACCTGCTGACCTCCACTGTCGACGACGACTTCGGCGGCGAGGTTATCCCCAGCGCGATCGGATCCCGGCGTGTATTCGGCTTCGATTTCGATGGCTTTTGGGAGGACATCGGGACGATCCGCTCCTTCTACGAAACCAACCTGATGCTGACCAAGCCTGACTCGCCTTTCGACTTCCACGACTCGGCCCGCCCGATCTATACCCGCCCGCGCTACCTA
>MGOK01000027.1:2923-6962 GCA_001795335.1 Chloroflexi bacterium RBG_19FT_COMBO_55_16
ACGGCTGCCGTATCCATCGCACTGAGATCCGCGACTCGATCATCGGCCTGCGCAGCCACATCGCCAGCGGGGCGCGCATCGCCGACAGCGTCCTGATGGGGGCTGACTACTACGAATCCAGCGCCAACCCTCCGCAAGGCATCCGGCTCGGGATCGGCGAGGACTGCGATATTCAGGGCGCCATCCTGGACAAGAACGTGCGCCTGGGGTCGGGAGTGGTGATCCGCCCTTTCCCGCGCGGCACGGAGATCGACCAGGACGACTGGGTCGTGCGGGATGGGATCGTGGTCATCCCCAAGAACACGCTGCTGCCGGGCGGGACGTATATCGGGCCGGAGCGGGAGGAAGCGGAGGTAAGTTAGCCGCCGAACACCAGCTTTCGAGGATCCCAAAGAGGACGGGTTGTGCGTCGATTAATGAGCGTGTTATTGCTAGAAGACGGCAGCTTGGCTGCCGACGACGAAGCGATTATAGCAGGTAAACTAAGGGTTTTTGATTTCGGAGAGCGCTTTTCGAAGGGCTGATTTACCCAGCTGTATGAAGATTGAGATCCCGTATTACGCGGGGATCGTGAAGCGCAGGCTGGGGGAAATCAACGCCTGTCCCCATTTCCTTCTTATAGATTCAGAAAAACGATTTTTACCACGAAGGCGCAGAGTACACAGAGATTCCTCTTTTTAGTTATTGACTCAGTGTTTTCTGTGTCTCAGTAGTTGCCTATTGGCAAAAGTTCATTTTGCATGGCCCATGCAATGCGGCCAGCTTATTCCACCATTTCAACCGGTTTGGTGTACACATTAAACTGCGGGGGGCGTTCAAGGTGTTTTTTTACAGCGCACAGCTCCGCCGAGCGCACCAGCGAAGGCAGGTACTTCTCGGGGAAGGAGGGCGGCACCTGGATCTCCACGTCGATCTGGCCGACCATGCCCGTAGCGGGATCGCTGTGGGTGCGCTGCACGATGCGGATGCCCTGCGTGGGCAGACCGCGCTGATTGCAAAAGCCCAGCACGTAAATCCCGGCGCAGGCGCCGATCGAGGCCAGGAAGACAGCGAAGGGCGTGGGGGCCAAGCCATCGCCGCCGCCCTGCGGGGGCTGATCGGTCTGAACCGTAAAGGCACCAAAGTGGGCGTCGACGCGCGCCCCGCCGGGGAAGTCGATGATCATTTCCATGGGGTTCAATGTCTCCTTAGTTTGTGAGTCTGCTGTCTTTCGTCGCCTTCTCTTAGATGCAAAAGCCCTCTAAAAGTAACATTAATCTCCGGCTTGGAGCACTGGCAGCGCTTCCGCCCGGCGGCGCCAGAAGAAGACCCAGTACAGTAAGACAGAAATAACATACAGGACGATCGTGCCCAGGAAGGGCGGGCCGAAGCCGTAGCGCACCTGCAGGTAGCCGCTGATCGTCGGGCTGAAGACCCAACCGAAGTTCCAGGCCATGCTCTCAAGGCTGGCGACCGTGGCGCGCGCCCCCGGCTCGACCTGCTCCATGACGAAGGTCTGGTAGACCGGCGCGCTCATGTTCATCAAGGCCAGGCGCACATAATAGGCCAGCGCACCGACCCAGAACACGGGCGAGAAACCGAGCAAGATCAGGAAGGGGATCGATAAGCCCTGGGTGATCACCACCAGCTGGATCTTACCCATGCGCTCGGCCAGGGGCGGGGCAATCAACAGGCCAAGCCCCATGGCCAGCGAGCCCCAGGCGAACAGCGAGCCGATCACCGGGTCGGGCTGGTTGTGCACCACGCGGAAGAATACGTTCATGAAAGGCATGATCAACCCCGCCCCGATGGAGGTGATCAGCATGGGCAGGATCAGCTTGCCGAGCAAGACCGGCTGCCTGGCAGCGTAAGACAGCGGGGCGAAGACCGTGCGCTCGCCGCGCTCCAGGCGGGGGAGACGCATCCAGGCCAGCGGGAGGACGCCCAAGAAGACAGCCAGACCGACCGCCAGCAGCGCGCCGCCGTAAGCCTGGCTGCTGGTCGGAGAAAGGCCGCCTGCCTGGGCTACCCAGCTCGGCAGGTAGCCACCGATCCAGCTCCCGACCGAGGCCATCGCCATCTGCAAGCCTGAGCTGAAACTAAAGAGGTAAGTGCGCTCCTGTTCGCGGCTGTTTTCCATCATGAAGGGCGCCATGGTGACCCCCATCAGGCTTTGTGCCAGCCCGGACAGCACATTCAGCGCGTAAAGCGCTCCCTGAGAAGGCCAAAGGATCATCCCAACGGTCGAAGCGCCGAGCAGCGCAGTGGAGAGGATCAGCGAGTTCTTGCGCCCCAGCAGATCGGCCAGGTAGCCCATCGGCAGGGCGGCGATCAAAGCGGTCAGGCTGCTGGCCGTGATCAGGCTGCCCAGCAAAGCCTCGTTGTATCCCAGGCTAAGCACATAGAAGTTGAACAACAGGCGGAAGACTCCCATCGCCGCGCCGAGGATGACGACGTTTAACAGATAAAGGCGCGCATTGGGCTGGAAAGCCCGCACGCGCACCGCGTAATCGCTCAGCGCTGTCCTGAGCGAGTGGCCAGGATTTTGCCGGCTCATTTGCCCCTCGCCTTGGGGGAAGAGTCCTCTTTCAAGAACTCCTGGATATTAGCGAAAGTGCCGGCCAGCATTTCCGCCCGAATGGCATAACGCTTCTCGCCGCTGGTTTCCACATTCACAATCACCAGGCCCGCCATGCGTAGAGAGTACAGGTGATGGACGACGGTTGGGGCGCGCAACCGCAGTTTTTTCGAGAGTTGGGCTGGGGTCAAGGGTTCCGCCGCCAGGTAACGCATGATGCGCAGGCGGGTAGGATCGGCCAGAGCCTTGAGCGTCTGGAGCATCGCATCTGGAACTACTTCGCCCGGGACCAGAGAATCTCCAGCTGGCCGCGCGCCAAAGGTCATCACCATGCGGCGCTCAGCCACCATGTCGAAGTTCACCAGGGGTGTGCTCCAAAAGGAAGGAGCCAGGACCAGTTCGGATAGCTCAGGCAAGAAGTTAAAGTGCACTCCCTGGGACAACTCTGTCAGTAAGTCTGGCACCGAAAGTCCCGTGGCTAATTCCTGGGCACGCCCAAGCGCCTCGTGCAGGGCGGGCAGGATGCGCTGCTCCTCCTCGGCATAAAAGACCTGCTGGTAGGAGCGCAACGCCTGCAGGAACAGCTCACCGAACTCCGCCGGCTGCGCCCACCAGTCCAGGAGGCTGGCTACCTCCTTCGGGGAAAGACGCACTTTTTTGGAATGTAGAACGCCGCGCACCACCTCCATGTCCTTATCGCTCCAGGCGCCGCGCCCGGCCACATTGAGAAAGGTCTGGCGCAACGCATCAGGCATTTCCCAATGCAGCGTCAGGGCAGGCAGGCGTTCGGCAGGAGGCAATTGGCCCAGGGTCCACAGGGCCGTGGCGCTGTCCTTCGGCTCTGGCAGGACGTGCAACCACTGCAAAGGGATGTGGAACAGCTGGATGGCATCGTCCAGCACCTTGCGCTCGCCGGCCGGCAGGCGAGAGCGCACCCCCGCCGCCCACGAGCCGCGCAGGCCATAATCCTCCGGGGCATGCAGCACGACCAGGCTGATGAACAGGTCGTAGGCCGTGCCGATCTCCCATAGCAATTTGGGTGTTTGCTCTTCTATAGAACCCCTTGTGCTGCTCATGTCAGGTTAGCCAGCGACTCGCCGCAATCGTCCATGATCTTGATCTGGATAGAGGGGCGGGTCTCCTCGGGCCGGATGCGCCGGCTCAGATCGAGCAAGGCATCGCTTAGGGAGAGCAGCAGGCGCTCCCGCAGGCCAGTGCTTTTCGGTCGCAAGGCCTTGAGCTGCCTCTCAATCTCGACAGACTGGAGGATCTGCTCGTTCTTCTGGCGGATGTAGTTGTAATAGACCTCGTTCATGGCGTCCTCCCAACAGACACATACCTCAACCGGACCCGTACAATTAGACCTATAGCTACGTTAGATGTATGGCTATGTTAGATATATATCTAACATAGATTATAGTCTAATTTTACGCTTTGTCAAGTATCAATTACCGGTTTTTATTTCCATATATAGGGGCATGG
>MGOK01000027.1:7019-7532 GCA_001795335.1 Chloroflexi bacterium RBG_19FT_COMBO_55_16
AATTGGGGATTCTTCGTGCGTTTGTTCGAATTATCCCTGCAAGCCCCACCCCCATATCTGGCGGGGTCTGCCAGCGGAGACCCAGATGGCGAAACGCCCTTTGAGACAGCAAAAATTGCGGACATCGCCCACACCTTATCCCCATCCGGGGTGGGGATAAAATCGCCCCCCGTATCCCCCGCCTCTGGCTTTTTCCTCACCTATCGCCCTGCATTTACGGAAGGGGAGCGATCAAACCCCTTTTCTCCACATATCCCCAGCCTCTACTACTACGACGAAAGAATCATTTATTCTCTCTATGAGAATATTATCTGATCCTTGTATCATGGATTGTCGTCATTAACTGATTTTCAATATCATGTGAAGCTCGACGGAGTGGAGGATAGACTGCTGGAGAGCCACCGGAGCGCCCAGGCTCGACCGTCGACAGGGAAGGAGGCGCTTCACCGCCTTCTGCTCACTTATTCTCCCTGTCGATGGTCGATAGAGCCAATAAACTCATCTGCCAACCTA
>MGOK01000028.1:0-4796 GCA_001795335.1 Chloroflexi bacterium RBG_19FT_COMBO_55_16
ACCGCTTCTGCAGATCGCGAATCTAAATTCCCGGTCGGTTCGTCGGTAGCGATGATCGGCGGGTCATTGGCCATCGCCCGCGCGATGGCGGCGCGCTGCTGTTGTCCCCCGGAGAGCTTGTTCGGCAACTTGTCAGCCTGCTCGGCCAGATCCACCAGCTCTAACAGGTGCAGGGCTCGATCGTAGCGCTCTGCCCGAGTGTACAAGTTGCACAATCCCATTGGCAGCATAACGTTCTCCAGCACGGTCAGAGTCGGGAGCAGCTGGAAGAATTGAAAGACGATCCCTATATTCAAACCGCGCCAGGCAGCCATTTGCCCCTCATTCAGCTTGTGGACTGGGGTGTCGCCAATGAAGATTTCGCCCTCGGTCGGACCATCGATGCCGGTGATCAGGTTGATCAAGGTTGTTTTACCACTGCCCGACTTGCCGATGATAGAAACAAATTCACCCGCCTTGATTTCCAGGCTTACACCCTTCAGGGCGTCGAACCTTCCGGCTGGCGTGTGGTATGTCTTACCCACCTCGCGCAGTTCAATCAAGGAAGTATTCCCGTTTGATTTCTCATTACCGTTTTCCTTGTGCCCATTACCATTCTGCAACATACTATTCATAATCCAACACCTCTCGCACGCGCAGGCGGGCTGCGTTCTGCGCTGGAGCCAGGCTGGAGACAACGCCGATCAGCACCACAATCCCCAGCCAGATGAAAAGCCCGCTTACCGAATACTTGTAGCTCAAGTCGGCTTTCAAAACCGCGTTGATCACCGCCCCGGCTAACGCTCTCCCCGATGGACCTGAAAGGAAGGCACCCAAAGCCCAGCTGATCAGGGCGACCGCCACGCCTTCCACCACAACCACCAACCGCACGGCCAGGTTAGAAGCGCCTACCGCGCGTAACACACCGATCTCCCGCGTCCGCTCGAGCACGTTCATGCCCATCGTCCCGGTCAAGCCTAATCCGCCGACGATGGCTAACAAGACCGCCATGATCAGAAGCACGATCAAAATGATATCGAAGACATCGGTGAATTTTTCGAAAAACGTGTTGCGCGTGCTGGCGGCGCTGGTGCTTAACTTCGCGTTCTGGAAGCGTTCTTCTAGTTGCTTGGCGATCAATTCCTGCTGCGCTGAGCTGCCGGGAGCTCCGGGATTGGCCAGCACACGCACCACATCTACCTGGTTCTGCCTGCCGGTCAGCTTCCCGAAAGCGTTATAGTCCATGTAGATGCGCGGGCCAGACAGGTGCTTGGAAAGGACACCCACCACCTCGTAGGTCCGCTTGCTCTCGCCAACCTTTAGCATGATCTCACTGCCGACCCGGATATCGGCTTCCTCGTCTAACAGGTCGTCATTCACCACCACCTGCTGTGGCTGGCCAGCTAGCAGCCAGGTCCCATCCAGGAGCAATGGGTCGATCGTGGCTGAATCGCCTGGCAACCCGACTAATTCGACTTCCCCGCTTTCACTGCCATCTGTCCGCTCGATGACAGCCACGGCATTGGCCCAACCTTCAGCCAGGTTAACGCCGGGGATGCGCAGTGCTTCCCGCTCGACCGTGCGTTTGTTGGCTCCACCTGGGATGCTCAACGCGGCGTCGTAGGCGATGTAGCGCCCGATCTCATTGATTTGCCTGGTGAGCGAGGCGCGCGTGCTGAACACAGCGATGAACATCGCTCCGGCCAATGTCAGTGTAACGATCGTGAAAGCCAGGCGTGCTTTTTTGCGGAAGGTATTCCGCAGAGAGAGCATCACCGGGGGGCTCAGGTTGCGGAACTTGCTCAGCAGCTCTTCGATCCATCCACCTTCCTTCTCTCCCCCCAGGCCGTACTGGTAAATGGCATTGTAAACCGAAATACGCGTCCCGGCGAAGACCGGGATGAGCACCACCCCGACCGGCATGAGCAGCCCAAGGGCTAATTGGAGCAATAAAACCTTTAAGGACAGGTCGATCGGACCCACGTCGAAGTTCAGGAAATTGGCGGCGAGGCTTACCAGTCCCCACGAGCCGAGGAGCCCGAGGGGGACGGCGATCAGCAGCCCCAGGGCGCTGAATACCAGCACATTTACCAGGTACATCCCACTGATTTGGTGACGGACTGCCCCAACCGAGCGCATGATGCCGATCTGCTTGATCTGTTGGGCGAGAATCGCCGATACCGTGTTGATCACCAGACCGCCGCTCAAAAAGATCGCCAGGATACCCATGATCTGCAGGATCAGCAGTAATCCTTTGATTTGACTCTGCGCCCAATGCTCGCCGGGATCCGAACCAATGCCGGGGATCCCGACCCTGAAGACCTTGTATCCGGACGGTTCGATCACGCGGTCACGCGCCAGGTTGCCCACCGCCAAGACATGCTCTTTGTCGAATTTATTCTCGCTCACGACGATATCCAGCCGGTTGAAATAAGGGGCTTCGCCCAGCCATTCGAGCGTATCCATGCTGATATAACCGGTCGCTTCACCCAGCAGGGAGAAGGGCATCACGTAGACGTCATGCACGATCCCGGTTACGGTCAGGGTATACCGGCGCTCATCTGCCATCTCGATGGTGACCTCGTCCCCCACCTTCAGACCTAATTTGTCCGCTGACTGCCTTTCGAGCAGCATCTGCCGCGTCCCTGGAGTGGACACCCCGCTCTGCAGGTTAAACTGGTTGACCTGCACCGCGTTGAAATCGGGCAGGACGTTTAAACCAATGTCCTCCCAGTGATCTTTTCCTCCCAACACGGACGCACTCTCGACCCGCCGGGCTTGAGCGAAATCGATTTCACGCATCCCCTGGACGGCTTTAGCCAGGTCCTTTTGGAATGGAGAAACATATATCTCCAGGACTGCCGGGTTGCCCGCCGCGAAAGTACCATACAGGTCGCGTTGGATGATGCGCCCGGCATTATTGATCATACCGACCGCGGCCACACCGATGGCGATCGAAAGGATCACCAGCAGCGATCGGGTACGGTAGCCCCACATATCTTTGAATATCTTAGACCAGCGTGTGTGCAGAGCCATTAACGCGTGTTTATTTCCCCGTCCGCAATTTCAATACTGCGGGTTGCCCATTTAGCCACCTCTTTATCGTGGGATACCACCAGCGCCGTCTTTCCCTGGTCAACCAGGGCGGAAAACAGATCGAAGATTTCTCCCGCAGTGCGTGAGTCAAGGTTACCCGTCGGTTCATCGGCGACGATCACCGGCGGGTCATTGGCAAGCGCCCGCGCGATCGCCACGCGTTGCTGCTGGCCGCCTGATATCTTGGCCGGGGTTTTGTAAGCATGTTCGGCGATCCCAACCTGTTCAAGCAGGTGAAGGGCGCGTTCCTTGCGCTCGCCCAGTGGGTACGTATTGCGGAAATCCATCGGGATGGTGACATTCTCGATCAGGTTTAATGAGGGTAGCAGCTGGAAGAACTGGAAAACCACCCCCAGGTTCTCGCCTCGCCAGCGGGCTTTCTGGTCTTCATTTAGCGTATGCACCACAGCCCTGTTGACGATCACCTCCCCGGAAGTCGGGCTATCGATGCAGGTGATCATATTGATCAATGTGGATTTGCCGGCCCCCGACTTGCCTAATACGGCCAGGAATTCGCCCCGCCCCACCTTCAGGTTGATACCGTTCAGGGCAGGGAAGTCGCCAGCCGGGGTTTTGTACACCTTGACCAGGTCGCGCAGCTCGATCAGGTGACCATTTCCTGGTGAATGGGATTGGCCGTTGCGAGGTGCGCTGCTATCGGTATATTCCAAATCTTGATTTGCCATCAACCTCAACATTATCTACCATCCGATGATCTAATATCCTCGTGACCGCTAAGCGTTCTATCAGCTCGGCAATTGCACTGCTATGCCGAGCAAGCACTCTGATAGCCCGGCAGTTGCACTGCTGTACCCGCCGCAGTGTACCTGCGGCCAGAACCCTATCGGCTTAATTTGACGTCCCTGAATAAAATTGAAACGCCTCCCCAAATATTCATCTGCAGCTCTCGATAGATTAAAAGTCTATCGAAGCGGGGGACAGCTTAACACAAAAATTGGACACCTAATGTAGTAAAATCATTAGAAAATCATTAGCATGTCGTTTATACAACAGAAAGGCGTTAAATGTCGAAGAAAGAGAGAAAATCCGATCCGCGCGTGATCCGCTCCCGCCAGCTGCTGCGCGCAGCGTTGATCTCCTTAATCCCTGAGAAAGGCTTTGCCGCCATCTCGGTGCAGGATATCGCCGACCGCGCCACGCTCAACCGCGCCACCTTCTATTTGCATTATCAGGATAAGACGGAACTATTGATGGACGCCTTCGAGGAGTTAATCGCCCGCGCTACACCTCTGCCCCCAGAGGATGGCTTGCCGGATCTCGCTTCAGCCCCTGACTCCATCGAACGCGTCTTCAATCGCATTGCCGAGCACGCCGATTTCTTCCGGGTCATGCTGGCTGAAGAGAATGTGCCCGCTTTTGCTGCCCGGGTGCGCGCTTATGTCGAGGAAGTAGGCCTGAAGTGGCTATCTGTCTTACAGCCGGACGACGAAAAAGTGGTTGTCCCGCGTGAAATCGCCATCAATTTCATCGGTTCCGCCTTTCTCGGCGTCATTGTCTGGTGGTTACAAAACGATCGGCCTTATCCGGCCGAGGACATGGCGGTGCAGTTATTACGTTTAACCGCACTGGGGTTGCACCGCTCATTGGGATTGGAGGTAGTCTCCATGCCCATTAACTGATCTGGGCACAAATCTTACAATGCGGCGAGCAACACAGTATTTTGGTAAAATGGAGCAGCAGGATATTACATTAAAAGGATT
>MGOK01000028.1:4882-6367 GCA_001795335.1 Chloroflexi bacterium RBG_19FT_COMBO_55_16
GTTGAGCGTCGCACTGCCACGCTCCCCGCGCGGCGATCGATCAAGAAAGAGTGGCAGGCTGCGTGGTTGTTGCGCGCCATCACCTGTATCGATCTCACCACCCTCTCCGGTGATGACACCCCAGGCCGGGTAAAGCGCCTTTGCGCCAAGGCAAAGCAACCGGTACGCTCAGATATGCTCGCAGCGTTGGGCGTCGGGGATCAAAAGATCACCGTTGGCGCGGTGTGTGTCTATCCCAATCGCGTCAGGGATGCCATCGAAGCACTGGCAGGTACGGATATCCCCGTGGCCTCGGTTGCGACCGGCTTCCCGGCTGGTCAAACACCGCTCCCCCAGCGCATCGCCGAGATCGAGCAAGCGATAGAATCCGGTGCCACCGAGATCGATGTGGTCATCGCCCGTACCCATGTCCTGACCGGAAACTGGCAGGCGCTCTATGACGAGCTAAGGCAGTTCCGTGAGACCTGCGGGGATACCGCCCGCATGAAGACCATCCTAGCGACCGGTGATCTTGGCACACTGAAACAGGTCTATCAGGCCAGCCTGGTGGCGATGATGGCTGGTTCGGATTTCATTAAAACCTCAACCGGCAAGGAGGAGATCAACGCCACACTAGAATTTGGTCTGGTGATGACCCGCGCTATCCGTGAATATTGGGAACGCACCGGCTACAAGGTTGGCTTCAAACCGGCTGGCGGGGTGAGCAAAGCCAAGCAGACCCTGGTATGGCAGGCCTTGATGAAAGAGGAACTCGGCGTCGAATGGTTGCTGCCCAACCTGTTTCGTATCGGCGCAAGCAGCCTGCTCACTGATCTGGAGCGCCAGCTCTACCATTACATCACCGGTCACTACGCCGCCCGCCATCATATGCCGATGGGATAATATCGAAGCGCTGAACGGAATTGGAGCGAGACATGAGCTTATTAGAGGTTTTCAAATCGATGGACTACGGCCCTGCCCCCGAATCGCCAGACGCCGCCAATGCCTGGCTGGATGACCATGGGCGTAAATTCGGGTTGTTTATCAACAATGCGTGGAGCACGCCAGAAGGCGCCGATTACCTTGCCAGCTTCAATCCAGCCACTGGCGAAAAGCTGGCCGAGACGGTGCAAGCTGGGCAAAAGGAAGTTGATCAGGCAGTTGCTGCCGCGCGCCAGGCGTTCCAGACCTGGAGGGAGACTCCCGGGCCAACGCGGGCGCGCTATCTCTACGCCATTGCCCGCAACATCCAGAAGCACCATCGTCTGTTGGCCGTGCTGGAGTCGCTGGACAACGGCAAACCCCTGCGCGAATCGCGTGACATCGACGTGCCCCTGCTCGCCCGGCACTTCTATTATTATGCGGGTTGGGCGCAGCTGATGGAGACAGAATTGCCCGATTACCAGCCGGTTGGTGTTGTCGGGCAGATCATCCCGTGGAATTTCCCGCTGTTGATGCTCGCCTGGAAGATCGCCCCAGCCATTGCCATGGGCAATACGGTGGTGC
>MGOK01000028.1:6468-6704 GCA_001795335.1 Chloroflexi bacterium RBG_19FT_COMBO_55_16
AGCAAAGCGGGCTCGCTGCTGGTCGCCCATCCAGATATTGACAAGGTCGCCTTCACCGGATCGACCGATGTGGGCCGCATCCTGCGCCGCCAGACAGCCGGCTCCGGCAAGAAGCTTTCCCTGGAATTGGGTGGCAAGTCTCCCTTCGTCGTCTTCGAAGATGCTGATCTGGATGGGGCCATCGAGGGCGTAGTCGATGCCATCTGGTTTAACCAGGGCCAGGTCTGTTGTGCCGG
>MGOK01000028.1:6854-6923 GCA_001795335.1 Chloroflexi bacterium RBG_19FT_COMBO_55_16
GGCGGGCACCTGTTCCAGCCGGATATCGAACTGCCTGTCAAAGGACTCTTCTATCCTCCGACGCTGCTC
>MGOK01000028.1:6949-7063 GCA_001795335.1 Chloroflexi bacterium RBG_19FT_COMBO_55_16
GGTGCAGGAAGAAATTTTTGGCCCGGTGCTGGTCTCGCTGACCTTTCGCAACCCGGCGGAGGCGATTGCCCTGGCGAACAATACCCGCTATGGCCTTGCCGCCAGCATCTGGAG
>MGOK01000029.1:0-1310 GCA_001795335.1 Chloroflexi bacterium RBG_19FT_COMBO_55_16
CATTGCAGGCTTGATCGGAACCATCGCGATGAGTATAATGATGGCAATGGCCCCCCGGATGGGTATGCCAGAAATGGATATCGTCGGGCTGTTAAGTACACTCTTCAAGAAAGACGGCAACCGAACTTTCGGTTGGGTCATGCACCTGATGATGGGAACGATCTTCGCCCTGATTTACGCAGGGCTATGGTCCGTTGGGGTCGGCGCTCCCAGCTGGCTCGGCGGAATGATTTTTGCCGCCGGGCACTGGTTGGTCGCCGGGCTGGTGATGGGCGGCGTCCCAATGATGCATGCCGGCGTCAAGGCTGGAACTGTGATGGCCCCCGGTATCTATATGATGAAGAATCGCGGGATGATGGCTTTCGCCGGTGGGCTTTTTGGGCATTTAGTTTTCGGCCTGGTGGTCGCATTGGTCTACGGCTTATTCATCTAGAGGAAATGCTATGGTTAAAGCGATCTGGAACGGTGCAGTTTTGGCCGAAAGCGACCGCACCATCGTCGTAGAGGGCAATCACTACTTTCCGCCAGAGGCGATAAACTGGCAGTTTTATCAAGCCAGTGATACTCATACTGTTTGTGGCTGGAAAGGGGTAGCCAGCTACTATGACATTCAGGTGCATGGCCAGGTCAACCGGAATGCTGCCTGGTATTATCCTTCGCCCAAAGAGGCCGCCAAAAAGATCGATAGTTATATCGCCTTCTGGCGCGGAGTTCAAGTCCAGGAGACGTAAGGCATGGCTGGCAACCTTCACCTTCCCGCCATAACCACCGCCCAGATGGTGGAAGTAGACCGGTTGATGATCGAAGTATATGGCATCCAGCTGATCCAGATGATGGAAAATGCTGGGCGCAATCTAGCCGAGCTGGCGCGTCGCATCCTGGGAGGTCGGGTTGTGAACCGAACAATCGTAGTATTATGTGGGACAGGCAATAATGGTGGAGGTGGGATGGTAGCAGCTCGCCACCTGCACAACTGGGGAGCGGATGTGCGCGTTAAACTGGTCGGCGACCAAGAAGATCTAAAAGAAATCCCTGCTCACCAGTGGCAGACCTTGCAGGCCATCGGGCTGGTTAGCGAGGCAGACCCCGCTCTCGAGAAGGCCGATCTCATCCTGGACGCTTTGATCGGGTACGGTTTATCCAGAGACCCTCGCCCCGTAATGGCTGGATGGATCGATCTGGCTAACGCAGCCAATCGCCTCCTGCTGGCGCTGGACGCCCCTTCCGGTCTCGACACGACCAGCGGCATCCCAGGGATTCCCTGCATTCGCGCAACGGCAACCCTGACCCTGGCTTTACCAAAAACGGGA
>MGOK01000029.1:1352-2755 GCA_001795335.1 Chloroflexi bacterium RBG_19FT_COMBO_55_16
CTGGCTGACATCGGTGTGCCACCGGAACTCTACCGCCGTCTTGGTCTTGACACCCCGCAGTTCTTTTCGGAAGATATGGTCGTGAAGATCCCTTGATGCCATGTTTAGCACGCTGCAATCTCTGGAATTTAATATCAACTGATAATAAAAACGCCCGGTTTCTCCCGGGCGTTTCTAGCACTCGAACTCCTGCTCTTCTTCCTCTGGCCAGTCTCTTAGCCGGCCGCGGCGCAATTTATGATTGAGCCTGTCAGCCATGCGTTGGGCTCTCTCCCAGCTCTTATAACCTCTGGGAATACATTTCAAAATGTAAGAAATGGGATAACCTTTGCTGGTGTGGGTCTTCACCTCACGGCGCGCGACGCGAAACGGTGCATTGGTCGCCGGCTTCGTCCACACAAAATAGACAAAATGGTCTCTCATCCTGATCACCTACCCCAGGCAGTCGCTTGCGGGTAATCATTTAAACGCAGGAAGTGTCACTTTGTTACTAAAGACACATAAAATACGCGTAAATACTCCTCTTAAAACAACCAACCCCCAAGCGAATGCTGAGGGTTTTTTTACCAGTTACCGATCAATGCTTCCTGTTTCAATGGGCGCGGAGGGACTCGAACCCACGACCTTACGGATGTGAACCGTACGCTCTAACCAACTGAGCTACGCGCCCGGGCAGCGCGCATTATAGCAGATGCGTTACCCCTTGGCAAGGTTCAGGCTGCCGCGCTATACACATTAATCCCTGGCCAGCTGGCGATCGGGTCGGTGGAGTGGACGACATGCACTCCGGCTTCGGCGAACCTACAGTAGGCGGCGTTAGCATCATCAGTGTAATCGATGCTGCCGGGGACAACCACCGGCGAGCTGCAGTCTTCCAAGAGATATAGTTTCTGCGCCAGGCGGGCATCGTGGGTGCGTGCGTCGGTCAGCAAGTCGTCGATTGTCCAGGCGACGCAGTGACTCTTGGCCTGCCCGGCGATCACTACAGCGTCATAGGACAGTAATTTCTTGAAAAACTTATCGTTCTTCTGGCCGAGCGTCTCCCCGTTTGGGCCGGTTAGTATCTCAGGGCCGATAGCCGAATAATGTTCGGTGAGCGGGTTGTAACCCTTGATTTCAAAGTCCGGTCGGCTGTAACGGGCGATGGTATGGAAAAAAATGGCTTCCTCAACCGCCGAAACCAGGGCATGGCCGAGGCCGCCTAACATGGCGTGGTAAGGCCAGATGGTTAGAGCATATTTTCCTCGCCTAGCCAGCTCGGCGGTATAGTGCTGGAGATGGTGCTGGCCTTGATCAGGGTCGATCCCCAGGCTTTCCGCAACCGCTACGTTGAACTTCCAGCGACCTTGCCGGATGTCCTCGGGGGAGATCAGTGTATAAGGAGCCGGGTGCTCGCCCTGTGC
>MGOK01000029.1:2762-6168 GCA_001795335.1 Chloroflexi bacterium RBG_19FT_COMBO_55_16
AGGAAAGTGGCGTGAAAAATCTGGATAGCCTGGTGGGTGTCAAAGGTGGCAGAGATTTCGGTGATCGCGCCCAGGTTGCGATAGATGAACTCCACCAAGCGGCAGTTATCGTCGACAGCTCCCGTCCCCGATCGCCCACCGACGTAGAGCTCATAACCGGGGATGCAAAAGGTGTTCTGTACATCGATCAAGAGTAAGGCGATTCTGAATTTGTCTGCAGTAGCAGGTCGCAGGGATTGTTCCTGCGCCCACTGGCGCGCCTGCGTCGCCCGCTCCTGGTAGGGGACTTTCCAGACTTTGCCGACATTGCCCGCCGCGAAGTGAGCGGGGACGGGTAGTTCAGGGGAAAGAAATGGTGTAGGCAAATGTTCAAACCTTTTGCGTTGCCAGTAGTGCTGAGGCGTTGATCCGCCTCAGCCCAATTAGGATGACAACGAAATACCCCAGGTAGGCTAACACTTCGGTGAGGGAAGGATTGCCGTTATACCCGAACAAGGCCCCCAGCAATATTCCCAGGGTCGAGTTCTCATCTAAAACGAAGTTGATGTCCCATACATTCTCAACAATGGGTGGGATCAAGCTGGCTGCGATAAACTCATGGACACCGTGGGCGAAGAGCCCGGCAGCGAACAGGATCAAAAGAACGCCGGTCACCTGGAAGAAGCGACGCAGGTCCAGCTTGAGCAGGCTGGCAAACAACGACCAACCCAATAAGATCGCCGTTCCCAGCCCAAGCAACGCGCCGCTCAAGACCTGTTGGGCATCCGTCGCCAGGGCAGCGGCGGTCAGGAACAGCGCCAGCTCGATGCCTTCCCGTAAGACTGCCGTGAACGCCAGCAGGAACAACCCCCCCTGCCCCCCTTGAGAAGTGGTGCGCCGGACCCCGCTTTCCAGTTCGTACCGCATATTGCGCGCCTGGCGGTGCATCCAGAAAATCATCCAGGTGAGCACGCCGGACGCTAAAAACATGGTGAGGCCTTCGAAAATTTCTTCGGCGCGCCCCTCCAGGGAGGCACCCAGGCGGTTCAAGGCGATCGCCGCCAGCAGGCTCAACCCGGCTGCGCTCAGGCTACCAGCCCAGACCACCCCGACCAATTCAGAACGATTGATCTTCCGCAGCGTGCCAATGACAATACCGATAATCAGGGCTGCTTCAAGCCCTTCACGCAGTGACAATAAGTAACTCGGGAGCACCTATAACCTCCACACCGTTAAAGTTAACCGTGGTCGTGAGCATGGCCATCGGGGGAACCCAGGAACTCTGCGCCCGGCAGCTTGTCGGCCAGTTGGGCCGGTTTGTGAATCAGGATAGGAAGGTGTTGTGGGCAAATCCAGAAATCTTCACCTTGATACTTAAGGGCCAACAAGGGTACCTGGTCGTCGTTACGCTCACAATACAAACAAACAGGCTGACTCTGCATCATTAAAATACCTCCAAAAGTGAAAATGACTCAACTTCCCAGAAGCTCTGGATTGCATCTAAAGAGCTTCCAGGAGGTTTAGGGTCTAAAACCCCGCCGCCGGGCCTTGCCTTCCTTAGGACTGATCCCGCGATATGCCGGAACGGTAATACCGTAAACCGTACACAAGCGCTTGTCCAGCATACGGCTGCGCAGGCGCGGATCAATTTCATCCAATGTCTCAGAAGTTGTCATGACAGTCGGCAGTTTCGCGTTGTAGCGGTAGTTGAACAACTGGTAGAGTTTCTCCCGCACCCAAGGCGACATTGCCTGAGTCCCTAGATCATCGAGGATCAACAGGTGAGCGGTGCGCACTTCTTCGAAACGCCGGTCGAAACGAACTGTGCTTTCAGGGCTAAAGGTAGCGCGCAAGTGACCAAGCAGGTCAGATACCTCAACAAACAAGGGTGGATCTCCGAGGCTGGCGCGGTAATTGGCAATAGCAGCAGCAAGATGAGTCTTCCCACAGAAAGATGGGCCACTCAATACCAGCCAACCTTTGGGATTCTCGGCAAACTTAAATGCAGCCTGGAAGGCCTTCTCCAGGGTTTGCAGTTCCTTGGCCAGCAGGCCTTCCCCGAGCCGGTCGCTGAAATTGCCAAAGGTGCGGTCACGCAGCAGGTCGAGGGAGGAAAGCTCTGGATGCCCAGTATCGTCGGCTGGCTGGCGGAAATCTGGGGCAACGATCTGAACACGGGTGACCAATTCTGGATCTTCCAGGCGGGAGCGAATGCGACCCTCGATCTGCCCCAATTCCAGATTGGTAGTTACAACCGTTGGAAGGCGGTTGATATAGCGGTAATTCAAAATCTGAAACAACTTCTCTTGCGCCCAGGCAGTCGCATTCTGCGTGCCAAAATCGTCCAGGATCAGCAAAGGTGAACGGCGGATCTCCTCGAAGCGCTCCTCAAAGGTGGCTTCCGGATCTGAGTAAGCGAAACGCAGGGCGTCCAGCAAATCAGGCACGGTGAGAAACAGGGTCGCCACACCAAGGCCGACGGCGAAATTGGCGATGGCGGCAGCCAGGTGGGTCTTGCCACTGCCGTAAGGTCCTTCAATATAGAGCCAGCCATTCAATGTCTGAGCAAATTGACGGGCGTGATTGTAGGCTCGCTCCAGTGAGTCCACCTGGTGTGGTCCCAGACCGATGCGCCCGTGCGGCTGGAAGTTCTCAAATGTCAGGTGGCGCAGCTCGTCCAGGTTACTGAGAGCAAACAACCGTTGATGCACTTGCTGGCTTACCCGGCCCTGGCGGCAGGTACAGATCTGCAGTTTGCCGAAGTCGGGATGGCCGAGCGGGTGGTCAGCCCGCAAATAACCGAGGCCACCGCAGTGAGGGCAATTCGGGTCGCCCAGCAACTCTGATCGGCGAGCTCCTTCCTCGGCCTCAGTGTTCGATGTAGTCGGAGAATTCGCCTTCGACGTAGCGGCGGCGATCCTTCTCAGTGTCTCGTCGATCCTTTCGGTCATCGCGTCCTCCTTCCTGCCAGCGGCTTAAGATAGCCTCCACGTAGTTCCAGCGGCGGACGTTATTTTCCACGGCAAGGCGGATTGCATCCTCGATCCATTGGGCCGGGTAAGTCTCCTCGGTCTCGCGCAGCTGCTCGGCGATCATGGGGGTGAGCGCTCCGATATGCTCCTCGTAAAGGCGGAAGATATTCGGTTTTTCCAGGCTTAAGTCGAGGGGCGACTGAGCGTCGCCAGTATGGCGCCATTCGCCGCGGGAAATGGCTTGCACAGCAGCGCGCCCCTTGGGGGTGTTGAGAAAATAGAAAGTCTCCTCCCCCTCTTCCATTGCTAGATTTGCTTTTAAGAAGGTACCGCGCTGCACACCGAGCTCCAACGCTTCATCCAGGGCTGCTTCTGCAATTTCCGGGGCGCTTCCCATACCCTCCATGAAGTGCGTATCATCCATGAAATTGGCGCGCCGCAGATAGCGAAAAGCC
>MGOK01000029.1:6224-6427 GCA_001795335.1 Chloroflexi bacterium RBG_19FT_COMBO_55_16
GTGGTCGATCTGGGGGAGCAGCTCCCGGAAGAAGGAAGCAGGGATACCAGTGAATTGGACTTTGCCCTCGGGAAAACCTTTGAATTCAGCCATCATTCGCTACAGCCAAAAATCTTACCTGATTAATCGATCGACCTGCCGGGTGGCGGCATTCTCAAACTTAGCCAGGTTGCTGCGGAAGATCAATTCGATGTTACCAGTCG
>MGOK01000029.1:6911-7392 GCA_001795335.1 Chloroflexi bacterium RBG_19FT_COMBO_55_16
GGTGTCAATGCCCGTCTCCTGTGCGATCAGGCGTTGCACCAGTTGTTCATTGGCCATCTCCAATGAGAAAATAGCGACGTGTTTCTTATGCATCTGAGCGGCATTCTTGGCCGCCGAAAGCATGAAAGCCGTCTTACCGGTGCCAGGCCGACCGGCGATGAGCAGGAAATCCGAGGGCTGCATGCCACCTAACAGGCGATCCAGATCGATGAAACCGCTCGGGACACCAAAAGTGTCTTCGCCGCGCCGCATGAGTTGGTCGATGCGGTCGTAGTATTCACTCAAAACCTGCTGGATAGGCTGCAAATCGCGCGTCAGGCGGCGTTCGCTGACACCGAAGATAGACTTTTCCGCCTCGTTCATAACCTCATCGATGCCAAGGTCTTCCTTATAAGCCAGCTTGGCGATGGCGTTGGCTGCATCCAACATCCTGCGGCGGACGGCAGTTTCCTCCACCACGCGTCCGTAAGCCTCAGCGTGC
>MGOK01000030.1:0-7287 GCA_001795335.1 Chloroflexi bacterium RBG_19FT_COMBO_55_16
CTCCGGTGGCGGTGTCACCGCGCACAGATACCTCAGCTTTGACAACCGCCAGGTCAACCGTGATCGGCAAGTCGATGTCCAGCGCTTCATTCTGGTAGAAGGTAAGTTTGACTTCCAACCCCTCTTTTAAGTATCCAGCGGCATCGCCAATGATTTTAGAAGAGATAGCCGGCTGCTCGTAAGTGTCCAGGTCCATGAAGTGATAGAGCTCTCCGTCATTGTAGAGATATTGCACATTATGATAGTCTAACCGGATGTCTTGTACCCTGTCACCGGAGATAAATGACTTGTCCAAGATCGTACCTGTCCGCAGGTTACGGGCTTTGACGCGGATGGTGGCTTTACCCCGGCCTGGTTTGTGGTGTTCGTAGTCCAATACTTTATAGAGCGTGTTGTCTAATTCAAAGGTTACGCCTTTCCGCAGGTCATTTACGTCGATCATACATTAGCCTCATTCGAGTATTTATTGTGATACGCGGCAGGATTATAGTCCACGGCGGGGGGCATGGCAAGGGCAATCCCTAAAAGCAGGATTGCAAGGGCAATCCCTAAAAGCAGGATTGCCACCCTAAGCATGTGGAGGTGCCTGTGGTAAACTAAGGCAACTTTATGCGTCAGGTCATCGTTTACAACAAAAGCGATCCCCAGGTAAAACCAATCCGGGTGGTGTATTGCAGCTCTTTCTTCTGTCGCCTGCGTGGCCTGACCTTTCGGAGCCACTTGTCGCCGGATGAAGGCTTGCTGCTGGTTCAGCCGAGGGATAGCCGCCTGGACACGGCGGTCCACATGGTAGGGGTATGGTTAGATCTGGCAGTGGTATGGATCAATTCGGCCGGGATCGTGGTAGACTCGTGCCTGGCTCGTCGCTGGCGGTTGGCTTATGTGCCCAGGCGACCGGCGCGCTTCGTGTTAGAAATGGCTCCGGTTCACCTGCCGGATTTTAAAGTTGGAGATGAAGTTCGTTTTGAAGAAAAGCCTCTGGATTAGCTTCACCCTGGCCATTATTCTTTTGTTACCGGTCAAATTGGCCAGCGCTCAAGATGAGGTACCAGGCGGTCCAGTCTATATTGTTCAGGAAGGCGATACGCTTTGGGGGATAGCCCAACGCTTCGGGGTGTCGATCGATGACCTGAGCCGGGAGAATGGCATTACCGATCCCAGCCAGCTGGCTGCTGGAGCGCAGCTGGTGATCCCGGGGTTGGAGGGTGTGCAGGGGATTTTGGCGACGGAAAGTGTGCCCTTTGGGGAAAACCTGCGCAGCCTGAGCCGCCTTTACCGTATTCCGGTCGAGACGCTCATCCGTTTAAATCACCTGGTCAGTCCGGCAGAATTGTACAGCGGGGCGAATCTGATTGTCCCGCAAAGCGATTCCCAGGCTCAGGCTGGTAGGCGGATCACCTTGTCTGCCGGGCAATCCTTGTTGGAACTGGCCGTGATCGAGGGTACCAATCCTTGGACGGTGACTAAAAGCAATGGCCTGTCTGGGACATCGGCAGTTATCCCAGGCGATGTGTTGCGCCTGCCTCAAGACAGCGCGCCGAAAGACGGCGCGCCAGATGGGCCGGGAGCGCTGCCGGCGGCAATCACCGCCGTCGAATTAACTCCTAATCCCCTGAGCCAGGGGGAGACAGGCGTTATCCGTCTGGAAACCAACAGCCAGCTTTCAGCCAGCGGTTCACTGAGCGGGCGCGAATTGCATTTCTTTGCCGATGAAAACGGGGATTACGTAGCTTTACAAGGCGTGCACGCCCTGGCTGAACCTGGGCTCTATCCTCTGACTTTGCAGGGAACGCTAAGCGATGGCACGCGATTTGGTTTTTCACAATTAGTGCCGGTCCTATCCGGTGACTTTAAATACTTTAAGTTAGTAGTCCCTGCGGAAACCATTGACCCGGCAAACACAAAACCCGAAGATGAACTGTGGAATTCATTACCAGTTACTGCCAGCCCGGAAAAGATGTGGGATGGTGAATTTCAAAGCCCGGTTTCGCAGCCCTCTCCTTGCGGTTTTACCAGCTTCTTTGGTGAGCGCCGTTCTTACAATGATAGCCCGTACAACTACTTCCACACCGGTTTAGATTTCTGTTACAACTATAACAATGCGGTGAATGAGATCTATGCTCCTGCACCTGGGATAGTGGTCTTTGCCGGTCCTCTCACTGTGCGCGGCAATGCCACCATGATCGATCATGGTTGGGGTGTTTTTACCGGCTATATGCATCAGGCCGAGATCCTCGTGGAAGTAGGTGACAAGGTAGTAACCGGGCAGGTGATCGGGATTGTTGGCGAGACAGGACGGGCAAGCGGGCCACACCTGCACCTGGAAGTGTGGGTCGGGGGTGTTCAGGTTGACCCTATGGATTGGTTGGAGAGGGCGTTCCCCTAATTATCTTGCTCGTCTTCATTTTCCTCGATATCCTCGGATTGCTCTTCATTCGGTGTTTCGAACTTACCAGCGTAATAATCCGCGAGGACGTGGCGAGCGTCATCGACCGAGCTCGCCGGGACCATGATCTGGACCTGACCGAGAGGGCCAACATTCAAACCATAGGCGCGCCCAGCCCCTTCCTGGTTGAGGACAACCTCGATACCTTGTGCTTCCAGCAGGCCGCGCAACAACTCAGCTTGCAATTCTCCATAAATTTCCGCGATAACTTCCCAGGTTTCAGACATGGTAAAGGCTCCTAGAAGTCTATTATTGTTCGAAATACTTTCAGCGATCGCCTACAGACGACTTCATAGAGTATAATATTAAAACCGGAAAAAATAAAAATCTTGTGCAGCGTAGATTAAGGTAGATCCGCCAGATGATTCGAGGCAATTTATGGTGATGGCATCCTTCTCGCTCCGGGAGGATTATTGGGAAACCTTTAATCTCCAGGATGAGGATATTGAATTTCTCTACAACCATCTATTAGAACTAGAGACCCCGTTAACTCCCAGTGAACTAGCAGAAGCCCTGGTTAAGGAACGTATCCGCCGCGAGATGCAGGCGCTTGAACGGCAACGAAGTTCTGCGGGGGATACGTATTTTCCAAAAGAGAGCTATACCTTAAATCAAAAGCTGGTCTTTCCAGCAATGGGCTGGCGTAAAGGCGAGGTAGTCGACCTGAGGCCGGGACGGAACCCAGATTTACCGCCTTTTAAGGTGATCCAGGTTCGGTTGGAGGGTGGTGAACAACGCGAGTTCGCCAGTGAATTGCCAGACCATTCTCTCAACAATCCTCCCCAAGTTTTGCGCGAGGATGAGTTGCTGGACACCCAGTCTGTGTTGATGGAGTATGGCGATGATATTGCTGTCCGGCTGGAAGAGGGGTTGCGCGCGAATCACGATTTTGTGCGCATAGCCGGTCGTTGGTTTCCGCGGGCGTTGTTGGTGGATGTCAACCAAGGTCATTTAAATCTGGCGGAAGCTTTCCTCGACATGGCTGGCGGAGGCCCGGTTTCGACACCGGCCCTGTTAGAGCAAGTCGAGCTACCGTCGAATGCTAACTCGAAGCTGGTGGAATTCTCGCTGGATTTGGCCATGGAAGAGGATCCCCGTTTTGACGAAGTTGGTCCCGCCGGGCAAGTACTCTGGTATCTGAAACGCTTGGAGCCAGAGGAGGTGCGTGAGACGCCCTTGTTCTTGCGTTATCATGAAGTCGATCATGATCGTTCTTTCATGACTAAAGAGATGTTAACATTGGAACGTGACCTTGACGACGAGCTTTCCCCTATAGAGGGCAAGCCAGCTCGAGAGGAGGAGGTGGTTGTCCGGTTGATCTTCCCGCATTGGCGGGTGGGTGCCTTACCCCTGTCATCACGCCTTAGTCAGCTTTTCCCAACAGCTTATGAAGCCCCGCGCATCCGATTTATGTTGGTCGACCGGGACACCGGCGAGCAGTTTCCTGGCTGGGTGGTGCGTGAAAAACATTATGTAATCGGGCTGCGAAAGTGGTACCAAAAGCAAAGCCTGATGCCCGGGAGTTTGGTGCACGTCAGGCGCGGAAAAAAACCCGGAGAGGTGATCGTGAGGGCGGAATCGCGGCGCGGGAATCGGGAGTGGATCCGCACCGTCCTGGTTGGGTCGGATGGTGGCACTGTGTTCGCCATGCTCAAACAGGTTGTTAGTGCTGCTTACGATGAGCGTATGGCGATCGCCGTTCCAGATGTTGAAGCGATGGACAATGTCTGGGTGCGTATGCAGAAAGAACGCCCCCCGTTCGAGCGCGTGATTGTCAATATGGTCCGCGAGTTAGCCAAGTTGAACCCGCAAAGCCATGTCCACGCCAGCGAATTATATGCTGCAGTGAATGTTGTCCGCCGCTGCCCACCGGGTCCATTGTTGGCGTTGTTGGCCTCGCGGGCGTGGTTTGTCCATGTTGGTGATCTACATTTCCGGTTTGACGATTCGGAACATGTTTGATGGTCGAGTTCGGAAGAAGTGCGTTAAGGTAGGGTTGCGACAGGGTCGACCAGGAGGAAAGAATTGCCGGAATTAAAGCGTTTTAGTCTGGTCAAACCTACGTTACAGACGCACTTTCATATCGATTTTAACTGGTGGAGCCAGGCCGACCGAAACTGGCGGATTGACCTGTTCAGCTTTTTATGCCCTGTGCACCAGGAAGTTTTTTCAGACATGCGCGGTGAGGACCTGGTTGATTGGGTAGATCCCGAAACGGCTGAGGTGCAGGAGGTGGATGGCCTGCAACACATTTTAATCACCCATTGTGCCAAAGAAGCAGGGTTTATCGACGAGCGCACGACGCTGGTGGACGGAGTTTTCCGCATCTTATTGGCAAGTGGTAATGTACCAATGACTCCGATCGAGCTGGCTGACCAGCTGGGCAGATCTCCAACCACGATCATGCAAACCCTATCGGGGAATAGAGTCTATAAAGGATTACGTCCGTGCCCAGAATGTTGATTTATAAAAGGATTGCCCCCGTAGCTTAATGGATAGAGCAGAGGTCTTCTAAACCTAAGGTTGTGGGTTCGAATCCCGCCGGGGGCGCCTGGGTGGGGAGGTAATCATAAACCGTCAGGCAGCTGGATAAGGAGAAAGAGCAATGAGCATGGAACGCCAGGGATTATTTAAATTCAAAGGTCAGGAGGTTACCGTGGTTGGAGCGGATATCCTGGTCGGCGACCTGGCGCCTGAATTTGTGGCTCAGGCCGCGGACTGGTCAATTGTAAGTGCCTTAGAAAGCACGCAAGGGAAAGTACGCATTATCGGTTCGCTGCCTTCGGTTAGCACCTCAGTCTGCGACCGTGAGACGCGCCGGTTCAATGAGGAGGCAGCCGCCTTGGGGCAGGACGTAGCGATCATCATGGTCAGCATGGACCTACCCTGGACTTTGCAGAATTGGTGCGCAGCGGCTAACGTAGATCGGGTGGTCACGCTCTCCGATCACAGGCATGGTGAGTTCGGTGAAAAATATGGCTGTTTGTTAAAGGAGCCACGCATCTTTCGCCGAGCAGTGTTCGTTGTTGGTCGGGATGGGAAAGTCGTTTACGCCGAGTACTTGCCGGTCATAGGGGACGAACCGGACTATCCGGCTGTGTTGGCGACTGCCCGCCAGGCACTGGCATGATTGGCTTACTGGAGTGTGCAAAATGGTCGAATTAATCTTGAAAACAGACCCTTTGCGACCGGGTTGGTTTATTTCCGAGGAAGTGCAATCCCTCACGCCGGGCGCCAACCGCTGGCGGAATGGGATCCGTTCCCATGCCTGGCGTCCTCCGACAGACGTTTACGAGACCGAAGAGGTGATTGTAGTGAGAGTCGAGATCGGAGGGATGCAAGAAGAAGATTTTGCGATCTCTTTAGCGGGGCGTTTGCTAACGATCCGGGGCCAGCGTCCAGACTTGCCCGAGCGACGCGCCTACCACCAGATGGAAATCTTCTTTGGAGAATTCTTATCAGAAGTCGAGCTGCCAGGACCGGTGGTAGCGGAGAGCATTACTGCCGAATACCAGGCTGGCTTTTTACGTTTGGTACTTCCCAAAGACCGGCCGAAACGAATCCAAATCAGTGATTAATTAGACTACACCTATGCCTGCATCGCGTTGGATCCAAAGCGTCTCTGAACTTCTCAAATGGTTTGAAGAGGAAGGGGACTACCCCGCAGACCTGTTTCTCAGGCCGATCACGCCGCGCGTGATGGTAAAAAATGGCGAACACGAAAGGGAGGGGTCTCAAGAGGAAGAAGAAATCGCCGGGCAGATCCCAGCTGAGTTGCCGATCCTGCCATTGCGCGGGGTAGTGGTTTATCCCCAAACGGCTGTCCCTCTGACCATCGGCCAGCCACGCTCCATCCGTCTGGTGGACGATGTCATGGCAGGGGAGGAGCGATTGATCGGCCTGGTCGCCTCTCGAGACCCAGAGCTGGAATCCCCCGAACCGAAAGACCTCTTCTCGATTGGAACGGTGGCGATCGTCCACCGCCTGTTCCGGGCTCCGGATGGCACAATCCGGCTACTCGTCCAGGGACTGGCGCGCTTCCGCCTGGGCGAATTCAGCCAGAATAATCCCTACCTGAAGGCCAACATCGAATTGATCCCCGAAGTCCTGGCGGACGACCTGGAAGTGGAAGCCCTGGCGCGCAACGCGCGCGATCAGTTTGAAAAGATTGCCGAGATGATCCCCTCCATCCCGCGCGAGTTGGTATCGTCGGTCGTCGGGCTGGAGGACGCGTTGCAAACGGTATACACGATCGCCAACTTCCAGCGGATGGAACTGAGCGATGCCCAGGCGCTACTCGAGCTCGATCCGGTCTCTGGGAAGTTGCGCAAGCTGGCCGCCATCCTGGCGCACGAGGTCGAGGTGCTGGAGATCGGGCAGAAAATACAGAACGAAGCGCGCTCGGAAATCGAGAAGGTGCAACGGGAATACTTCCTGCGTGAACAGCTCAAAGCTATCCAGAAGGAGTTAGGCGAGGCGGATGAACAGACAGCAGAAGTAGAAGAGTTCCGTAAGAAGATCGATGCGGCTGGTATGCCAGAAGAATCAGAAAAGATGGCGCGCCGGGAGCTGGAACGCCTTTCCCGGCTGCCAACTGCAGCCGCCGAATACGGCGTTATCCGCACGTATCTGGACTGGTTGGTTTCCTTGCCCTGGTCGATTACTACGCAAGACGATCTGGACATCCTACGCGCCCGGCAGGTACTAGACCAGGATCATTATGGGTTGGAGGATGTCAAGGAGCGGATCCTGGAATACCTGGCAGTGCGGAAGCTGCGCCAGGAGCGGCGCGAGGAATTGGAAGCGGCTGAAACATCCGATTTTATCCGGCGCGTGCGGGA
>MGOK01000030.1:7341-11781 GCA_001795335.1 Chloroflexi bacterium RBG_19FT_COMBO_55_16
GCGTTCGATTGCCCGCGCCATGGGACGCAAGTTCATCCGCATTTCCCTGGGCGGCATGCGGGATGAAGCCGAGATCCGCGGTCACCGCCGCACCTATATCGGCGCCATGCCGGGGCGCATCTTACAGGCTATCCGCCGGGTGGAGTCGCGCAACCCAGTCTTTATGCTGGATGAAGTGGACAAGTTGACCTACGACTTTCATGGCGACCCGGCCTCTGCCTTGTTGGAAGTGCTCGACCCGGAGCAGAATGTGGAGTTTCGCGACCACTATTTGGAAGTGGGCTTCGACCTATCGCAGGTGATGTTTATCACCACTGGGAATTTACTCGATCCCATCCCTAGCCCACTGCGCGATCGGATGGAAATCATCTTTCTGTCTGGTTATACCGAAAACGAAAAGATCGAGATCGCCAAGGGTTACCTGATCCCTCGCCAATTGCGCGAGAATGGCTTGCGACCGGAGGAGGTAAGGTTTACCCGGGAAGCCTTGCAGACCATTATCCGCTCGTATACACGTGAGGCGGGAGTGCGTAATCTGGAGCGAGAGATCGGCTCGGTCAGCCGTAAAGTGGTCACGCGCATCGCCGAGGGGCAGACCGAGGCCGTTGAAATTACGCCCGAGAAAGTGCGCGAATACATAGGCCGGCCGCACTTTTTTGGCAACGAAGAGATCGCCGAACGTACATCGATCCCTGGTGTGGCGACCGGCCTGGTCTATACCCCGACCGGGGGTGACGTCTTGTTCATCGAAGCCACGCGCATGTCGGGAGGGAAAGGCTTTCAACTGACCGGCTCCTTAGGCGATGTGATGCAGGAATCGGCGCGCGCCGCCCTGTCTTACGTGCGTTCCCGAGCGGAATCGCTCGACTTGGAGGTGGATTTCTTCGAGAAGTCTGACATCCATCTGCATGTCCCGACTGGTGCACAACCCAAAGATGGGCCATCGGCCGGTGTAACGATGGCGACCGCCCTGGTCTCGCTGATCTCCGGACGTCCGGTCCGCCCGGATGTGGCCATGACGGGGGAGATCACGTTGCGCGGCCAGGTGCTGCCGGTGGGCGGGATCAAAGAGAAGACCCTGGCGGCACACCGCAGTGGCCTGAAGATGGTCATCCTGCCCAAGCGCAATGAGGCTGATTTGGAAGACTTGCCTGAAGAAGTGCGCAAGGAGCTAAATTTCATCTTTGTGGACACGGTTGACCAGGTGCTCGAGTCGGCGCTGGAGCCAGCATCTAAAGCAAAACGCAAGAAGAAAAAGATCGCCGAGCCTGCTGGGGAAGTGATCGAACATGCCTAAGGTCATGCTCGTCGAAGATGACACCAACATGTTTTCCCTGTTGCACATGTTGTTAGAGTACGAGGGTTATGAAGTCGTCCAGTGGGAGGGCGGCGAGCAGGTTGACGATGTCTTGAGCGTAATCCAGCGCGAGCAGCCTGACCTGCTACTGCTCGACGTGCATCTGCGCCAGCTGAGCGGCTTTGATGTTCTGGGCCAGGTGCGAAAGGAGCCTGATCTGAAGGGGATGCGGGTGTTAATGGCCTCCGGGATGGATTTGACGTATAAATGCCAACAGGAGGGGGCGGATGGCTTCATCTTGAAGCCGTTTATGCCAGATGAATTGATTGAAAATATTCGACAACTTTTAGGATAGAGAAAACAGTGATGAAGAAAAAAATTCGTGGCCCGTTGCAGTGGTACACGATGGACTTGCATCTGCACACGCCTGCTTCGATCGATTATCAACAGCCAGGGGTAACATTTTTAGATTTGTTGCACCGGGCCGAGGCGCGGGGATTGGATATTATTGCCTTTACCGATCACAACACAGTCGCTGGCTACCGGCGCATGATGGAAGAGATCGAGCAGCTGCAGTTCCTGGAGAAATCCAAGCGCTTGCTGCCCGCTGAACAGTCGGAATTAAGTGAGTACCAGCGCTTATTAGAAAAAATCCTGGTGCTGCCCGGTTTTGAGTTCACCGCCACCCTGGGTTTCCACATCATGGGGATCTTCTCGCCTGATAAGCCGGTGCGGGAGATCGAGCATCTCTTGTTGAGCCTGAATATCCCAGCGGAGCAGCTAGATCGCGGCTCGGACACAGTGGGCGCCAGCAGTGATGTCCTGACCGCCTATCGCTTGATCGCCGCGGCCGGTGGGCTGGTGATCGCCGCGCATGCAAATTCCAGCAATGGAGTGGCGATGCGCGGTTTCGCCTTCGGGGGGCAGACGCGCATCGCTTATACGCAAGACTCCAATTTGCACGCTTTAGAAGTGACCGATCTAGAGAAAAAAGGGCGCCATACCACGGCCGCCTTTTTCAGTGGCACCAAGCCGGAATACCCGCGGCGCATGCATTGCATTCAAGGATCGGACGCTCACCGGCTGACAACAGACTCAGTGCGTAAGAACAACCTGGGATTAGGGGAGCGGGCGACAGAGGTCTCGTTACCAGAAGTGAGTTTCGAGGAGTTAAAGGAACTTTTCCTGACCAATGACTTCGCCCGCACGCGGCCCCACCGCTTCAAGGCGGAGGCGACCTTTGATTTCATTCGTACTGCCCGAGAAGAAGGGGCCAATATCGTCCAGGATTTCCACGAAAACATATCCGTACGCGGTGGACGCCTGTATTCCATCGTGGCCGATGTATGCGCTTTCGCCAACACGAACGGCGGCACGCTTTTCCTGGGTCTGAGCGCTGATACCCGCAAGCCAGCCGCCGGGGTTTCCAATCCGGAGCAAGCTGTAACCCAATTGGAAAAGGAGATCAGCAACCGCATCAGCCCACATCTACAGTGTGTCATCAATGTGCATGAGACCAATGGGAAAAAGGTGTTGCGGGTGCTGGTGCCGCGCGGTGATGATCCGCCCTATGTAGTCGATGAGTATAAGATCTACGTGCGGGATGAATCCGAGACTAGCCTGGCAGTGCGCGATGAGATCGTCGGCCTGGTGATGCGCGGACAAAGCGAGCGGCGGGGTCCCGTCAGTCCGCCGAAGGTCCAGGAGCCCGAAACCCAAGGCCAGGTTGCACCAGCGGAAGCATCTGTGAGCGGCGCGACCGCACCCCGCACCGGCGTCGAGGTGGTCTCAGTCGAGGAGCGGGATGGCACGCGTTACTTTACCGTGCGCGACCTGCGCAACGGCAACGTGGTCAAGAATGTGACGATTAAATCAGCACGCCGCTTGTGGCACTATGCCTTGACCCATTACGCCCAGCTGCCACCCAACCTGGCGCAAGTCGATGTCCAGTGGCAGGGCGAGGTCGGCTTGCTGCGCCGGGAGAAGCAGGGAAAAGGCGATCGCTACGACCTGGTGCAGCGTACCTCGGAAGGCACCCGCTTCTACTTTGGCGTCACCGATGACGGCATTCACGGCCCCTGGAGACAGCTGGTCGGGCATGACGACGAATAACGACCAGGTAAGCATCCGCAGCTTCGTCTTTCCGGATGACTATGCTGAAGTATATAACTTGTGGTCCCAGGCCGGTGCGGGGCTGCATGTGGGCCGGTCAGATTCTCTTGAGGAGATCTCCAAGAAGCTGCAACGCGACCCTGACCTGTTCCTGGTGGCAGAGGTCAATGGCCGGATCATCGGGAGCGTTATGGGCGGCTTCGATGGCCGGCGCGGCATAGTCTATCATCTTGGCGTGTCTCCCGACTCGCGCCGGAATGGCGTTGGGAGAATGTTAATGGAAGCGCTTGAGGAGCGCCTGCGCGCGAAAGGCTGTTTGAAGTCCTACCTGCTGGTGACGAAGGATAACCTGGAAGCCATCCAGTTTTACGAAGCCAGTGGTTGGGAGCAGATGGAGCTGTACATTTACGGGAAGGAATTGGGGGAGGGAACAGGGAAACAGGTAAACGAGTAAGCAGAGATCAGGGGATGATGACTTTACGGGTAGGCGTTCTTACAGTGTCAGACCGCTCGGCGCGGGGGGAGCGACCAGACGTTTCTGGGCCAGCGCTGGTCGAGTTGATCAACACTCAGGGGTGGTCGGTGACGCGGGTGGACATCTTGCCCGATGATCTGGCGACCTTGCGCGAGGCCCTGGCTGCGTGGGCGGATTCGGGGAAGCTGGACGTTATCCTCACAACAGGCGGCACCGGCTTCAGTCCCCGTGATATCACTCCTGAAGCCACCCTGGCGGTGATCGAACGCGCCGCACCAGGGCTGGCGGAAGCGATGCGGGCGGCGAGCCTCAGAGTTACCCCGCACGCCATGCTGTCCCGGGCGACGGCCGGCATCCGGGGAAGGACGCTGATCGTTAACCTGCCTGGCAGCCCGCGCGCCGCACTGGAAAACCTGCAGGTTATTCTACCGGTGCGGCCGCACGCCGTGCAGTTGCTGGCGGAAGATCCAGAGGCGGAGGAGGGGCATACGAAGCCGGGGACGTAACCCGAAACCCGAGGATCAATGGTTCAAAAGAGTTATTTTATTGTATAATG
>MGOK01000030.1:12172-12302 GCA_001795335.1 Chloroflexi bacterium RBG_19FT_COMBO_55_16
TGAGGGCGTTCAGGTTGCCGCGGGGCGCGCCACGGCGGCGGCGGGGTTTGGCGGGTTGGGAAGGAATTGAAGTCATAATAATATCCCCTCCTGGAGAAAGGGTGAGGGCGGAAGGATGAAAGCAAACCGC
>MGOK01000031.1:250-2566 GCA_001795335.1 Chloroflexi bacterium RBG_19FT_COMBO_55_16
AAGTAAACGAAAGATCCCTCGTCGACGAAGGGTTCGATCGCCGTGAAATCTCCATACACGATCTGGACGCCTTGCAACAGGCGGGCGACGGCGCGCAAGTTTTCAACGTCCAGTATGCGTGGGTTCTTATAGCGCCCGAACGGCACGTTGAACCCCCCTCGAGAGTTCAGGCGAAACAAACCATTATAGCCAGTGCGGTTAAGGAAAATTGTATCAGCGCTGCGCTCTACCCATCCCGTTTGGTATCGCTTAACATCGAAATGGGCGCGGCGTTCATTATAACGGGAGCGAACCTGGTAATAGTAATCTCGACGGGCAGGTTCACCCAGTGGCAGGTAGCGCGACTGAAGCTCCCCGAGCGCCTCGATCAGCCCTTCGACGTCGCGCTGGATAGTCTTGTAGGTCAGAATCAGGTCAAGGTTGATGTCAGAGACCAGGCACTCCTTGACCGGATAAGCCTGGACGACCCTGAAGAGGACTGCCCCGCTGCCAATGAACGGTTCGACATAACGCCGGATGGCGCCGCTTTTCAAGGCAGGCGGGAAGAAAGGCTCCATTTGCGCTAATAGCTGACCCTTGCCGCCAGCCCACTTTAGGAAGGGGTGGGCAAGTTGGGGATGAGCTGCCGAGTACATGCAGGAAATTATAGCAGCAAGGCATTAGATTGGTAGTTCCTGCTCCTCGTCTCTCCGAAATGAGCCCGGCGCACGACCGGGGAAAGGTTAAAGCCCTCAGGTGCTGCCGGTGGTGCAAGATGCAGCCGAGGGAGAGTAGGATTTACGCAGTTGGAATGAGGATGGGATAGGAAGAATGTACCATTTTTGCTAAAATAATAAACGGGTAAACTCAATCCTGGCATTAATATACTGGGCGGGGGGTTGCTGCACCAAAAGGCTAATCCCCTTTCATCCTTACAAGATCCTCGACTCTTTTTCCCACTCAGCTACGTTATATATAGCGTAGAACAAAGCCGGCGTGGGATGACAATGCTCAATGGAAACCTCATGATCGACGTCAACACCGAACAGATCCGGCGCGCCCAGACGGGCGATGCCCAGGTCATCAGTGCGCTCTACGAGCGTTATTACCAGGGCATCTATCGCTACTTGTATTACCGGGTGGGCGACCGGCAGATCGCCGAGGACTTGACTTCGGAGGTGTTCCTGCGCATGCTGCGCTTCATCGCCGGGTTCCACCCGCCGGCATCGATGTTCCAATCCTGGCTGTTCCAGATCGCGCGTAACCTGGCGATCGATCATTACCGTAAAACGAGCGGCCGGGAGCATCTGCCATTGGAGGAGCGCATGGCTGCAGCGAACGTTGATCTGGATCGGACTGTCGAACATAACCTGACCAGTGAAAGCCTGCGCCAGGCTCTTGACAGGTTGACGGAGGACCAGCGCGATGTCATTCTGATGCGTTTCGTCGCCGAAATGCCGCTGGCTCAGGTGGCCAGGGCGCTACACAAAAGCGAAGACGCTGTCAAGGGCTTGCAACGGCGTGCCCTGCTCGCCCTGCGCCGCATTCTAACCGAGTGGGAGATTTCCTATGGTTAATAAAGATCAACTATTGGAGAAAAAATTGAGCGCCCTGGAAATGGGCAGTGACCTTGAAAATGTCCTGGCTGGGCTGCCTGAGGAGAACGAGGAGCTGGAGGGCCTGATCAGGCTGGCTGTGGCTGTTCGCGCACTTCCGCATCCAGAACCGTTGCTGGAACAGTCACAAGCGCGCCAGGCGGACCTGGTAACCGCCGCCAACCGTTTAGCTCATGAATCCGCGGGCCACATATCGTCAGAGATCACCAGGCCAAATGGTCGGGAGACTCCTCCCGCAGGGCGCACCGGTCAAAAGCGAGTGCAGAACTCGGCCCCCTTCTCCTTCAAATGGCTGCTCGCTCCGGTCGCGGCCGGAGCTGTTGCCTTATTCTTCCTGGCTTTCTTCGCCTTGCTTGGGGTTGGCCTTTGGTTGAGCGGGCCGCGCGACGCCCAATCGGCCAGGCTGGTGGATGTGAGCGGAGAAGTTGCGGTCTCTTCGGGCAAGAACAACGCATGGCGACCGCTTACCAGCGGCGACCGGGTACGCAGTGGAGAACGCATCCGTACTTCCGCTGCCTCCACTGCCACCCTGGTCTTTTTCGATGGCAGTCGCACAACCCTGAAGCCAAACACGGACTTGATCTTGAGTCGGGTTGATGGCGATTGGGGTAAAGTCTTGCGGGTCGTGCTAACCCAGACCGCCGGTCACACCCAAAACGCAGTCGTACCTTCGCACGGTGAGCGCAGTGCTTTCATGATCTTCACCCCAGCTGGTGAGGCT
>MGOK01000031.1:2635-2820 GCA_001795335.1 Chloroflexi bacterium RBG_19FT_COMBO_55_16
CGGGTCCTGGTCACCAATGATCGCTCACAGGTTTTCTTGAACGCCGGGCAAGTGGTTGCTAGTGGACCTGGGGAGCTTCTAGAGCCACCTGCCTATCAATTCACCCTCCAGGGTCAGCTGACCGGAATTCAGGGCAACACATGGAGGGTGGCCGGCGTCCCGTTCACCGTGGCAGAGGGGAGTGA
>MGOK01000031.1:2834-8213 GCA_001795335.1 Chloroflexi bacterium RBG_19FT_COMBO_55_16
CTCTGGTAAGCCAAAATATTCGCGTGGAGGGTCGCATCCTGCCTGGCGGCGAGTGGGTAGCCGACAGCCTTGCCACGACCGCTGACTCCGCAGGACGCCTTACCTTCACCGGCCCTCTGCAAGCGATGGGCGCGGCGGAACTACAGGTTGGCGGATTGACCTTGAAATTGGACGGTGAAACGAAGCTGGCTGAAGGCTTGACTTTGGGCAGCGCGGTGCGCGTGGTCTTCACACCCCTGGAGGAAGGGCGTTGGCAGGCAGTGGAAATTGAACCTCTCGAGGGTCTCTCTTACGAACTCACGCCAACCCCCACTCCCGATCCAAACGCCGATCCTAGCCTGTCCTTCGAGCCGGATGAGCTGGAGACCGCCAGCTGCGAGACCTCCTTTGACCTGACCGGCTCGCTGATCAACACCGCCAACGAAGCGGACGATTATGCCGCGGCGGTGGAATTAGGTTACGCCGTCACCCGGGGGGCGGAATACGTCGACGCGGTCCAATTGGACCCGGCCACCTGGGAGACGATCGCCCCAGGCGAGCAGGTAGACTTCAACATTCACGTGGCGCTTGACGCGGCTGGTTGGGGTAACGCCCCGGCTGGAACCGAGATCAAGGTGCGCGTCTTCGTCGCCTACGAAGCCAATCGCGGTGAGGGACACAACACCCGCCTGACGGTGACGATCACCAAAGCCTGTGACAGCACACCAACCGGAACCGCGACTTTCACCGCCACCCCAACACCTACTGGAACGATTACCACGACCCCAACCATCACCGGCACGATTACCGAAACACCGACCATCACAGCCACGCCCGCCCCGATCGATTGCACTGGCGCCAATCCTCATCCCACCGGCATGAAGTTAGCCCAGCGCTACGGTGTTCCGTATGAAGAGATCATGGGCTGGTTCTGCCAACATTTCGGTTTCGGCGAGATCGACCATGCCTATAGCCTGAGCCTGGAGAGCGGGACGCCGGTGACCCAGATCTTCGACATGCGCCGTTCTGGCATGGGTTGGGGCGAGATCCGCAAAGCCCTGCTCGGCGATCCGGGGAATGGAAACGGTAACGAGAATGGTAACAGTAACGGTAAAAGGAATGGTAAAGGACATAAGAAAGGCAAGTAACATCAATCTCCCGCAGGTTGCCGAACCTGCGGGAGATTTTTATTTCCTTGGCTCGATCGGGTGAAGGTAGAGGCGTGATAAATCAGTTTCCGAAGGCTTTCGTCTCCAACAGCTCCTTTAAACGGGGATGGTTGGCATAGACACCGCGGTGTGCGGGAGGTAACAGCGCGGCGATACGGCACATGATCTCGTCGGTATACTGCTGCAAGACGAAATCGCGTTCTAGCTTGCCTACGGGCGGCAGTGTGAATGGTTCTCCGACACGAATGGTGACCGGAATACGCTTCAACTTCCGCAAGTTCTTCATCACCTGTTTATCTTCCGTGCCTGTCAGGGCAACTGGCAACACAGGTATACCGAGCTTGGCAGCCAGATAGCTCGCCCCGGCCCGCCCTTCGAGCAGCTCCCCAGTCGGGCTACGCGTGCCCTCCGGGGCGATGATCAGCGCCCCGCCTTTCCGCAACCGTTCCAGAACATTACGCATGGCGGCAAAGTCAGCGTTAAAACGGTCGACCCAGATGCCGTCCAGGCTTTTGACCAACCAGCGGAGGATGGCGAAGCGGCGGTATTTTTCAGCCACCAGCATGATGATGTCCTGGCGGTCCAGGAGGATATAGACTAACCCGGGGTCCAACCGGCCAAGGTGATTGGCCGCGGCGATATAGCCACCTGTGACTGGCAGTCTTTCCATGCCATGCACCTCGATGGTGACTACCAGGCGCATTAACAAGTGGACGAGGAATCGGGCGAATTTGTAGGTCATGTGAGACGAAGCATGATGGGAGGACGACCAACGATCATAGCCAACAGTATATCAAACGGTGAGGCGAGAGGCAAGCGTTGCCCCATGGAGCGAAGATCACCAATCAACCTGTATCAAAACGCGCTTGCCCGGTTCGCGGTTTGCCTGTAGAATGGAATCATAAAACAGAATTTGCTGCAGGAGAGCCGAACGATGATGAACATTGATGCTCAAACCGGGGCGCAGATGCTCCAATCCTTTCTCCAACCCTGGCACACGGCAGTGGCTGACCCTCCCAAGGCTCAGGAGGAAGTGCTTCACCGATTGCTGAAGGAATATGCCCAGACCGAATTCGGCAAACAGCACGGCGCGGCGCACATCGAGAGCCTGGCTGATTACCAGCAGGCCTTCCCCATCGCCACCTATGATGACTACAAGCCGCTCATTGAGCGGGTGATGGCCGGCGAGGTGGGTCTGTTGTTGTGGGAAGAGCCGGTCGGCTGGGCGATCACGCGCGGCACTACCAAAGGCGAGGCCAAGTTCATCCCCATGACTCCCACCGACCTGCGTATGCGGGTCAGCGCCGGGCGGGCGATGATGAACTACGTCGCTAGCACGAAGCGCTTTGACCTGTTCGCCGGCGTCAATCTGAATTTGAATTTCCCTTCGGTGGTAGGGACAGTGAAGGTTGGCGACCGGGAGCTTGAATACGGCTACAGCTCGGGAATCTACACCAAGCACGTCTCTACCTTTACCCCGATCCGCTCCGCGCCGACGCAAGATGAAATCGACGCCCTGGGAGGTGGTAAGTCCGAGCGCGACTGGGACCGCCGCTTCGAGCTGGCCTACGAGAAGTGCAAGGACCAGAATGTCGCCCTGGTTGGCGGAGTCTGCCCTACAGCCTTGCGCTTCGCCCGCTATATGCAGCGCATTCACAAGGTCTATCCCAAGGACTTGTGGAAGACACAGATCATGACTTTGGGTAGTGTGCCGGGGATCAACACGCGTTACCAGCCAGCCCTCAACGCTTTGTACGGACCGGCAGCGATCCGCGAGATCTACGGGGCGACGGAAGGGATGTTCGGCCAGCAGCGCGATGAAAAGCGAGCCTGGGTGCCCAACTACGACCTGTTTTTCTTCGAGGTGCAGACCAGCCGCGGGATCAAGCTGCTGCACGAGATGCGCCCCGGAGAACAGGGGAGCCTGGTCGTCTCGACGCCCATCCTGCCACGCTATCGCATCGGTGATTTGATCCGGGCCAAGCAGCCGCCCTATTTCCGCTGCATCGGCCGGGAAGAGTGGTGGACGCCCCTGCGCTACGCTTGGGACGAATTCATGACTTTCAATTTCGGTCGCCTTTAGAGCCTCGTCAACGTCTTCGGAGCAGACCGCCCACCACGATCGACAAGCCAATGGCGATCAAGATCAGCGGCCAGATCATGTTCCAGCTGACTACATTACCAAGCCCGAGTCCGATGAAGACGAAGGCCAGGATAAGTGTGCCGCCGATCGGCCGGCGGTAAGCCGGCACCACCAGGCGCGTGAGCACCTCTACCAGAAGGATCCCGCCAGCCCCCAACAAGATCAGGCCCCAAACGCTTTCCCAGCCCAGCAACCACACCGGGCCTCTGGGAGTAAGGCGTTTCAAACTCTCCAGATACCCCAGGTTATTGGCAAGCAAGACCACGCCAGCCCAGATCAGGATGGCAGCCCAGATGATCGAGCCAAGCGGGTCGCGCCGCCACTTCTCTTCCGGCGCTTTCTCCTCGCTCTTTTCTCTTTCCTTTTCGTCAAACTTTTCGTCGGCCATGGTACCCTCCTTCGTTGGGTTTTGCAATGTCATTCGCTCAAGTGAAGCCACCCATACTACACCGCTAAAGCGTCAAAAGTAAGACCTTTACCGACTTTCAAGCCTGGATTGTTAATTTCCCCACAATGAGTATATCAAACAGCGACCAAGCGGGCAAGAAAAAAAAGAGCCGTTGACTGGCAACAGCTCTTTTCCTCAGGCCGGCCTATAAGCCGCATTCTGTCCAGTGGAATGCTCCACCTGGGTGGTCATCTCTCTGGGCTACGTGTCTCCACGTAGCTCTAGCAGCCTACCCGGGGCTTTGGCTTCTTGCGAAGCGGGGAGACGAGCAGCCTCCGGCCCGCTTGAAGCGGGCTGCGCCCCTGCTTGGCCTTGCTCCCGGTGGGGGTTGCCTGGCCGCCCACATTGCTGTGGACGCCGGTGGTCTCTTACACAGCGAAACCAATAGTTTCGCTCAAGCAATCGCTATGCGACAAGCAATCGCTATGCGATTGCCCACACCTTTTCACCATGACCGAGAATAGAAAGGAGAGAATCGAGAAACGTCAAAGGACGAATCTCTAATCTCGAATTCCCACGCTCGGCTGATTGTTTCTGTGGCCCGATCCGGCAAGTAACCTGAGAGGCTCAGGCCCCCGCCCCGGGTGTTACCCGGCACCGTGCTCTGTGGAGTGCGGACTTTCCTCGACTCTGGCTTACAGAGCCGCGACCACCTGGCCAGCCTGTGGTAAATTCATCATACTACGTTCCGAGGTCGATGTCAAATCTACCTGCAGCTTCAACTTTCGGGAAGTTGTACTAGACAGATCAGCGCCGATCATGTAAAATAACGCCCTGTCAATCTCGAGTATCTTCTGGAGGAAGTCTTTTGGCTAATATCAAGTCTGCTATCAAGCGCAATAAGCAAAACGAGAAGCGCCGCCAGCGTAACCGTATTTTTCGCGGCCGCGCTCGCACATACGTAAAAAATGCCCGCGAAGAAATCATCAACGAGAACCTTGAAGAGGCGCGCGCTACCACCCTGCAGGCGATCAGCGCCCTCGACAAAGCTGCGGAGAAAGGCATAATTCACAAGAACAACGCCGCCCGCAGAAAGAGCCGCCTCATGAAACAACTTGCTGCGTTGGAAACAAAGCACGCCTAGTCGTTTTTTTTCATCTCACAAGCCATCCTGAAAGCGGGAGCTTAAGCGCTCCCGCTTTTTACGTTCTGGGTACCTGAACACTGTCAGAAATCCGGCGTGATATAATCCCCGTATGTTCGACCGTGAACGACAAGCCGTGGAGTTACAAATCCGCGCTTACTGCTCCGAGAAAAAACTTCCCGATCACGGAGAGATTCAATGGAACCCCATTCCCTTTGCTGGGGAATGGGGCATTTCGACTTCATTCTTTCAGCTGGCTGCCAGAGAAGCTCGGGCTGGGAAACAAGTTGTCGTGCCCCAGCGCGCCCAGGAGATCGCCACTGCCATCGCCGGGAAGATGGGCCTCCCGGCTGGCTTCAGCCGCGTCGAGGCCGTCAAAGGTTACCTGAACCTGTACTTCGCCCCAGCTGATTTCACCCGGCGTGTTGTGGACAATGTGTTGGAGGGAGGCGCCAATTTTGGCCGCGGGGTGTCCAAGGGAGAACAAGTCATGGTCGAGTTCTCCCAGCCTAACACACACAAAGCCTTCCATGTCGGTCATTTACGCAGCGCCATT
>MGOK01000031.1:8227-11188 GCA_001795335.1 Chloroflexi bacterium RBG_19FT_COMBO_55_16
CGCCCGCATCCTGGAATTCGCTGGTTACGATGTCGTGCGCGCTAACTACATCGGCGACATTGGGCTGCATGTCATTAAATGGCTGTGGAACTACATGCAATACCACGCCGGGGAGAGACCCCCGGCCGATACAACCCGCTGGATGGGAGATCTATACGCTGAAGCGACTCGCCGGCTGGAGGAGAATCCAGAGCTGGAGGCCGAATTGCGCGCCCTCTATCTCCGCTGGGATCGCCGCGATCCTGAAGTGGTAGCCTTGTGGGAACAGACCCGCCTGTGGTCACTCGACCATTTCGCCATCATGTACGACCTCCTGGACATCCGCTTCGACCGCTGGTACTCCAACTCGGAGGCAGAGCACCCAGGGAAAAAAGTTGTCGAACAATTGATCGCCAAGGGCATCGCGGAAGACGAGCGCCCCACGGGTGGACCGGTCATCGTCCGTATTGATGACCTGTTAAGCCTGAAGCAAGAGAAATACCGCGTTCTGGTGGTGCTGCGTTCAGACAACACCGCACTCTATTCCACGGAGGACCTGGCCCTGGCGATCATGAAGTTCAGTGAGTACGATCTCGCCCGCTCGATCTATGTGGTAGACGTGCGCCAATCATTGCACTTCCAGCAAGTCTTCAAAACCCTGGAGATCGCCGGTTATCCCTGGGCGAGGCGTTGCCAGCACCTGCCTTACGAGATCGTCAACCTGCCGGGTAATGTCGTTATGGCTTCTCGCGAGGGCACAGTTGTGCTGTTGGAAGACCTCATCCGAGAAGCCAAGCAGCGCGCCTTCCAGGTCGTACAGGAGAAGAATCCCTCCCTTCCAGACCAGCAGAAACAGGATGTGGCCTTCGCCGTGGGGCTTGGCGCTTTGAAATACCCCATGCTGGCGCGCGACAACGCCAAAATCGTCACCTTCGACTGGGAGAGCGCGCTCGATTTTAATGGGCAGGCTGCGCCTTATATCCAATACGCCCACGTGCGCGCCAACAGCATCCTGACACGATTTAATGATGAAACGTTCGAAGGTTCAAACGTTAATACGCTTGACCTTCCCCAATCAACCAGGCTAAACTATTCGCTTGACCCGGCTGAAATCCAGCTGGTCGACTTAATTGCCCGCTTTCCAGCTGAAGTGCAACGCGCCGCTGCTGAGTTTAAAACCCTGCCGATCACCAACCTGGCATACGAGATGGCGCGCGCCTTCAACGATTTCTACAGCGCCTGCCCGGTGCTGAAAGCCGAGCCCGAAGTGCGCGCTGCCCGCTTGCGGTTGGTGGCCGCCGCCCGCCAGGCGATCGCTAACGCGCTCAACCTGTTGGGGATCATTGCCCCGCAGATTATGTAAAGGCAAGGGGTGAGGGACAAGGGAAAAGGGAATAAGGTGCATACCCCTATTACCTTTCTGTTTATCCCTGAATATAACTAACTCAAAAGGAGCAAGCATCGAATTATGCCCCCCATTCGTACCCTGATCATGGGCGCCGCCGGGCGCGACTTCCATAACTTCAATGTCTATTTTCGGGAAAACCCAGATTACGAAGTCGTGGCCTTTACTGCCACCCAAATCCCCAACATCGAAGGTCGCAACTATCCTCCTGAACTTGCCGGGCTGCGTTATCCTAAAGGCATCCCGATTTATCCTGAAAATGACCTGGCAAGCCTGATCGCCGAGTGGGCGATCGATCAGGTCATTTTCGCCTACAGCGATGTGCCCCATGAATATGTAATGCACAAGGCATCGTTGGTGCTGGCTGCCGGGGCGGATTTTCGCCTGATGGGGCTTAATTCAACTCAGATCAAATCCAACAAACCGGTGGTGTCGGTGTGCGCTGTGCGCACTGGTTCAGGTAAGAGCCAGACCAGCCGACGCGTCTCGCACATCCTGCGCAGCCTGGGGTATCGTGTAGCCGCCATCCGCCACCCGATGCCGTACGGCGACCTGTCCAGACAGGCCGTGCAACGCTTCGCTACCTACGAAGACCTGAAAGCACAGCAGTGTACCATCGAGGAACGCGAAGAATACGAGCCGCATATCGCCAACGGCGTGGTAGTCTACGCTGGGATCGACTACGAACGCATCCTACGGCAAGCTGAGCAGGAAGTCGATCTGATCCTGTGGGATGGCGGGAACAACGATCTACCGTTCTATGTCTCTGACCTGCATATCGTTGTGGCTGATCCGCACCGGCCAGGCCATGAGCAGACTTATCACCCTGGCGAGGCCAACGCCCGCGCTGCCGATGTTTTTGTGATCAACAAGGTGGACACCGCTGACCCCGATAATGTGATCACCGTGCGCGAAAACCTGCGCCGCTTGAACCCAGAGGCGCTGATCGTCGAGGCCGCTTCCCCACTTTTCGTTGACGACCCCCAGGCGATCCGCGGCAAGCGCGTGCTGGTGATCGAGGATGGCCCAACCCTGACCCATGGCGAAATGGCTTACGGGGCAGGTGGGGTAGCTGCCCGCCGTTTCGGTGCAGCTGAAATCGTTGATCCACGCCCATATGCCGTTGGATCGATCCGAAATGTCTTCCAGAAGTACCCCTCGACCGGCGCTATTCTGCCGGCGATGGGCTATGGCGACGAGATGGTACACGAATTGGAACAAACCATCAACAACGCCGATGTGGACCTGGTGCTGATCGGTACACCGATCGACCTGGCCAGCCTGCTGGAGATCGACAAGCCCAGCCAGCGCGTACGCTACGAATTACAAGAGATCGGTCGGCCGACCCTCGAAGATATACTCAAGGCGAAGTTTGGAAAATGACATAGGCCCTCTCCCCCATGCCTCTCCTCACTTGGGCCTCGAAGACCCCCTCGCAAACTGTCCCCGCCGCCCTGGAGCTCGATAGCATTGTCTATCCGCAAGGCGCAGGGTATCCGGGTACAATCCCCGAAAACCACCTGATCCTGGGCGATAACCTGGCAGTGATGTCAGCGCTGCTACCCCAATTGGAAGGT
>MGOK01000031.1:11338-11742 GCA_001795335.1 Chloroflexi bacterium RBG_19FT_COMBO_55_16
CACCGCCTGCTAGCACCCGAAGGTACGTTGTACTTGCACCTGGACTGGCACGCTGACCACTACGCCCGCCTGCTACTGGATGAGATCTTTGGCCCAGAGCGCCTGCTGAACGAGATCATCTGGGTCTACCACGGCCCCTCTCCCATCCGCAGCGCATTCAACCGCAAGCACGACACTATCCTGGCTTATACCAAGAGCTCAAAATACACTTTTAATGCGGAAGCAGTGCGCGCGCCTTACAACCCAAACACGGTGAAGACATTCGAGGCCTCCCCGAAGGCCGGCTTTGGTAAAGTACCTGACCTGGAACGCGGCAAGGTACCTGAAGACTGGTGGTACTTCCCGGTGGTGGCGCGCCTGCACCGCGAACGCACCGGCTATCCCACCCAAAAGCCCGAGGCCTT
>MGOK01000031.1:11765-12066 GCA_001795335.1 Chloroflexi bacterium RBG_19FT_COMBO_55_16
GGTGGCGGATTTCTTCTGCGGGTCAGGCACCACCCCATTGGTCGCCCAGCGCCTCGGAAGGCGGTTCATTGCCAACGACGACAGCTGGCGTGCCATCCACACGGCGCGCGCCAGACTGGTTGAAAGGGCTGGGAGGCCATTCAACCTGCAAAGAGAAACCCAGGCTGTGATTAAACATTCAACTCGCCAGGTAGCGAACCTTCATCTCACCGGTCAGACCCTAACCTTGGCGGAAGACTTGCTCACGAACCTGGATTACTGGGAGGCTGATCCTGCCTGGGATGGGAAAGTTTTTCTCAGC
>MGOK01000031.1:12173-15750 GCA_001795335.1 Chloroflexi bacterium RBG_19FT_COMBO_55_16
CGGCGAGCAAATCCATATCACTTTGCAGAGGTGAACTCATGAAGCTCTTTGTACCTGGACGCATCTGTCTATTTGGCGAACACTCTGACTGGGCCGGTGGTTACCGGCGCATCAATGCCGAGATCGAGAAGGGCTACACATTGATCTGCGGCACCGACCAGGGCATATACGCCGAAGTGGAACCCCACCCCACGTCCCTGGTATTAAGATCGACCACACCTGACGGCCAGAAACACGGCCCGGACGAGATCCCCATGCAACCCATAGCCTTGCTGGAGGAGGCCCAACGCGGTGGTTTTTGGAGCTACATAGCTGGAGTTGCCTACCAGGTCATGACCAACTACCACGTGCGCGGACTGGTGATCGACAATTACAAGACCGACCTGCCAGTGAAGAAAGGGCTTTCCTCGAGCGCGGCGATCTGCGTGCTGGCGGCCAGGGCGTTTAACCGCATTTACGACCTCAAGCTGACCATCCGCGGCGAGATGGAGCTGGCTTACCAGGGTGAGATCACCACCCCCTCGCGCTGCGGGCGGATGGATCAGGGCTGTGCCTTTGGCAACCGCCCGGTGCTGATGAGCTTCGACGGCGACCGGCTAGACACGACCGAATTGAAAGTCGACCAGGATTTGCACTTCGTTATAGTCGACCTGCAGGCGAAGAAGGATACTATGGAGATCCTGAATCGGTTGAACCACTGCTATCCTTTTGCTGAAAACAAGCTCGAGCGCGGTGTGCAGGAGCTGCTTGGACCGATCAATAAACGCATAGTTGGGCAAGCGGTTGAGGCTCTGCATGTTTCAGACGCCAGTCGCCTGGGTGCACTGATGAGCGAGGCGCAGGACTTTTTCGATCGCTATGCGATGCCAGCCTGCCCGGAGGAGTTAACCGCTCCTGTCTTGCACCGTGTGCTGAATTACCCCCCTTTGAAACCGCACATCTGGGGCGGCAAAGGCGTCGGATCACAGGGCGACGGTACAGCTCAGTTCATCGCCCGTAGCGAAGCTGACCAGCAAGCCGTGATCGAGATTATCGAGCGCGACCTGGACGCCCAATGTCTCAATCTCACCTTACGCCCTGGCGCACGCGTCCGCAAAGCGTTGATCCCGGCGGCTGGCTTTGGCACGCGCCTTTTTCCGGCGACCAAGGCTACCAAAAAGGAGTTGTTCCCCATTATCGACCGCGATGGCATCGCCAAGCCAGCTATCTTATTGATCGTTGAAGAAGCGCTCAACGCCGGCCTAGAGGAAGTTATTATCGTGGTTCAGGAGGACGACCTGCAGGATTTCCACTCGTTTTTCAACACTCAGATTTCTATCGAGAACTACAACAAACTCCCCCGCAATTCCCAAGATTATGCCCGCCGCATCCTGGAGATCGGCCAGCGGGTATCGTTTGTCGTCCAGCCAACCCAGGAAGGGTTCGGACATGCGGTCTATTGCGCGCGGGAAGCGATCGAAGATGGACCTTTCCTGCTGATGTTAGGCGACCACCTTTATCGTTCCAACGGGGAGCAGTCCTGCACCCAGCAGCTGGGGAACGCTTACCACATGCATGGCATCAATATCTTAGGCCTGCGCCGCACCCCCGAAAGCATGATCGCTAATTTTGGCACTGTAGCAGGCGTCTGGATCGATGAAGGGCGCCTGTTAAACGTCACCGAATTCGCCGAGAAGCCTACCGTAGACTACGCGCGCAGCAACCTGCGGGTACCTGGCCTGGCGGAAGGCGAATATTTTACCGTTTTCGGAATGTATATTATCAAGCCGCAACTGTTTGATTACTTGGAGGAACATATCGCCAATAACGTGCGCGAGCATGGCGAATTTCAACTAACCTCGGCCCTCGACCGCCTGAGGCGGGAAGACGGCTTCCTGGGTTTAATCATGGAGGGTCGGCGCTACGACATCGGCCTGCCACAATATTATTTGGATACTTTGCAGACTTTTCGGGAACCATGACCCGTAAAACGGGCTGTGTGAAACATGAAATGTGGCCTGAATTTTAAACTGCTTCACGTTTTACGGTTCGTTTCACGCATCACGTATCCAGCCGATACCCCACCCCTCGGATAGTTCTCAGAAAGCGCGGTCTGCGTGGGTCCATCTCAAACGCCTGGCGCAACCAGCTGATATGCACGTCCAGGGTGCGGGTATCGCCAGTATATTCAGTGTTCCAGACCTGGCGAAACAGGCTCTCTCGTTCGAGGACTTCACCCGGGTGTTTGAGGAAGACTTTAAGCAGATGCGTCAAGCGAGGTGTCAGCCGAGTCTCTTTCTCACCACAGCGTACCGACTTGCGTTCCAGGTCCAGGCTGATCGGCCCGGCATTCAACAGGTTATTGCTCGCGGCAGGCAGGAGCGGTAGGATACGGTTGACCAACTTACGCGAAGTAAACGGTAGGTGTAACACGACATCCGCACAAGTATCCTTGGATACAGATCGTTCCGGGTTAGCAATCAGTAGGATCGGGAGCTTCTCCCATTCTTGGCGTAAGACCTGGCAGATTCGCTGGCCGCTGGTGCGGAAGGAAGCTGCGTCAACAACCACAAGATCAATGCCCACCTCCGTCAAGCGCGCTAAGGCCGCCTTACCAGTCGGAACGGTGTCGACGGTAAAGCCTTTTCTGCGTAGATCAGGGACAAAAGACGGGCCTTCAGCCCGTTTTCCCTCGATCCACAATATTTTGGCTTTTAGTATTATATGTTCCTTGGGTTTCATACACCTCACCCCCCCTGGATTGGGAGAGCAGCATCGATTGGGGTGCGCCGTATTATACCGCAATCTTAAAAAAGGACAAGTAGATCTGGGTACTATTTTTTAACATTCGATCGATTTCATCTATGGCTTCACTAACGATCACCACCTCCTCACGAAAAAAGCTTCTCCCTTACCTGGCCCTAGCGACCGGCATCCTGGCCCTCGGCTTCTCAGCGATCTTCGTCCGCTGGGCAAACGCCCCTGGCCCCGTGATGGGTTTTTACCGCATCGGGCTGTCCACCTTGATCCTGGCGCCGGCTTTCGTCCACCATCGCCGGTCACGTGGGCCGCTGCCGCGCGCTGTGCTCCTCTTCCCTATCCTGGGCGGGATCATGACTGCCTTCGACCATGCCCTGTGGAATACATCAGTAAATTTCACCTCCGCTGCCAACGCGACTCTGCTGGGCAATACTGCTCCATTGTGGGTCGCCCTGGCAGCCTGGTTGATCTGGCACGAGCGCCTGGCTGCCAGGTTCTGGTCAGGGTTGGCGCTTACCTTAGGTGGTGCGACCACCGTCTTGAGCAGCGACTTCCTGCGTCATCCGACTCTCGGCATTGGCGATTTATTAGCTATCGCCGCCGGCCTCTTCTACGCGGGGTATTTTCTGGTCACTCAACGCGGCCGGGCTCTCCTGGACACGCTTTCTTATATCTGGCTGGTCGGTTTGACCGCCAGCCTGTCTCTCCTGGGGATCAGCCTGAGTTTGAGGCTGCCCCTTACGGGTTATTCGAGCCAGACCTACCTGGCGTTTCTGGGCGCGGCGATCGTCGCGCAGACGCTTGGCTATCTTTCCGTGGGGGATGCTTTGGGACATCT
>MGOK01000031.1:15778-18083 GCA_001795335.1 Chloroflexi bacterium RBG_19FT_COMBO_55_16
ATTGGCCAACCCGTCACGACCGCTTTGCTAGCGATCCCACTGCTAGGCGAGCCACTCCACACCAGCCAATTGTTGGGTGGTCTGGCTGTGCTGGTTGGGATTTACCTGGTGCACACCAGCCGGGAGAAAAAGAATAAAAATAACACGGAGTACATCAATGGATCTTAAGAGACAAGCCGCAACCTATGCCCTCGATTACGTTAAAGACGGGATGCTTTTAGGCCTGGGCTCTGGCTCGACTTCCTCCATCTTTATTGAATTGTTGGGCGAAAGGCTGCAGGCGGGCGCGCTCAATGACATTCGCGGCGTCCCGACCTCGCAAGAAACGGCACGCCTGGCACGCCAATTAGGCATCCCCCTCGTCACCCTCGCAGAGTGCGGGGATACACCCGTCCTCGACCTGGCTGTAGACGGGGCTGACGAGGTCGATCCCCAACTCAACCTGATCAAGGGACTGGGTCGCGCCGCGTTGCGGGAAAAGATTGTCGAAATCCACGCCAGGCGTTTCCTGGTGATCGGTGACGCCTCGAAGGCTGTCCCCCGGCTCGGGCAGGGTCCGCTGCCGGTGGAGATCGTCACCTTCGAGTCCGAGGTGCACGTGCGCTGGCTCAACTCCCTGGGCTGCCGCGCCGAGCTGTGGCGCGCAGCCGACAGTTCGCCGGTTGTCACCGATAATGGCAATTACCTGGTGCGCTGCTGGTTCGAGGGCGGCATCCCCGACGCCTATGCCCTGGCGCGGACGCTGGCCGACCGCCCCGGCATCGTCGAGCATGGCTTGTTCCTGGACATGGCGGACGAAGTTGCCCTGGCTGGCGGTACTGGGATGCAGATCATGGAGCGAAAGTGATGACGATCAAGATTGTCCCCTCTTTGTTAACCGCCGACCTGGCGCGCCTGGGCGAGCAGGTGCGGGAAGCTCTGGCTGCCGGCGCCGACGCGATTCACGTCGATGTGATGGATGGCCGCTTCGTGCCAAACCTGACCTTTGGCCCCCTGATCGCCTCGGCTTTGCACCCGATCACCCACGCCGCAGGAGTCCCGTTGGATGTGCACTTGATGGTTGAAAAACCGGAAAACCTGATTCCTCTCTACGCTCAGGCCGGCGCTGGCTTTCTGACCGTGCACGTCGAGACCTGCCCTCACCTCCACCGCACCGTGCAGCAAATCAAGGAGCTGGGTGTTAAGGCTGGGGTCACGCTCAATCCGGCGACGCCCCTGGTCAGTTTGGAAGAGATCTTGCCAGAAGTAGACCTGGTGCTGGTCATGTCGGTTAACCCCGGCTTCGGGGGGCAGTCGTATATTCCCAGCAGCACCGCCAAGATCGCCCGCCTGCGGCAGATGTTAGACACGCGCGGCCTGGCGCATGTCGAGCTGGAAGTGGATGGCGGCATCAAGGCGGATAACGCTTTCGAGATTGTGGATGCCGGTGCGACGATGCTGGTAGTCGGCTCGGCGATCTTCAACTCCAAGGCCTCTATCGCCGAAAACATGGCTGTCATGCGGCGGGCAATCGCTAGGTAACCCTTCGTAGTTCTCTCAATCAGAAGTCTTCCCACTCTCCTGGATTCGAGGCTTTAGCCAGGCAAGTGCTCCTTTAATTTCCAGTAGGCCTCGCGGAACAGCGGCAACAATTCCATATAAAGGGTGTGATTGTGCGGCTTGGGCTCTAGCGGATCGTGGTACTCAGCCCATAACCGAGACGTGGTACCCGGATCGAGCAGGCCGATACCCGCTCCGGCTAATAATACCGCGCCGAGCGCCGACTGCTCGGTGGTCTTCAACCTTTGCACCGGCAGGTTAAAGACATCCGCCACGATCTGTCCCCACAGCAGGCTGCGCGCCCCGCCCCCGGCCAGGATCACCCGGGCCGGGCTCGCGCCGGTCTCGATCAGTACCCGGCAGGCTTCATAGCAAGAAAAGGTCACCCCTTCCAGCACCGCCCGCACCAGCTCCGGGCGCCCGTGTTGCAGGGTTAACCCCAAGAACATCCCGCGTGCCAGCGGATCCATTAAAGGAGAACGTTCTCCGCTCAAGTAAGGTAAAAAGATCAGTCGACGTGCGCCTGGGGGTACCTCTGACGCCCAGGCGGTCATCTTCTGGTAAGCCCCCTCACCCTCCAGCCTAAAAACATTGTCCCGCAACCAGCGCAAGGATTGCCCCGCGGACAGGGTGGCGCCCATTTTATACCAGCCGGCCTGCTCTTGAGTTGGCTCCAGAGCGCTGCAGAATGTATGCATCCGGCCGGCTTTATCCACCTCGACAATAAAAGCCGGCAAGGCCAGCTGTCCGCCGGTGCTGATGTTCA
>MGOK01000032.1 GCA_001795335.1 Chloroflexi bacterium RBG_19FT_COMBO_55_16
GCTCCTGGCGCTGGCCCTGGCCGGGGGGCTGTCTCACGCCCTGCTCTTGTTCTACCGGGGATTGATCGATGTGGGGGAGGTAGTGGCTTATTTTGGCCTGCTGAATTTGTTCGGCTTTCCAACCTTCGTCTCCCTGTTTGCTTACTCACAGGTTTCCCTGGGGATCGCTGGCGCAAAGCGCATCCTGGAACTGATCAATCGCGAGAATAATCTCGATCAGAACGCCGCCGGTTATTCTGACCCGATGCGGGGGGAGATCGAATTCAAGGGGGTCACTTTTGCCTACGGAGAGGGGGAGCCGGGACTGCACGGCATCTCCTTTAAGGTCCTACCAGGACAAACGGTTGCCATCGTTGGGCAAACCGGAACAGGGAAGACTTCGCTCGCCAAGCTGGTCAACCGCACCTACGATGCCACCGCCGGACAGGTGCTGATCGATGGGGTGGATGCCCGCGATTGGAACCTGGAGGCCCTGCGGACCAACATCTCCATTATCGAGCAGGATGTATTCCTCTTCTCGCGCACGATCGCTGAGAACATCACGTTTGGCGTCCCAGGTGCCACGCAGGAGCAGATCGAGGCCGCAGCCCGGTCCGCCCAGGCCGACGAGTTTATCACCGCGCTAGCGGAGGGTTACCAGACTACCATCGGCGAACGCGGCGTGACGCTCTCTGGCGGCCAACGGCAGCGCCTGGCACTGGCAAGAGCGTTTCTGACCGATCCACGCATCTTGATCCTGGACGACTCTACCAGCGCCATCGACAGCGCTACCGAAGACAAGATCCAGCGCGCCATCTACGCCGCGGCGCGCGGCCGGACAACCTTGATCATCACGCATCGCCTGTCGCAGATCCGCTGGGCAGACATGATCCTGGTACTACGCCAGGGTCGCCTGGCGGCGGCTGGCTCACACGAGGAATTGATGCGTACCTCGACGGCGTATCGCCGCATATTCACAGAGCGGGGTTAAGCGATGAGTTTCTTCGCCGGTTTAGATACCGAAGGCTACGATCGCCAATACTCTGACCGCCAGCTGGTCTTACGCATGGCGGCCTATTTCCGCCCGCACAGGTCGGCTTTTGTCCTGGTGGTCGGGCTTTTATTGTTAATCGCACTTGCCGGTGCGGCCACGCCGCTGATCGTCTCGCGCAGCGTGGATGTGCTTGGGGGCAATCTCACCCCGCTATCGATCGGCCTGCTGAGTGGGGCGATCCTGCTGGCCGGGGTGGTCTCCTGGGGTGCCAATTGGCTGCGCCGGCGGTTGACAGTGCGCATGGTGGGCGATATCGTGCTGGCGCTGCGTGACGATGCTTTCCGCGCCGCGGTCGATCACGACCTGTCTTTCTATGACCAGTATTCGTCAGGCCGCATCGTTTCGCGCATCACGTCGGACACCCAAGAATTCGGCCAGACGGTTGTCCTGATTACCGACCTTTTTTCGCAGGTCATTCAAGCGATCATCCTGGGGATCGTGTTGGTGAATATTGACTGGCGGATGTCGCTATACCTGTTTGGTTTCATGCCGGTCATTTTCCTGGTCACGCTCGGCTTTCGCCGGCTGGCGCGCACGGTCACTCGCCGCGGCATGCGCGCCATGGCGAACGTCAATGCAGCCATCAAAGAGACCGTCAGCGGGATTGCCATCGCCAAGAACTTCCGCCAGGAAGCCGGTGTGTTCGCCGAGTTCGACGAAGCTAACCGGCAATCCTACCGGGTTAACGTTCAGCGCGGCCTGGTGCTTTCGTTGGTCTTTCCGGTGCTGAACGCCCTGGGAGGGATCGGAATGGCGATCCTGGTCTTCGTGGGCGGGCTTGGCGCGGCGGCTGGCGCGATCACAGCCGGCGCCTGGTTCCTGTTTTTGCAAAGCCTGGACCAGTTCTTCTTCCCAGTGCTCAACCTGTCTGCTTTTTGGGCTCAGGTGCAGTCCGGGCTTTCGGCAGCAGAGCGGGTATTCTCCTTGACCGACGCCGAGACGAAAGTCCTGCAAACCGATCACCAGCGGGCGCCGTCCTTGCGCGGCGAGATCGGTTTTGAAAGCGTGAACTTCCGCTATTCTCCGGATGAGGAACCGGTGTTGGATAACTTTGACCTGCACATCCGCCCTGGTGAGAACCTGGCCCTGGTGGGACACACCGGTGCGGGCAAATCCTCCATTGCCAAGCTTATTGCGCGCTTTTACGAGTTCCAGGGAGGGCGTATCCTGGTGGACGGGAACGATATCCGCAGTTTCGATCTGCCGGATTACCGCCGCCAGCTGGGCATCGTCTCCCAGGTGCCTTTCCTGTTCTCCGGGACGATCGCCGAGAATATCTGCTATGCCTGCCAGGGGGTGGATCTCGAGATGATCGAAGCGATGGCTAACCAGATCGGAGAGGGTGAGTGGTTGGAAAGCCTGCCCGAGGGCTTGTATACCGAGGTAGGTGAACGGGGCGTACGGCTTTCCATGGGCCAGCGCCAACTGGTGTCATTGCTGCGCGTCCTTGTCCAGCGTCCAGCGATTTTCATCCTGGACGAAGCCACTGCCAGCATCGATCCCTTCACGGAATGGCAAATCCAGCAGGCGCTGGGGCTGATCCTGGCCAACACGACCAGCATTTTAATCGCACACCGCCTGTCCACGGTCAAAGCCGCCGATCGCATCGTCGTCCTGGAGAATGGACGTATCATCGAAGAAGGAGATCACCAGGGGCTGCTGGCACGGGCTGGGCACTACGCCAGCCTGTATAATACCTACTTCCGCCACCAAAGCCTGGAGTATATCGAGCATTCTCATAGACTTGTGACGGACTGAACCTTTCAGTCCAGTAAGTATTTCCCCCTTTTTCTTGCGCTTCCTTACCCCCTGCCATACAATTGCAGCATGGTCGGCTCTTTGAACGGGTCTGCGACCCATTTCTGGGTCTTTATCCGCCAGCGGGCCAGCCTGGGGATCGTGTTTATCTACCAGGTGCTGGCACTATTACTCCTGGCTGTCGTGCCGGTAGTTGCGTCCAAATGGAACGTCGCTCCACCAATCTCCTCTGCTGGCGAGCGGTGGAGCTACCTGTATCTCCCCTACCTGGTCGCTTTCATTTACATGGCTTGCGGCCTGTGGGTGTTTAGCTTGCGAGGCAAGGAGGTCGCCGGGCGTGCCTTTGCGTCCTTTACAGCCTCGGTGGCGATTGGCATCGTAAGCCTGTTTGACGTTGGCATAACACATCCTCTGACTTCTTTGTGGGTGTTTGCCTTCGCCCTGGCCGGTGGGGGGTTGTTCGACCTGGCGCTTGTTTTCCCACAGGAAGTCGACCTGACGGTGCGCTATCCTTTCTTGCGCATCTTGGGCTATCTCCTGGCTGGAATGGTTATCCTATTCGTTTTCCGGTATTTGGATGCGGCAGTCAATCCGGCTGCTTTCTTACTTGCCCGGCGGTTGGAATCGATCTTCGTCACTCTGGCGTTATTCGTTTTCCTGGGATGGACCATCAACCGCTGGATCAAATCAACCTCTCCGATCGTCCGCGAGCAAAGCCGCCTGATCTTACTCGGCGCGACGATCGCCTTTGGCCCGCTTGTGGCCTGGTTCTGCCTCACTGCTTTCCGGCCAATGGTTACCTTCGCCCCGTACTGGCTTTTGCCGACTATCGCCTTCCCGCTCTTCATGGTTTATGCAAAATTACGCTATCGTTTGCTGGATACGGATTACCTGCTTAGTCGCATGATCGTATATACCACGCTGACCTTGCTGGTGGCTGGAGGTTATGGCTTACTGGTGAGCGGGTTGAGCCTGATATTTGGGGAGATCTTCCTGGCGAAAAGCTCCTACCTGCTCGGTCTCGTGATCTTCTCGTTGGCGCTGATGCTCAACCCCAGCCGTCTCTACCTTCAGAAAAGAGTGGATGCGTTATTCTTTCGGGGACGAACTGCCTTCCAGGAACAGCTACAGGCTTTTGGCCGCCAACTCACCCAGACTACGGAATTCCCGGCGATCATCCAATTATTGCGGAAATCTATCGAAGAAGCCATCTCCCCATCTCAGTTGCATATTTTTGTACAACATGATTCTGACACCTATTACTATGCCACGGCCGATAAAGAAGGCCGGCCCAGCAGCGATCTGCGCTTTACCGCTAACAGTGCGCTTGCCCAAACTTTGGACCGGCGCCGCGCTCCGCTTTTTATCGACGAAGAAAACACTTTGTCAGTGGCGTTGCGTCCAGACCGGGCGCGCCTGGCTTTGCTCGGCGCGCAGCTATATATACCGTTGCCTGGAAAGGAGAGCTTGACCGGGTGGCTGGGGCTTGGCCTCCGGCTTTCGGGGCAACCTTATTCGCTGGATGCGCTTAAATTCCTGGAGTCGCTCTGCGACCAGGCTTCTCTCGCCTTGCAGCGTTCACAGGTTGTGACCGCCCTACAACAGCGCCTCCATGAGTTGGATATCATCACCCGCGTGGCGGAAGGCATCAATATCACCCTTGCTTTTGATGACTTGCTGGAGATGTTCTATACCCAAATAAACCAGCTCATCCCCACGCAGGACCTGCGCATCACCCTGGGAGATGGGTCCAGCCAGGAATTTCACCACGTCTTTTATCTGGAGAAAGATGAACGCCTGCATAGTCTGGAACGA
>MGOK01000033.1:0-890 GCA_001795335.1 Chloroflexi bacterium RBG_19FT_COMBO_55_16
GCCATGCGCAGGCATCGCGACCAAGAGGGTGATCCGGTGAGCTCTCATGCTGGCGGCGGAAGGGTTTGCCCTGGATAATTGTTTGGCCTACCAACATCAGGTTGCCGGGATGGCTGCAGAAGATAGCCTGCGGCAGCCTTTCCTGGTCGCCAATTCCCTTTTCCCAAAGCAAGGTTAAGGCTTTGTACTCGTTCTCCAGTCGATTGTTGAATGCAGGATCGCGGGTTAACTTGACGATATGCTGAGGCGATTCGCTATCCTTTTCGAAGAGCAAGAACAAGACTTTGCGCGAACTAAACTTGCCTCGCGCCAGCAGCGCCCAGCGGCTCTGGTCCAGATCGATGCCGGCCGCTTCCGCTGCTGAACGAAGATAGCGGGGAGGTTTACTCGATAAGTCAGATGCAGAACGTGTCAAAAAAACCCCAGAACGCCTCAATAATCGGCCAGACCATGGGTGCTTAATAATATATCTTTCAGCTCGTGCCAGGGGCCTAAGGTTGCTGGTTGAGGCGCAGAGATAGTGGCGGACCAGGTAGTCGAAAGTCTTTTTATCCTGCCAGGGTACCGCGGTTTGCATTTCACCGTGCAAAGGGGTTAGCCAAAAGACCTGGCGAGAGAAGGACCCTCCAAGAGAACCATTTAATTTATCCCTGCCGGCGGAAAAAGGCTCAAAGGGGTTACCGAACTCGAAGTAGATGGATCCATCTGACTTGAGAACGCGCTCGATCTCGGCCGGCAAACCTTGCTCTCCGCCAGTCCACCACGCGCCCCACTCTTTGCCGACTAACACCAGGTCGATGATGCCAGACGGGACCGGCATCCGTTTCAGCCTGGGGTTCATGACGATTGGGTAAACCTGCGTGGAATCAACCTTTTCGCCGGGTTTACAC
>MGOK01000033.1:935-1228 GCA_001795335.1 Chloroflexi bacterium RBG_19FT_COMBO_55_16
CGGCTAAGGCGGGTAAGTGTTTTGAAAGTGGTCGGCGCGGGAAGACCGATACACAGGACGCGGTCAAGTTCAAGGTCGGGCAACAAGAACGACCAATTCGCACCAGCTACGTCGCCTTTGACATTGATTCCTGGGATGAATTGTGTAGAGAGAGTGTTTTTTAACATTGCCATGGGTTTCTACTGCCCAAGAATCCGTTTCAGTAACGGAATGCGCAATAGCTCGGGGAAAGTCTGACTGACTTTGAGTACCTTAAGGTTGAGGAAGAAGACCATCAAGGAGACCAGCCCGGC
>MGOK01000033.1:1283-8001 GCA_001795335.1 Chloroflexi bacterium RBG_19FT_COMBO_55_16
CCGGCGGCGCCGGTGGCGATAATCACGTAAACACGTGCATAGCGCCAATCGAACAAATTGATACCTGTGCCCAATCCGAGACCGGCTTGTTTCAAGATATTGAAGAGAATCATTGTTCCCGCGGTGCCAACCGCGGCTCCTAGCGCGCCATAACGCGGGATGAGCAGCAAATTGACGCCCAGGTTGAGGGCTGCGATGAACAGGTCTATGGCCACGACGTAACGAATTTTCCCATAAACTTTGAGCGTCAGGCCGTTCTGGCCTGTGGCTGCGTTGAAGTAATACCCGAAGGAAAGCAAGGCCAGGATGATCGCTGACCCTTCATAGCGGGAGCCGTAAAGAAGAAGGGTGATGGGCCTGGCCAGCGAGAAGGTCAGGGCAAAGATCGGAAAGGAGATTACTGCGATCCAGGCCGCGTTCTGCCAGTACAGGTTGTTTATCTCCTCCCGATCATTTCTGGCGAACATGCGCGCCGCCACTGGTGTGAAAAGCAACCCAAAACTCATCAGCACCAGCTGATTGAGTTTGGCGGTAGGCTGAACTGACCGCAGCGCGGCTACGTCGATGGTACCATAAAAATGCGCTAATAGAAGGGCATCGACCGAACCCATGACAACATACACCAGGTCAGAAGCCAACAGAGGAACTGTAAAAGAAAGGACTTCGCGTGCCGGCACCCGGATCGCGCCCCAGCTGAAGTGTTTGAAAATGCCGAACCCGCGCAAGGTACGGAAGAGAAGAATGGCGAAGATGGCAACTACCACTGTATCGACCGCCACGTACCCAACTGCCAGGAAGCGCACACCGCTCTTACTAAGGATGAGCAGCAGAACAACGACCAGCTTGAGACCCGGTCCCAGAACGTACTTGCGGAAGAAGATCGCCCCGGGGCGAGAGAATACGGCGAACATGCCTGTGAATACCGCGTCCAGGGCATCGACAGGCGCGATGAAGATCAGGATCAGCAACAGCGCCGAGGCTTGCTGGTCGCTGATGAATCTCCCTGCGATCATGCCCTGCAAGCCATAGAAAAGCAGGATCATAGCTACGCCAAGCGAAATGATGGAACTCAGCACCATCAGGATGGTGCCAAACATCTTATCGTATTCGCTTTTCTCATGATAAATCGACACGAAGCGGGTGATGGCACGATCCAGGCCAAATGTTGTGATTGTCTCGCCGATGGCGGCGATTGAGAGGGCGTAAGCAAAAGCGCCATAATCGCTTTTTGAGAGATAGCGGACAATCAAGATCTGGATGGCGAAAGTCACTCCCTTGGAGATGAATTGGCCGACCATCAGCAGGCTTGAGCCACGGATCTGGCGCTTGGTAGCGACTTTCTTTATTCCGGGCGATAATTCGACCACGGCGGGAGATAAGCTTTCGTCGCTCATGGCATGTACCCCAAAGCGCGCAAATGTTCCAGCATGACCGGGTCGATGGCGCCATTGCCGTCTACCTGCTGCGGAGGGAACAGCTCCAAATTGGCCCGCCAGGTCTCCAAAGCGCCCTGCAGCTCCTGCACAAAAGGCAGATCAGTCGAAATGCTACCGTCCATCAAGTTATGTTCCTCAAGGGGATCGCTACCTAGGTCGAATAACTCTCCGGGGCGGTCGTTATACCAAATATATTTATGGGACGCAGAGTGAACGGCGATCTGTTGCCGGGGGTATTGGTTGGGATCCGCGGCGGGATTAACCTGGAGCAATTTCCCGATGATGTCATAGCTATCTGTGTAGTCTTCCTCTGCAAAGGCGTACCCGGATGGATCATTGGCAGCGGAAATAGACTTTGATAGGGGAGGGCGTTGCAATTGAGAGGAGGGCACTCTCCCTGTCGGGACACCAGCCCATTCCAGTAGTGACGGATAAAGGTCCAGGGTCTGTACTACGCCTTCGACGGTCAGTCCCGAGAGGTAATCTGGATGGCGAATAATCAGCGGGACGTGGATCAAGTTATCGTGCAGGCTCAAAACGTGACCAACAATCCCCCGATAATCGCCCATCATCTCGCCGTGATCGGAAGTGACGATTAATATAGTCTCTTCCCAACCCGCTAATTGCCTCAGTTGCTCGACGAAGCGACCGATTTCACTGTCCACATGGCGGATAGAGGCGTCATAAAGCGTATGCCAGACGCGCCGGTGGGTATCAGTAACCTGGCGCTTGCCTGAATTGAATTCCCATTGCTTCTTAAGAGTGAGGAGATCGTAATTTAGCAGGTATTTAAGATTGAACCCATCCCCTCGGGGAAGAAAGCCAATGGGCAAGGTCCATGGGAAATGGGGTGAAAGGACATTGGCGAACAAAAAGAAAGGAGTTTTCCTATCCCAGGCCTTGATCCAGGCGAACATGTTGTCAAGCAACAAGCGCGGGGCGATCATCTTCCTCAGGTATCTCGCCGCCAAGCGGACCTGGCGAGGCGAATCGCCAGAAAGTCGTTGGATCAAGCGTGTCATTCGGTGGGAGCTAAGCAACTCCTCGACGCTGTAGAATTCATCAAAACCCTGATCAAGGTGGTTTTGGGGACTGAAGAGCAGGTTTTGTGAGAAGGCAGCGGTGCGGTAGCCATGGGAGCGTAATGCATCGGGGAGAGTGACGATCTCAGCGTTAAAACGCCGGTTGCCGTTGATGCTTTCAATCCTGTGCTGAGAGATGTAGAGTCCACTGAGCAGGCTGGCGTGAGAGGGAATAGTCCAGGTGGCTGCGGAAAAGGCGCGCCGGAATAGCAGGCTCTGGCGGGCAATAGCATCCAGGTGTGGTGTGGTCAGGAGCGGATAACCATAGCTCGAGACGTTCCTGGCGCGTAAGGTGTCCAGGATTAAGACGATGATGTTTGGCGGGCGTGTTATATCAAACTCTCCTGAGATCCAGGGCTGAATCGGGATCAGCCTGGGCAGAAATTCCGGCGAGATAGCTTGTCACTCCGGCCAGCGCCAACATCAGCCAGAAAAAACGTTCATAGGCCAGGGTGAGGAAGATACCGGTGGTGAGATAAGTGACAATGGCCAACATTAACCCGGTTGCCAGGTTGGCTAGATCGGGGCGAGTATGCAACCAACGGCGGCGGGTTTGGGCCAGGTTGCGAAGTGTCACGAAGAGGATGGCCAGGAAACATCCTAAGCCAAGCACACCGGTATCGGCGGCGATATCCAGATATAGATTGTGTGCCGCCCGATAAGAGGCTTGTACTCTCAAGCCAACCGCATCAGCGTACTGGGGGTAGTAATACTTGAACATGCCTGGACCGACCCCAATCAGGGGGTGGTCGGCAAAGGCAAGCCCTGCAGCAGCCATCTCAGTCAGACGGCTTTCCGTGGAGCTATCGGCAGCACGGATACCGCTGCCATCCACACCTCCCACCGCACCGATGACAGCCTCCAGGGAGATCAGGCGTGCGCCATATTGAGGGAGGGCGCGCAGAAGCAGGAACAAGCCGATGAAGATCACTGCCAGCTGATAGAGCTTGATGTAACGCAAGAGAGCCATGATCACGAGCATAAGCAGGAACCCGACGGCAGCTCCACGGGAGAAGGTCAGCCCGACCCCAAGCGAAATCACCGCGGTTAAGATGAGCGCCAACAAACGCAACAATTTTGAACGTTCGCCCCATACTCGAAATAATCCCAGGGGTACGAGCATCAGCATCAACTGGGCATGATAATTCTGGTCGCCAATTGTCCCTGCTAGGCGTGGCTGATAAACTTCGCCTGCCAACAATTCAACCCCGGTTCCGAAAGCTGCATTACTCATTTGGGCAAAGCCACCAAAATTGTTGTCAAACGACTGGGTGGCTTGCTGGTAAACAGAGAGACTGGCGATCAAGGCCCCAGCCAGCAGCAAGACCCAGATCGCCTTGCGGAGGGAGGCCAGGCTTCGAATTGTGTTGATAATCAGGAAGTAAAAGAGCACTCCCTCAATCATATAAGTCGTCAAGCTTTGCGTGACGACGCTTGTGGATCTGGCAAAAAAAGCACTGACGGCTTGGACACCGAGGAAAAGGATTAAGAGCAGCATGACCTGGTTTACGATAATTTTTTGGCGGCGGAAGATCAGATAATAACCAAGCGGGCTGATTAGCAAGATCGGGAAAGCTACCCCAATGAAATAAGGCACCCCGTGAAATTTAACCGCGACCACCGCGGCATTGGTGTACAGGATGAAGAGAACGGTCAAGGTTGAAGCGTTTGGCCAGGCGAACATGGCGATGGCCAGGAGAAGCGCTCCTACAATGGCGAGCGCCAGGATCGGTTGGAGCGCGGCGATGAAGCCGATCGCAGCAATGGCGATTAAACCTAGGGTCAGTAAGATGACTGACTTGCGCCCCCTAGGAAAAAACTGTGCAAAGTCTCCATTAAATAAAGTCATGGTGAACTTCGCTCCGGAGGAACTGATAAGTTGCCTTGATGTGCTACTTCGTTTAGGCTGGTCTCCTTACGTTGCGGCTCCCACAACTCTATGCGGCGACCGCGCAAGATGTTCACCGTCGCTAGAAGTGAGGCGGCGTACACCATACAAAAGAAAAATGGGATGGAAAATACTTTTAACCGCCCAAGCCGGGATTGCTGGAGAAGCATGCCTAAAAAAGCACAGCCATAAAAACCTAACTGGACGAGCATGGCCGACTGGTAGAACAGCCCCCGGTTCCAAAGTAGAACGTTAACAAAGAAAAGCACAAGTAAGGGGAAAACTAACAATCGGCGCACAACTTTGTGGGAGATAACCTGGATAGCGTAGAAACCATAACGGAAGGGGTTAAGCAAGCTACTCATGACCAGGATAGCCCGCAGCCCTTGGGTGGTAACGCGCACTTTTCGACCGAATTCGATGCCACTTGACTGCGCCACGGGTTCGAAGGCGAGGGCGTCGGGCGCAAAGACCAAACGGTAACCCTGGGCGATAACGCTAGTAGAGGTCACAAAGTCGTCGGTTACGCCAGGAGGAATGGGGTGAAACAGGCCGCGGCGGATGGCGTAGATCGATCCGGTAGCTGAGATGACATTTCCAGCCCGACTTTGAGATCGCTTCAAAATGCGATCGAAATTCCAATAACCGCGTTCACCATCGATTGTGCCGCCTATACCACGCTTTACTATATATTTCTGGTTGCCGGCCACACCGCCGATCTGTGTGTCTGCGAAGGGCATAACCAGGTAGCGCAAGGCATCCGGCGCAAAGACGCTATTAGCATCCGAAAAGACTAGGATTTCGCCGGTGGCAGCCGCGGCGGCGGTGTTGAGGGCAGGGATTTTTCCCTGGCGAGGCAGGGCAAGCAAAGTGATTCCCCGGCTGGCGTAGCTGCGTACGATGGCATCCGTGCTGTCTGTCGATCCATCGGAGGCGATCAACACTTCGAGCTGGTCGTGGGGATAGTCCAGCGCTAGAAGGTTGTCCAACCTGGCGGCGATGCTCCCCGCTTCGTTATGAGCGGCGATGATTACACTTACGCGCGGGGTGATCTCAGCGCTTTTATATGGACGGTGCCAGAAAAGGCCGTAAAGCCAAACCAGCAGAGGGAAAATCACATAGCCATAGAAGATGAGCGTCAAAGCTCCCCAAAATAAAATTAAGCTGATCATTAATATCCCCTCTTAAACTGTTGGGCCAAGGTGTTAGCGTTCTTATTCTGGTCAAACTCACTCAGTACTTTCTCTCTCCCGGCCTGACCCAGGCGCTTGCGCAATCTTACATCATGGTAAAGGCGCTCCAAAGCGTTGGCGATCACCGCGGAGTCTCGGGGTGGAACCAGGAGACCGCTGTGCCCATCTTCGACTAACTCTGGAATACCTGAAATGCCACTTGCCACCACCGGCACCCCGCTGCTCATAGCTTCCATTAAGACTACTGGGATACCCTCGCGCCGGCCGCTCTGGGTAGGAATGCTCGGAACCGACAGGACGTGAACTCTCCTAAATAATTTAGCGATCTCCTGGCGGGGGAGTTGCCCGTGGAAGCGAACGCGCTCCGCCAGCCCGGCCTTTGCTACCTGGTCAACCAGCGATTCCAGATATGGCCCATTGCCCACCAAGTGGCATAAGAAATCGAGACCGCGTTCCTGCAGCAACCGGCAGGCCTCGATCAGATAGGTGTGGCCCTTGACTTCGTACATAGTGCCAATGCACAGGATTGCAAAGGGGCGGTCTGGAGGGCCGTCTAGATCGTTGGGGGGTGCTGGTTGATAAAATTGTGTGTCCACGCCGCAATGAATTACTAAGACTTTCTCAACAAACCTGGTGCCGCAATTCTCAAGGATGAATTCTTTGTTGTAGTTCGAAATGGTTACCACAAAGGAGGCCTCGGCCACCTTTTGAGCGAGCATGTGCTGGTCAGTCTGCAGGTCGGCTCCGTGGGCGGTAAAACTATAGGGGATATCTGTCAGGCGGTGGACGATGTAAGCAGCTGCCGCGGGGTGGTTGGCGAAATGCGCATGCACATGGCTGGCTTTCTCGGCCTGCATCAAATGGGCGAAATAGACACTCTTGGGGAAGATACTTAACGCGCCGAAGAAGAAGTTTGGGCTACCCCAGTTCCAACGTATCAGTCCGAACAGGGTGCTGAAATAGGCACTCGGCCGATGGCGCAGGAAATGCGCCTGGGCGCGCAGGATGTCCCAGGAGAAAAAAGGGGCGTAATGGGCGCGGGCTACAAAATCTTCTGCCTCTGGGTGCATTACCAGCTTGCCTTGAGGTTTACTGATGCGCTCGATCAATTTCGTCCAG
>MGOK01000033.1:8052-8389 GCA_001795335.1 Chloroflexi bacterium RBG_19FT_COMBO_55_16
TAGAATTCGATCTGCACTTCGTTCTGTTCCACGGCGACCATTTCATAGAGAATGAAAGTTTCGGTGAGTTTCGGGAAGCGAGAAACGATGTATGCTACCTTGTGCTTATCCTTAGCGGAGGCAGCCCCCCCTCCATTTGGACCGCCGTGTAACGACGTCAAAGGACGATCGATTGTCGAAGTGAGGATGCTTGCTTCTTTGACGTCGCTGGTCTCGCTGAATCTCATCCCTTGTATACCTTCCTGGTTGGTCTTAGGCAAGGAGGGTTTTCCTCTCGCCCGCGCTGGCTTGCTTCGTCTGCGTGGGAGTCCGGCCAGTCTGCCGGTCCAGGTATGCT
>MGOK01000033.1:8481-8642 GCA_001795335.1 Chloroflexi bacterium RBG_19FT_COMBO_55_16
CAAGTAATCCTGACGTCTTTGCTCCAGTAAGTCGGGGGTGTGCTCGCCCTTGCGGGCGTAAAGCATTTCACCAGGTGCATCTAAAAAGATCACCAGGTCTGGCTTGGGGCTGCCAAGCGTCAAGAGCCAGCGCCGCCAGCGCTTGAGCAGAGATTGGCGGG
>MGOK01000033.1:8795-9136 GCA_001795335.1 Chloroflexi bacterium RBG_19FT_COMBO_55_16
TTTTTGATATATCCCCATATAAACCAGGCGCGTCGGAAAATAGAATGAATCCTTTATGCCTCTTGCCAGGGTCGACTTGCCAGCCCCGTCTGGCGCGAGTAAGGCAACCGCGATGGAAGGTGGTCGCCTGGCATTGATCCAATGGTTTAATTTACGTAAAACTGGGTAAAGAATATTACGGCCGAGGGTACCGAACCAGTCTAATCGAGCCAGGTATCTGGAAACGGCCTCTCGTTCAGCGAACAACCCTTCCCAATCCCCCGAATTGACCACGGATATCAACCTAGCGCACAGCCAGTCCGGCAGCCCTAATGAGGCGAAGATGTTGGAAATGCTGCTCT
>MGOK01000033.1:9143-9940 GCA_001795335.1 Chloroflexi bacterium RBG_19FT_COMBO_55_16
GATTTGTCTGCCCAGCCAGGCCAGGCGTTGGAGGCGAGAGGGCGCCAGATTTCCAGGCGCTAAGGTGCCTTTATCGAGCAGACAGTGCAAAAGCAGGGTGACAAATTCGTATTCAGGGGAGGGGATATTGACCAGATCATGGCACCGGCGATTGGCCAAGCAACCGGCTGCTAAGCCGGTTCGCAGAGCATGGACCGGGTGGCCGTAGGCGATCTCAGTGACGACATCCAGCTTGAGCCAGCAATCCCCATCGGAATGATAAGCGAGGAAAAAATGGTGAGGTGAGTGACCCCAATCAGGCAACTGGATGAACCCGAGTCCTAGAAGTAAGCCCCGCAATTGAAGCAGCTGGTCCTGGCGAACGAGCAAGTCAAGTTCTTGTTTCTTGTCGGCCTGACCCAGTCGATCCGCATCTCGCAGCAGGCAATACTGAACCTGGTCTTGGTTCAGGGTCTCGAAGATGTTCATCAATAGCTCGGGCATGCGGCGCCCTCTGGAAGGATTGCGATCATCGGTTAGCGGAAGCAGTAGGGTCGTTGGGCGATCCTTGAATCCGGGTTTTGAGAGAGGCAATCTTCTCAATGGCTTCCAGGCCTCGCCTGCGGAATTGGACAGAGAAGCGGGCGGGGCGATTCTGGTCGAGGATAGCACCAATCAGGTGTGCACCAAGAGAATGCAATTTTTCCGCCGTCTCGACTAACAATTTTCGCCGTGTCTGGCCTTTCTGGGCGACGAGCAGGACTCCGTCCACGCGCGAGGCCAGCATGTGACTCTCGGCGTATGCCAGAAACGGCGGC
>MGOK01000033.1:9987-15357 GCA_001795335.1 Chloroflexi bacterium RBG_19FT_COMBO_55_16
TTCGGTCATCCTGGCTGAGACCAATAATTCAAAGGGATTTGTCTGGTCCAGTCCGGCGGGCAATATAGATAGGTTGGGTAACCATTCTACCAAAGCATTGTTGTTGAAACTTTTAGAAGTCCCGGTTAAGTGATCGGCAAGGCCTTTCCGATCGTTTAAACCAAGCAGGTGCGTAACAGAGGGGAGATGCAGGTTGGCGTCTACCAGAATAACCTTGGGGCCGGTTTGGCAGAGCACAACCCCCAGGTTGGCTGGGACTGGGTCGGTATTATCGTTGACCTCTGAGCTGGTGATCAAGATTGATTTAAGAAAGTGGTTCCCATTTGGCAGGACAGATCTGGCATCCGGTGAGTCGGGGTGTTCATGCTCTGTCTGACCGTTAGCCCCTTTTACTTTAATAAGAGGGATGAACTTGGCGCTCAATTGGCGATAATTTTCTGCGGCCAGCGATGCGGGCAGTGCTTGCACGACCAGACATTCGTTTCCGCTACCCTGGAGAGTCTTATGCCGGGATATACTGCCCAAGAGCGGTAAACCGCTCGTTGTCATTATATCCTCCGCGCTCTTGACGGAGTCATCGAGGAATTCGAAACCGAGGACGATTACCAGTGCCAGGATCAGGCCTGCAATGCCGGCGATCAGCACCTTCAAACGAGTTTGCGACACAAGTTGCTGGCTAGTTGTCGCTGGTTCGATGATCTTAACCTGGTTTGTAGGAGTTTTTTGTAACAGGTCATATAGCAACGCCAAACTTTGGCGGGCGTTGGACAAACGGGTGCGTTCTTCGGTGAGCTGGTCGATGATGATCTGTTGCTTTTGGACCTGCACCTGCTCGGTGCTTGACAAGCGAGAACGTTCCTTGGAGACCTGGTCCAAAATCATTCCCTTCCTCTCGTCCGCGGTCCTCTGCGCATCCGTCAGGCGGCTTTCTTCTTGTGCAATCCGTTCGAGCACGAGACGTTGATCGTTAGAAGTACGGGCATTTTGGAACTCCACCTGAAGCTGAGCAATACTCGCTTCGGTGTTGGCGATGAACTCGTCCAGGGGCAGTCCGATGAATAGACGTCGCGTCTCAAGCAGCACTTTTTGCACTTCCGAAAGATGATTGATCTCCTGGGTGATCTGGTCCATGAGCAAGAGTTGAATTTTCACATCAGAAGCCGCATTGTAGTCAGCCCTGAACTGTTCGATCCTGACGGAAGAGCTGGTGATCAGATTAAGCAATATCTCTTCGTTAATTGAACTTTGGGTTTTCCCATCTGTGGCGACCTGCAGATCGGCCTCATATTTATCGAGCCGGGCTTCAGCATCGCTGAGCTCCTGAGAGGCATGGTCGCTGTTCTCTGCGGATGCTTCTTGGCCCCCGAACGCTTGGAGCTGTGCTTCAAGATCATTGATCCTGGCCTCGGTATTGGCAATTGTCTGTTCAATATTTCGGGCCTGGGTACTCATCTGATTCTCCAGCTGGGTAGCGGAGCCTTCTTCACCGGAGGGACTAAGGCGGACTAGAGCCTCGGCAGCAGCGTTCGCAATTTTAATCGCGCGGGTGGCATCGGGATCGAAAACGCGAATGTTCAGGATTTGAGTCTCTTGATTCGATTTAACTTCAAACTTTCTTACCAGTTCTTCCGGGCTTATTCCCAGGTTTAGTTCATCGATCAGCGATTGCAGGAATGGCCCGGTTACGGCCAGCTCGGCATAGGTCTGCATAAGTTGCCCACCGGCACGTAGCGCGGTTACATCCGGGTTGGGAGAGTTGATCCCCGGCCCGATTAACAGGCGCACTGTGGCCTCATAGATGTTTATCGAGTTCATGGAGGACGCGTAAGCCACGGCGCTAGCGACAATAGTGGCAAGGACTAAGAACCAAAGCCAACGGCGAATAATTTTAGAAAAAGTCTGTTCCAATGTCTTTTCCTTTCCTGCATACATGCATGCTGTAATGAACCAATTCAACGCAAAGAGAGGTATTTAACCAGAACCCCCTCTGGTTGGCCTGCCATCCACTCAATTAAGTTTGAAGCACCCCTTGGGTATTCGTCGAGGCGGGTTCGACGTGGCTTTCGGTGGGCAAGGCCTGATTTTGCATTTGTGCTTCAGCGATTTCCAGGAGTCTTTCGAAGGTAACCGCTTCGTCTGGAAAAGTCGAGATGCCAATTTTGAAGGTGAGGCCGAGTTTTTCCCTGCCAGCTGCTTCTAATCTCTCGACAACCTCGCGCACATTGTCGCGGCTGGCTTCAGGCAATAATGCAACGAAATGGTCGTCTCTTTGGACGACGACATCGCTATCCTTTAATTCTCCAACGATTAAGTTAGCGGTGTGGGCAGCGATGAATTTCTTGATCATATCCCGCTGTGCTTCTTGAATAAAGCGATTTAGCGATAGGTTTAGCGAATCTTCCGTCACAGAAATCGCCAACAAAGCTGCAGGGCGTTGGTAGTTCCTGGCTCGGCGGACTTCGCGGTAGATTTGTCCCTGGCCAATCTCAAATGGATAGTTGCTTTTATTTAACTGGCCGACGGTTAATTCATCGACGGCTTCATTGAAATCGAATAACTCGCGGCCGATCTGCCTGGATAAAAGGATGGTTAACCCGATGGCGCAGATTTCAAGGACTGTGTTGGGTAAGTTTTCCCCACCGATGCCGTATCCTAACCGAATTTTTATATAGTAATAAGGTAGAAACGCCAACAGAAATGGCCAAAAGGAGCGCGTTTTATTTAGCCACGGGAAGATGATAATCAGGACGGCGCAAGCCACTGTGTAAACATAAACGAACGAAGCGATATTGACAGGCTGCCCGAGTCTTTCTACGTTGTAGAAAACGAAGAACCACAGCAATGCCCCGGAAAGCCAGAACCTTAGCCGTTTCACAGGTGTAACTCCTGGAGGCGAGTAATGTGGATCACCATTCCTTTACGTGTGGTTAACATAACCTTAATTCATTAACGGTAGTTCTACCCTCGCCGTTACACTTGTCAATGGTTAGTAGGCGCCGCGTTGGCTGAAGACACAAGCCACGGTCTGGAACAGGATTTGAATGTCCAACCAGAAGGTCTGTTTTTCGATGTACTCGATGTCCATGCGGAGCCGCTCATTAAAGTCGACGTCGCTGCGTCCGCGCACCTGCCACAACCCGGTGATTCCCGGCAGAACTTCTAAGCGTTCCGTATGCCAAAGGGAGTAGGTGCTTACGTCGAAAGAAGTCGGTCGCGGTCCTACCAAGCTCATATCGCCCTTGATCACATTGATCACCTGGGGCAGTTCGTCGAGGCTGGTTTTACGCAGAAAGCCACCTACGCGGGTGACACGTGGATCGTCGGTGATTTTGAAGTCAGGCCAGGTTAATTCATTGAGGTGAGCATATTTTTTCTTGAGCTGCTCAGCGTTCGTGACCATGGTGCGGAATTTGTACATCCCGAACCGCCGCCCGCTTTTCCCCGTGCGGGATTGCTTAAAGAAGATTGGACCGGGGTCGTCGAGGTAGATCAACACTCCGAAGACCGAGATGACCAGGAGCAGTACGGGTAACGCGAACAGACAGAGCGATAGGTCAAAAATCCGCTTGGCGATCTGATAGTCTTTCCGGAACAACAGGACTGTCGGCGGTTGGATGGGTACGAGTTCCATAGGTTTATCCTTCTACATGCCTCACTAGGTAAGATACAGATATATTTCTTCCTCTGAGATCAGTTCAAAATCGGCGAGCCTGATCACAGGTTGATCCTCTCAAGAATTAAGTTTTCAATGTTTTAGCGTTCTAACCAAGATGCCTGTGGGAAACCACTGATTTATCGATGTAGATCGATGGATATCCCTCCCATGGCGGTCAACTAGCAAAGTATTCACGTGTTCAGAGATAATGCACTTCGATGACTGCTATCGGGGCAATTATTCTCTCCATACTTTCAAGATATGCTCGGACTTAAGCGAACAGCCTCCACCAGATCGGTGCCTTGATTTAGTAAGAATTCCTGTTTGGCGTAGACATGCACGCGATTGTCATGAAGATTGACGACGAGAACACGTAACTCAGGGTATCTAGCCAGGTTCAATACGGTAGTGAGTTCGGAAAATGGCCGATTCTCGTCCCAAATCACGACATTGGGTTGAAAACGCTCGACCTCTTCCTTAATGGCAGTCACATCAGCTGGCGCAATAGTTATCACGCTGAAGTCCATCTCACGGGCCAGAAGCCTCTCGATTCCAGCCGACAAGACAAGTTCACTACAAATTACAAGAACCCGTTTCAATTGATCCTCAAGGAATCAGGTGTTCCTCGCCCCACCATATGAGTCTAGAAACTAGAGCTAATAACCCCTCCGCGATTTATATGATATATAAAAACATTAGAATTGTCTATTATACTTACTAAATCCTGGGGATTATAAAAGGATTATTTTTTAATTGCCTTCTGAAAACTGTAGGATTAACATTACCCTCTCTTGCAGTAATTTCAACCAAGGAGAGGATTTACAAATCAGTCGGATAGCGACCGGTAAAGCTGTTTCCCAACCCGTGGCGGCGAGCGAACCGCCCCGCTTCGCGTCGATTCCTCAGGTTGAGTTTGTTCAAGATGTTGTGGATGTGTACCTTTACGGTGTTTTCAGTGATCACCAGGCTTTTGGCAATTTCCAGATTAGAAGCGCCCATTCCCAAATGCCCGAGTACCTCAATCTCTCGGGTGGTGAGCGTGCTCAAGCTGTTTGGATTGGTGGCCTGGGTGGGATCGAGCTGCTTGAACTCATCGAGGATACGGCTAGTCATGGCGCGCGAGATGGCTGCTTCCCCACGCTCAACGGCGCGCAAGGCCGCTAAGATTTTAGTGATCGGTGTGGTTTTTAATAAGTATCCTGTCGCCCCTGCACGGATCGCGGCAAAGAGCAAATCATCGGATTCTTGCATCGTAAGCAATATAAATTTTACCTGCGGGTCCTTAAGATAAATTGTATTTAACATATCCAATCCGCTCCCATCAGGTAAGGCGATATCAAATAATACCAGGTCAGGCTTCAGATCGAGAGCCTTTTCTATAGCTTCAGTAACCGAACCGGCTTCCCCAACAACTTCGAAGTCGGGTTGGCTGACCAAGAGGCTGGCCAGACCTTCTCTAAAGAGGATGTGATTGTCGACGATTAATATCCGCATAGGAATAGAAACACTAGATATAAACCCCGCTCGTTACCCCACGTAATATGAACAGGATGATTAAAAAATTATAACACATTCCATTTTCTTACAAATGCCATTTGAATAAAGTTGAAGAATTTGGATTTTCTTGGTAAAGTCCCGTCAAGTCATCCGAGCGAGTCATCTGACCTGATATAATTTGGAAAAGAAAGAATGCTCATACCTCATGCGGAGAGGAG
>MGOK01000033.1:15441-19849 GCA_001795335.1 Chloroflexi bacterium RBG_19FT_COMBO_55_16
GACCGGCACAAACGGCGTGATCACCGTGATCGTCATGGCACTGGTTTTGGGACTGGTCAATGCGATCATTCGTCCGCTCCTGGTACTTTTGTCCTGCGGGTGTATTGTAGCGACGTTCGGGCTTTTTATGTTAGTGATCAACGCAGTCACGTTTTGGTTGGCCTCCTGGATCACCTCCCGGGGTTTCAATCTTGGCTTCTCTGTAGATAACCTTTGGGCGGCTTTCTTAGGATCGCTGGTCGTTAGCGTGGTTTCTTTTGTGCTCTCGATGATCCTTGTTGATGATAAAAGGTAGTTCACCTGAAACACACGTTTTCAATTTAGTTGATTATTCTTAAGACCTGACGGGGTTCTAAAATCCGTCAGGTCTGGTGATTAACGGAAAGGAAATCATCATGGCTTTCAACCTTCGCAATCGGAGCTTCACTAAATTGCTGGACTATACCCCCGAAGAGATCAGATTCTTAATCAATCTTTCCATTGAGTTGAAGGCGGCCAAATATAGCGGTTATGAGCAGCCGCGCCTCAAAGGGAAGAACATTGCCTTGATCTTCGAGAAGACCTCCACCCGCACACGATGCGCGTTCGAAGTGGCAGCACACGACCAGGGAGCGCACATCACCTACCTCGGCCCAGAGGGGTCGCAGATCGGCCACAAGGAGTCGATGAAAGACACGGCGCGGGTGCTGGGGCGTATGTACGATGGAATCGAGTATCGCGGCTTCGCACAGGAAACCGTGGAGGTGTTGGCCAAGTACTCTGGAGTCCCAGTCTGGAATGGGCTGACCAATGAATTCCATCCTACTCAGATCCTGGCTGACGTGATGACTATGCAGGAACATAGTAAGAAACACCCGTCTGACATCGCCTATTGTTATCTCGGCGATGCCCGCAATAATATGGGCAACTCGCTGATGGTAGGCGGCTGCAAGTTGGGCATGGATGTCCGGCTGTGTGCGCCGAAATCCTTGTGGCCGATGGAGGAACTGGTCGAACAATGCCGGGCGATTGCCAAGGCGACCGGCGCCAGGCTTACCCTGACGGAAAGTGTGCCGGAGGGCGTCAAAGGTGTTGATTTCCTGTACACCGACGTATGGGTATCAATGGGCGAACCAGATTCCGTCTGGGAGGAGCGTATCCGGCTGCTCAAGACATACCAGGTCAACCGCAGCGTCCTGGAGCTAACTGGCAACCCACAGGTCAAATTCATGCATTGTCTGCCAGCGTTTCATAACCGTGCGACTAAGATCGGTGAGGAGATTTACCGCAAGTTTGGACTGGATGGGATGGAAGTCACCGAGGAGGTCTTCGAGTCGGAGCACTCGATCGTCTTTGACCAGTCAGAAAATCGCATGCACACGATAAAGGCGCTCTTGGTAGCAACACTCGGTGATTAAACGAATAGGATGTATCCTACCGATAATAGGTGCGAAATGGATTGGTACCAATTAAGCACTGCCCAGGCAACACAAGCGCTTGACACCCGCCAAACGCAAGGCCTGACAAGAGAAGAAGCCAGGCGGCGTCTGGAAAAATATGGCCCGAATGAGTTGGTCGCGCGAGGGGGGCGCACAATCTGGCAGATATTATGGGAGCAACTGACGGGGATATTAACTCTGATCCTGGTTGGCGCGGCAGTTGTTTCGATCATCCTAGGCGACATGATCGATGCGACCGCGATCGTAGCGATCGTGATCCTCAACGCGGCCCTGGGCTTCAGCCAGGAATACAAGGCAGAACAGTCTTTGGCTGCCCTCAAGCGTATGTCGGTGCCCACCGTACGGGTTCGACGGAACGGAGAGATCGAGGAGAATTCAGCGCTCTTGCTTGTACCGGGTGATATGGTGTTGCTAGAAACTGGCAATGTGGTGCCAGCCGACGGGCGGGTCTTAGAGAGCGTGAACCTGCGTATCCAGGAGGCGGCGCTCACCGGCGAGTCCGAGGCGGTTGAAAAAGACGCTGAACTGGTCTACGAATCAGAGAAGGCTTTGGGCGACCGCCACAACATGGTCTTTATGGGGACGGTCGTCAATTATGGTCGGGGAGAGATGCTGGTCACTGAGACAGGCATGCAGACCCAGCTGGGTCATATTGCCGATATGATCCAGTCGGTTGAGCAAGAACAAACACCCCTCCAGCAACGGTTAAATCAACTTGGAAAGTTTCTGGCATTCGCGGCATTGATCATCGTAGCAGTGATCTTCGTTTTAGGCTTCCTGCGCGGTGAGGAGGTGAAAGAGTTGCTGCTCACCGCGGTCAGTCTGGCCGTCGCGGCAGTTCCCGAAGCGATGACAGCGGTGGTGACCATAGCCCTCTCGCTGGGCGCTCAACGCATGCTACGACGGCGTGCTTTAATCCGCAAGTTACCCGCAGTCGAGACGCTCGGTTCGGTCAACGTGATCTGTTCCGACAAGACCGGAACACTAACCCTGAACCAGATGACGGTCACGGCGCTTGACATCGCCAACCACCGGATCGATTTAATGCAACATTCAGGGACGCCAGATTTTGACCTGGTCTTCCAGGACGCTCAGGCAGCCAGCCAGGGCGTCCGGCCGACTATCGACTTGCTGCTGGTCGGCGGTGCATTGTGCAATGACGCTACTCTGGTTGTTGATGAGAGCAAACCAAACCGTCGCCGCGCGATTGGCGATTCGACAGAGGGCGCTCTGGTATTGGCCGCGGCTGAATTCGGAATTCTTAAGAGCGATCTGGATGCAGCTTTTCCTCGCCAGGCTGAAATCCAGTTCGATTCCGTCCGCAAACGCATGACAACGGTGCACCGCACGCCACAGTCAAACCATGATATTCCCCCCAGCCTGGTACCCGTTTGGGAGAGAAGGTTAGACCCAACGCCACCCCCGCCTTATTTAGCTTTCACTAAGGGGGCGATCGATGGGTTATTAGAGATCACTCGGGAGGTTTGGGTGGAGGGTCAGGCACTACCCATTGATGCACAATGGCGAGCGAGGGTAATGGCTGGCCATGACCAGCTGGCTCAGAACGGCATGCGCGTCCTGGGAGTAGGGCTGAAAACCCTGGATGCGCCGCCCAGTAAAGATACGCTGCAGGACCTGGAGCAAGATTTAATCCTGGTTGGTCTATTTGGGTTGCTCGATCCTCCCCGACCCGAGGTAACAGTCGCTGTGGATACTTGCAAAAAGGCAGGTATTCGAACGGTTATGATCACCGGCGATCACCCTCTAACAGCGCGCCATATCGCTAAACAGATTGGAATCACCGAAGATGACAGGTTCTTGACCGGTCAGGAATTGGATAAACTTACCCAAGATGAATTGCAGAGCGCAGCCAGAGAGATCTCCATCTTTGCACGCGTCTCGCCTGAGCATAAGCTTAAGTTGATCCAAGCTTATCAGGATCAGGCTTATATTGTTTCAATGACCGGGGATGGGGTGAACGACGCGCCGGCGCTGAAAAAGGCCGACATCGGTGTGGCAATGGGTATCACCGGCACAGATGTGGCCAAAGAGGCCGCCGATATGATCCTGCTCGACGATAACTTTGCAACGATTGTCGCCGCTGTCGAAGAGGGCCGAATTATCTATGATAATATCCGCAAGTTTATCAAGTATCTTTTGAGCTGCAATGTTAGCGAGATCGGCGTCATGTTGATCGGACCTTTGCTGGGCATGCCGCTGCCCTTGTTGCCGCTCCAAATCTTGTGGATGAACCTGGTCACCGACGGATTGCCAGCCCTGGCGCTGGGAGTGGAACCAGCTGAGGAAAACGTGATGAAACGACCGCCATACTCTTCCTCGGAAAGCGTGTTTGGACGCGGCGCGACACAATTTATTCTGGGGATGGGCTTTGTCATGAGCTTGATCGCCCTGGGGACAGGTTACTTTCTCTGGCGCGCGGGTTGGGATTCGTGGCAGACGATGCTCTTTACGACCCTGATCTTTTCTCAGCTTGTGCTGGCGCTAAGCGTTCGTTCTGAAGAGAATTCCCTTTTCAAGATCCGCCTGGTATCAAACCCTTCCATGTTATGGGCGATCCTGCTGACGATAGCACTGCAGCTGATGGTGGTTTATCTGCCTGTCATGCAAAGAATCTTCAGGACACAGGCGTTATCCGGCCAGGAACTCGGTCTGGCGCTAGGGGTCAGTGTGCTGGTGGGGGCAGTGGTCGAGGTGCAGAAGTGGGTTCTTAGGAAGAAGGGTGAAGGCGGAAGGATGGAGGATGAATAATGAAAGACAAAAGATTTAGGCGTCCGTCTTTGTTTATAGGGTATTCGTCCTTTATGAATGCTTGGAGGTGAATAAATGTCAAGATCTGATCTCGGCATGATCGGGATGGCGGTGATGGGGCAGAACCTGGTGCTCAACATGGCGCGCAACGGTTTCCATTTGGCGGTATATAACCGCACAGCAGCCAGGACCGAGGAGTT
>MGOK01000033.1:19992-20185 GCA_001795335.1 Chloroflexi bacterium RBG_19FT_COMBO_55_16
ACCTGGTAATTGATGGGGGCAATTCCTTTTTCAGAGATACAGAAAGCCGTTCGGAAGCACTGGCCCAGGTGGGGATCGATTTCCTGGGGGTTGGCATCTCTGGCGGCGAGGAAGGTGCGCTGTGGGGGCCTAGCATCATGCCGGGCGGACAGCGCCAGGCGTATTCCAGGGTTGAACCAATCTTTACGGCTAT
>MGOK01000033.1:20421-20536 GCA_001795335.1 Chloroflexi bacterium RBG_19FT_COMBO_55_16
TGTCCCACAAGGACGAGGAGAGCGGGCAGCCATTGGTCGAGGTGATCCTGGACACAGCCAGCCAGAAAGGTACCGGCAAGTGGACCAGCCAGGAAGCGCTCGATTTGGGGGTGCC
>MGOK01000034.1 GCA_001795335.1 Chloroflexi bacterium RBG_19FT_COMBO_55_16
CGCCTGGGATTTCTGGAGTGGCCACACCGCTGTCCAGACCGATCAGCCCGCGGAAGAAGCGTACAACTTTCTGCCAAAAAGATTCGGGAGCTGTGGGAGGTTCAACCCCACCCTCGGTGCCTGGTTCACCCTCGAAGCCAGGTCCTTCAATGGGCGCTTCAATCACTTCAAGAGTGAGGTTCTGGACGAATTGCTGGGTTTGATTGAAGTCATCTGTGTAGCTGACGGTAATGGTAAGGTCAAGCGCCCCAACCTGGTAGGGGATGACGGTTGCGTCCAGCGGGAAGAAACCGCCTGCGTCCAGGTTTCCGATCAGGATGACATTATTACTGAAGTCAGCCCCCTCGCCGGTCACCTTCATGTTTCCCAGCAAAGCGGATTTCCGGCCCAGATTCACCAATTGCAGGGGGAGCATATTCGGCATCCCAGCTGGGAATGCACCTGGATCTCGGTAGAAGCTGATCTCCAGCTTGGGAGGACCGTAGACCAACAAAGTGATCACCTGGTCATCGGTAAATATTGTGTTCTTATCGTCAACGTAGGTGAACGAGATTTTTAGCGGATAGGCGCCAGGGTTGGTAGAGACATTGACGATCAGGTTTTGATCGGCAGTGAGCGCCCCGCCTACCGGCAAATCACCCAATGACTGCACGTTGGAGGATTCCAGGGGGGCAAAATTTGTCAGATCTCCACTACCTCCGGATACGCCACCAGGGGGCTGGCTAGTGCCAGAGCCACCATCACCAGTTGCACCGCCACCCCCCAGGATCATCGTAACCTGTTTGGCAGTTGCCTGACCTAGGTTTTGGACATTCACGGTCAGCACAAATTGACCTCCTGGTTCGAGCTGGGCAACATCCGACTCATAAGAGGTGATCACCAATTGAGGGCGGAGGAAAGCGGTTGGGGTAACGGTTGGGGTAGGTGTTGGTGTGGCATAGCTAACGATGCGACCCCAAGCGATAGGGAAGGTGATGGTGAAGGACTCCGAGAAGGCTGCGCCTGTTGGGTCAGTGTAGTTAACAGTCACCGGGAGAGAGGCTACGGTCTTGCCCCACAGGTCGAAGGCGGTGGTCAGGGGTTGGGTGATCTTTTGCTTATCGCCTGGCACGAGGTCATCCACGGCTACCACGCCACCGGTCTCGCGGGGAAAGAAATCTCCGCTGGTGAAGATCGCCACGATATTGGTAGCAGTGTCTTTGCCCTCATTGCCTAACTTAATTTCCAGGGTAAACTCACGGCCGGGAGTGATATCAGATACGCTGGCCTTGTAGGATTGTACGACGATCAATGGGCGCAGATAGTTGTCACGCGTCGGCTGAGGAGTAACGGTCAGCGTTGCGGTTGGTTCTCCTGTTGCAGTCTCTGTATCTGTTCCCTGAGCAAATGCCAGCCTTGCTGGGGCAAATGACAGACTGGAGATTATGCACAAGGTGAATAGAGTTACAGCAAGTGTGATCAGTCGAAGATGATTCATTCCTAACCTTTTTCGATATCTCTAGTTGTTTGGGTTGGATAGATTATTGGTATAACCACCATCGACAAGGTGACCATCCAAGAGCTGGACTGTGTCGGTGGCGAATTGCCTCATCCGCGCGTCGTGAGTAACGCCTATTACCGTTCGGCCCCCACGATGAAATTTTGATAACAGTTGCATGATGGCGATGCCGCTAGCGGTATCCAGGTTGCCAGTCGGTTCGTCGGCCAGGATCAATTCGGGATCGTTGACCAGCGCCCGAGCGATGGCCACGCGTTGTTGTTCTCCACCAGATAATTCGGTAGGCCTGTGTAGGGCGCGGTCTTGTAAACCAACCTCTTGGAGCAACTCCAGAGCCCGCGCCTGCCTGTACTTGCGGGGGAGGCGGGCAAATTGCATGGGGAAAGCCACATTCTCCAAGGCAGTCATCGTCGGGATCAGGTTGAAGGATTGGAAAATAAAGCCCACTGTACGGCGGCGATATACGGCCAGTGCATTTTCGTCCATGGATTCGATCGATTGTCCATCAATCTCGATATGCCCTTCAGTCGGTCGATCCAGCCCTCCAACCAGGTGCAATAAGGTGCTCTTTCCAGAGCCTGAAGGGCCCATGACAATCAAGAACGATCCTGCTTCGATTGCCAGATCGATACCATCGAGTGCGTGAACGGCGACATGACCCATGACATAAGACTTTCGCAGACCAGAGATGCAGATAAAAGGTTCGCTCATCGGCTTGTTCTTAGAAAAATGGCCGGATGATGGTTAGGTTGCTCAAGCGACTAACAAGATGGGTCAGGAGTGCCTGAAGCAATAAGACTGGTAGGATGACCATCAATACTCCAGCCCAAACCTTGCTCCTGGAAAGGCCGGAAGCAACCCGCACTCCGAGTATCAGGAGGATAATGTGCCAGATGATGTAGATGTCAATCAGGGAGAGGAATGCCACCAGGTATAAAGCCCCCCCACCGTCCCCCCCAGGTGCAAATCCCTCCAAACCTGGGTTGGAGATTAAACGATGTGTGATGAGCATGGAGGCAGTCCGCACGAGTTCGCGTATGGCGAATGTCAGACTCGACCAGGCAACAATGTTCATCGCCAGGCTGATGGCTCCCCTACCACCTAACATGGTCAGCGCCAGGTGCAGCAAGCCACCCACCAGTAGCCAACCTGCCCACACTCCTGAGATAGCAGCAAGAGCCGGAAGCACATATATAAATGTGGGGCTTTGGGTGGCTTCCATGGCCTTTTGGAATTGCGCCTGATCTTCTGGACTGTAATACTCGAATCCGGGCGGCAACTCGACCTGACCTGAGAGAGCAGCCTGCTGTTTGATTTGCCCGGCAGCGATCACCTGGAACACGGCAGTCAGACTTAGGATAAGTAAGGGGGTCAGCCAGACAGATTGAGCTTGGGCAGCGATTTTTTCAAAAGTCCTGCGCGGCTGGACAAGTATCGGCAATAACCAGTTCAAGTGAAGCCGGCGGGGTTTTTCGGGGAGAAGCGGTAAGGCATCTGTCATAGCAGAGTTCCTCGGCGGTTGCGAGATTTTCCCTTGATGAGCTCCTGCTAACAGGGTGGCTTGACGGCGTGGCCTAGATTGTACCAAGAATATACTCAATCCTCATAATCGAATCCCAAAAATAACCGTAGGGTTTGCAATCGCTTCGTACCTGCAAACCCTACGAATTATAAAATGGGAAGGGGCCTGGAATTTACTTCGAGGCCGTTTTTACTTTGTGCTGTAGTGTTCGGGACAGAATTCTTTCCATTTCACTCGAAGTACCGCTCTTACGCTTTTTCTTCGATCCAACCTGGTCTACTTCGACGGATGACCTTTGCATGGCTTCCCGGAGCGCCATTTCCATGGCAGTTGGAACCGCCTCTTCCTTCGGAGTCTGTCCTTCGGTAGCTGCTTCTGTTTCTTTGGTCTTTGGGGCAGGTTTTGCGACCTTGACGGGCTTTTCTTCCAGGGCTTTCATGCTGAGCTTAATTTGTTTCTTTTTGCGAATCACATCCAGCACCTTGACTTCTACCTCATCACCTTCCTTGACGACTTCACCAGGGTCGCGGATGTAACCGTGGGTGAGTTCACTGACATGCACCAATCCGGGACGTTCAGCGCCGATATCGACAAATACGCCGAATTTTTCCAGACGAATCACCTTACCCGTGAGTACCATATCTTTTTCGATCTCACGCCATTCCAGGGCAAGCGGCTCGATCATGGTCAACTCGATGCGACCCTTTTTCGGCTCGACCCGTCGTACCCAAACGTCCACAGTCTGCCCAGGTTGGACAATGTCTTCCACCCGGTTTACCGGTCCCTTCTGCAATTGGGAGATATGGATTACCCCCGGGGTATCCAGGCCAATATTCACAATCGCGCCGGCTAGCGTGGTCTTCACAATCGATCCAGTGAAGTGCATTTTGCGTTTTACTTCATTAATACCAGGAACTTCCGCGTGTTCAATGGATGCTAAGGGTTTCTCTTCCATAGCACACTCTCCAATCTAGGGTATCTACCAATGCCAAATATTCGGCGGTAGGTCAATCTCAGGGGATATGGGTGCTTTCTATTGTGACACCCATAAAGATTTATTATACTTTGCGCCTGGTGAAAAGTCAAAGTTAGTTAGATTAGAATTGGATGAATCGATCACTCAGGTCTGCCCAAGTCCTGCAATATGTGGAGAAGACTGACCAGGTGATCAGGCCATTCTGGTTTAGCACTGTAAGGTAACCAGAGAGCAGTTTTGCCTCTCCGCACGTTTGCACCTAAGTCGGGCAGATCGGAAGGGAGCGACCCATCTTGGAAACGGACAACGATTTGATCGCTTTCGACGTTAATGGAAGCTACGTTGGCATTCTCGGCGAGTAATTTGATTTTCAGTTGGAAAAGGAGATTGCGAACCGGAGCGGGTGGGATCCCGAACCGATCCTTGAATTCTTCAATCAAGGGATCGATTTCGGAGGTAGTGCGCAAGTCGGCGATACGCCGGTAAAGATGCAGGCGCATATTTTTATCCGATACGTAATCAGGTGGAATGCTGATGTGCAGTGGCAGATCAACGCTGACTAATGGGCGATGACTATCCAGGACGGGGGCTTGCGAGTCGGGGGGCAGGCCACGGTTCACCCGCAGGCGGGCGACAGCTTCACCAAGCAGGCGGGTGTACAGATGAAATCCGACAGCAGCGATATGGCCATGTTGGCGGCTGCCCAGGATATCGCCTGCGCCGCGAATTTCTAGATCGCGCATGGCGATGTTAAACCCGGCTCCTAATTGAGCATTCTCGGCGATTGTCTCCAGTCGTTGGCGCCCCTCCAGGGTTGGAATCTTACGGCGATGCTTGAAAAAATAAGCGTAGGCGCGCTGTGCGCCCCGGCCGACGCGTCCCCGCAACTGGTAAAGCTGTGAAAGACCGAATGTATCTGCCCGGTCGACAATGAGGGTATTGGCATTGGGGATATCCAGGCCAGATTCGATGATCGAAGTGGTCAATAGCACATCGATCTCCCCATTGGTAAATTGCTGCATGCGCTCAGAAAGTTGATTTTCATCCATCTGGCCATGGGCGATGGCGAGGCGAGCTCCAGGCACCAGGCGCTCCAGATGGCTGCGCATAGCCGTTATTGTCTGGACACGGTTGTGAACGAAAAAGATCTGCCCCCCGCGTTCCAATTCGCGCAGGATAGCCTGGCGTACCAGGCGTTGGGAGAATGGACCGACATGGGTGATGATCGGCAGGCGTTCCTCCGGGGGGGTGTTAATCGTGGAAATGTCCCGCACCCCGGTTAAAGCCATATAGAGAGTGCGCGGAATGGGGGTGGCTGTCAGCGTGAGCACATCCACTTCGCTGCGCATCTTCTTAAGATATTCCTTATGCGTGACTCCAAAGCGCTGCTCCTCGTCGATGATTAACAATCCTAAGTCCTTGAATTCAACATCCTCTTGTAACAAGCGGTGCGTACCAATGATGATATCGACGTTGCCCATCGCCAGACGGAAGAGGATTTCGCGCTGCTGTTGAGGTGTCCGGAAGCGGGAAAGCATTTCCACTTCTACTGGAAAGGCTGCCAATCGCTCGCGGAAAGTGTAGAAGTGCTGCTGGGCGAGCACAGTGGTTGGCACCAGCATGGCGACTTGCTTCCCATCCATCACCGCTTTAAAGGTCGCGCGCAGAGCGACTTCGGTCTTGCCATAGCCGACGTCTCCGCAGATCAGCCGATCCATCGGGCGCGGGCTCTCCATATCACGCTTGACCTCACCAATCACCCTGAGTTGGTCTTCAGTCTCAACATACGGAAAGCTGGCTTCCAATTCGTGTTGCCAAGCAGAGTCCTGACTGAAGGCGTTGCCAGCAACCACCTGGCGTTGAGCATAAAGATTAAGCAGGTCTTCGGCCACTTCGATCACGGCTTCTCGAGCGCGGGCCTTAACATTGCGCCATTCGACACCGCCCAGCCGGTTGGAGGCAGGCAGACGGCTGTCGGGACCCACATAACGAGTCAGGCGGTCGGCCTGGTGTACAGGTACAAAGAGCTGGTCACCTTCGGCATATTCGACGGCCAGATACTCGCGCTCAACACCGTCTACAGCCCGGTTCACCAAACCCAGGAATCGTCCGATGCCGTGATCAATATGCACCACCCAGTCGCCGACTTGCAGGTCAGCATAGGCCGCTTCCGGTGCTTCGGCGATGGCGCGGAGACGCTGGCGAGGCTCGGGTCGGCGCCAACCAAAGATCTCTCCATCGGAGAGCAGGTGCAGGACAGGGCCAGCGGGTGGAGTGAGAATCCAACCCTCGCTCAGGCTGCCCTCAAGGAATAAGGGATTAGGAGACGAAGGATCTGGTGAGGGTGGCAAAGTAGAGGGTTTTGCCTCAGACCACAGCTCCAGTAGACGAGAGCTTTGCCGGGAAACCACTATGACCCTGTCGCCCGCAGAAGCGCGTTGAAAGAGATGTTCGAGCAATGGCTTGAGACGGCCGCCAAAGCGAGGGCTAGAGGTAAAAAGCTGCGCCAGTTCAGAGTTCTCCGGCGCGGTAGAGGGTCCTAACTCCAGTGTTCGATGGGTCGATAGGGTGTCCTGGATCTCAGTCCAGGGGAGGTATGGCAGAGGGAAATCCAAGGGTAGGGTGCCGTCCTTCTCATATTCAGCGCGCAACCCCATGGATTGTTCTTCGATTTCCTGGATAGTGTTTTGAAAATCCTCCCAGTTATCGACAAGGATCAGCGCCTGGCGGGGCAAGTAATCGATCAGACCAGCAGGCCAGGGATGCAGGAGCGGGATATGGAATTCGGAGGGTGGAGAGACGAGAGTTGAGAGTAGAGAGTTAGAGTGCGAATTGTGGGAGAGCAGGAATTCTCGGGCGGGAGAGAGGAAGAGCTGTTGGAGGGAATTGGTTGAGCGTTGGGTGGTTGGGTCGAAGTGACGCACACCTTCAATTTCATCGCCGAAGAAATCAAGCCTTGCCGGACTCGCTTCGGCGGGCGGCCACAGGTCCAGGATACCACCGCGCCGGGCGAATTGACCGGGAACGATCACTGTTGAAGAGTGTTCATAACCGAAGTTTATTAAGATGCGGGCTAGTTCCTCCGGCGGAATGGTTTGACTTGGTTTGAGAATACGGATCGCTTTAAGAAACTCACGCCGCGGCAGGGTGCGCGCCATCACTGCTCGGGCGGGTGCGATAATGATCGGTGGTGTGGCGGGAAGCGGGGCGCCTGGGATATGATAGCTGGCCAGATTGGTGAGTACAATTAGCCGATCGCGACGTGTGGTTTCGCCCCAGGATGCGTTTTCGTAGAAGAGTGGGTTTGGTTCCGGGAAGAACAGGCGCAAAGCTTTGTCAGCCAGGAGAGCCATTTCGTCGACCAAGGTCAAGGCACGGTCGGTGCGGTCGGTGAGCAGCAGGATCGGGCACTGCAGCTCAGCGTGCAGTGCTGCCAGGACAGGCAAGCGAGCGGATCGGCGCAAGCCGAGGCTGGACAAGATTCCCAGGCCGAGGCCAGCTTTTGTTGGAGCTTGCCCCGTTTCTTCCCGCACGGAGGCGATCAGTTCCTGGGCAGATTGAAGGATTGGGTGGATGAGCGTTTCAAATCCCATAGCTAGAGAATGCAAGTCAAAAATTAAAGATGTTCATTTCACTGACAAATTCTTACTGGTCAATATCTAGTGGCGTGTTATAGGAATTCATGGCTGTGACAAGCCCTTCGCTGACGAATGTGAGCACTGCCTCCACTGCCCGGTCGAGGATTTGGGGCAGAATCTCGGCCTCGTGACGGGGGAAGTCTTGCAACACATAAGCCGCGGCGTCCATACGTCCAGGAGGCCGGCCGATGCCGAGGCGCAAACGTGGAAACTCCTGACTGCCCAGGCGTTCGATGATCGAGATCACACCTTTCTGCCCGGCTGAGCCGCCAGAAGGACGCAATCGCAGCATTCCAAAGGGCAGGTCTACATCGTCGTAAGCAACGAGAAAGTGCTCTAACGAGACTTTGTAGAACCGTACCAACGCCCCTGCCGACTGTCCGGAAAGGTTCATATATGTTTGGGGCTTGGCTAACACCAGACGCTGACCCCGGTAATCGCCTTTGGTGATTAATGCCCTGCTTTCCAGGCGTGAGAAAGTTATGCCCAGGCGTTCTGCCAACCGGTCGACAAGCATGAAACCAATGTTATGGCGGTTGTGCTTGTACTCGCGCCCAGGGTTGCCAAGACCGATGATGAGGAAAGGGGAAAGGGGAGATTTTTCGTAGATAGCCATTCTGTTCACAAAGAGGATAAGGGGTTTCGAACCCTATCCCTTATCCCCTGCTCCCTTTCCTGATTACAATTCGGATTGCTTGGTAAAGCCCAAGCAGGACGAAGGCTCCCAGGACAATTAGCGCACCTTTGGCCAGGCTTGAGGAGATCTCTTGGGAGGTTAATTCAGCAGGGTTGGTCGCCTCGGCTACGCTTAGAGGCGTGGCGGTGAGCGGGATTGGCGTGTTTGTAAGGGTCGGACTGGTGGATGGAGCAGGCGTATTGCCAGGCACTGTTGTAGCGGTCGGAGCTGGGGTATCTGTTTCGATGGGGGTGTAATTGCGGACGCGCACCTGTATGACCGTCATGGATGGTTGGCTTTCATCGGCCAAAGTCACGGTCAAGCGGAGAGTATATTCCCCATCGGTCAGAGTAGTCGTGTCCCAATCTGCCAAGGTTTTGTCTGAGGTGGGTGCGGTAAATTCACGAATAATGAACCAGGTATTCCTGTGGTTAAGGCTATAGCTGAAACTCAGCTCAGCTGATTGGAAGCTGTCGAGGGCGATATTCCCCTCAATCGAGACGATGCCCTGCAAAGCCTGTCCGGGTGTAGGCGAATAGATGGCGATCGGCAGAGGCGCACTGGTCGGAGTTAGTTCCTGGGCGGCAGTGCTTACACCGGGAATAATTCCGTACAGGATGAGTAAAAATAGGCAAAAAGCGCGAAGCATGGCAATTGATTAGTTTAACATGGAGAACAACAGGGGTCAACAGTCGGTATAATTAAAATTTAGTGGAAGGCATAATGAGACGGCTAGAGGACCCGATTCCGCATATCTTTCACGCCCACCACATCCAGCAGAATGAGGACATTCCCTTTTGGTTGGAGTTGGCGAGTGAGCAGGGCGACCCAATCCTCGAATTGGGTTGTGGCACCGGACGCGTCTTAGTCTCTCTCGCCCAGGCCGGTTACCGTACCTTCGGCCTGGACCGTGAGGCTGGGATGTTGGCTTTCTTGCGGGACAATCATTCGCCTGACATACTCTCAAGAGTGCATGTCTTTTTGGCTGACCTGGCAGCTTTTCACCTTGGAAGGCAATTTCCACTGATCTTATTGCCCTGCAATACGTTGAGCACCCTTTCGGTGAAGACGCGCAGAGAATCTTTGGAGCTGATCAATCAGCATCTGTCTGCTGGAGGGTTGTTTGCCGCCAGTCTGCCTAACCCAGACCAACTGGCGAGCTTGCCCATCTACGGCGAGACGGAAGTCGAAGAGACTATTAACCATCCCTTGAGTGGTAATCCTTTGCAGATCAGCAGCGAGTGGGAAAAGACGGGTAATAACTTTCTTCTGCGCTGGCATTATGACCACTTATACCCCGATGGACAAGTCGAGCGCCTGACCATCGAGACCTGCCATGACCTTATGCCCGCCGAGACTTACCTGGCTGAAATACGCGCCGCCGGGATGATCCCCAGGGCTCTCTTTGGAGATTACGATCGGTCGGATTATAAATCTACTTCGCCCCATCTAATCGTTATAAGCCAGAAGATTCTAATATAATGCCTATAGAATGTTAGCACGCATCTAACACTGTGGCGGTAAACTTCGGTCATCAATCATCCAAAAACAACAAGGAGATAAAAAATGATGACTTTCTACGTTTCCCCCTACCGCCGGATCGCCAGGATGCGCGATGCCATGGATCGCATGCTTGAAGAGAATTTCCCCCAAGCGGAAGTAACCGAAAGGGAGATGGTCTTAGCGGTGGATGTGAAATCCGACGATGAGGCTTATTCGATCAAGGCTTTAGTCCCGGGAGTCGAGGCGGATGACATTAACGTTGAAGTGTTGAACAACACCGTTTCCATCCGAGGCGAGTTTGAGGCTGCCGATAAAGAGGACAACAAATTCCTTACATGCGAATTGCCTGTAGGTCGATTCAGCCGTGTGATCACCCTGCCTACTGCGCTTGACCCCTCCAAGTCGGAAGCCAGCCTGAAGAACGGCGTCTTCAGCCTGCGAGTGCCGAAGGCTGAGTCTCATCGTCCAAAGGCGATCAAGATCAGCGCCAATTAATCTGGTTTCAATGATTTTCCCCTTCTGTAGCCATTTTTCGTGACCCACGAAGTTTGACTTGCTCATGAATTAAATACCGTTGCTCTGGCGAGGAAAGGGAAAGATTGTCACAAGAGGCAGCCGTTCTCATTATGAGAACGGCTGTGAATTCTTTCGGCAGACCTACTTTAAATTAATACCGCAGCAAAGCTCCAATGCCTCCAAAACCCTGGAGCGCTTCCAAGTCGTGGAGGACTTCGACCTCGCCGCCTTTCTGCATCACATGGCGCACTGCCAGCTCCACCGCGTCTGGGATATTATCGAACTGCTTACTGCAGAATGGGCAGGCAGGCAACTTTTGGGATGTCAGATAACCGCAGCCCTGGCAGAGATAACCGGGAGCACGGAAGCCCTCCTGGATAAGCAGGGTTTGGACACGCCCGTCATGGACTGCGCCCAGTGTATCCTCGAGATCGACTACACCACCACGCCCTTTGGCTGCGCTGGTCACCACGGTTTTTACAGTTTGCGCTTCCCGACGGCGTTCAGCCTGTCGCCCGATCTCAAGGGCGCGTTCCATCACTTCCGTCTGGCTGGCGATCATGCTGATCGGGAACGATCCGACCACCAGACTTTGCCAGGATTTGGGCAGTTGATTGCGGA
>MGOK01000035.1:0-150 GCA_001795335.1 Chloroflexi bacterium RBG_19FT_COMBO_55_16
AGGCAGGCCACGCAGGCCTTATCGTCCAGGTGGCGCGAGCGTACGAAGCCATCCGTCACCTCCATGCGCGGGTCAAAGGCGACGAAGTCGCCGACTTCGACGCCCAGGGCGCGCGTCTCGTCGGCCGAGGCAGTGCGCGCATCCAGGCGC
>MGOK01000035.1:285-2931 GCA_001795335.1 Chloroflexi bacterium RBG_19FT_COMBO_55_16
GGCGAAGCTGCCGATTTTGGTCAGCTTGAGCCGCCCGCTGGACTTGATCTCTTTGACCATCGCGCCGAGGGTGTCGACATGGGCGGTGAGGGCGCGCGGCGAGCCGGATGACTTCCCGGCCCAGGTCGCCACCAGCGCCCCTTTGCGGGTTTGGTTCACCTGCAAGCCTGGGAAGCCGGCCAGGGCTTGCTCGAGGCGGGCGATCGCCTGGTGGGCGAAGCCGGTCGGGCTGGGGGTGTTGAGCAGGCCGGTAAGGAATTGGAGGAGATAGTCGGTGTCAATTTCGGGAAGACTCAAAGTGATGGCCTCCAATTAGGAATCGTGAGATAGCGCCTCAAAAGATTCAATAGCTTTCCGCCAATCCTCTGGAATAGGCAGGGAGCGGGCGTCCCGGTAGTTGTAGGTCACCAGTACGCTCGATCCGCTGGCAAGGCGGTGCCCGTTTTCGGCGTCCTCCAGCAGGTAGTCCATGGTCAGGCTTTTATTCCCCAGGCGAGAAACGCGCACGCCGACGCGCAGCTTCTGACCGTAAAGGATCGGGGAGTTGAAAGCTACCTGGGCTTCTGCCAGGATAATGCCGATGTCCAGGAAAGTACCGCCCGGCCATAAACCGAGCGTCTGGATATAAGCGATGCGCGCCTGCTCCATATATGTCAGGTAACAGGCATTGTTGACGTGCCCTTGCGGGTCCAGGTCGCCGTAACGGACTTCGATGGGGTAAAAGAAACGGAAATCAGGCATATAAAGATTATACACTCGGAGGGGTTAAACGTGAAATGTGATGCGTTAAATTTAATGGTTTTGTTCCGCTTTTCACGTTTCGCGAATCACGCAATCCGTCTGCGGTATAATGGGGCGCATGGATAATCCTGACCTTAGTGAGACCCGACCCGTCATGAAAAGTGACGATACTATTCCAACACCCCTCAGCTCTGAATTGCCTTTACCAGGTGGCAGCCGGGAGAATACCGTAGCCGTACCCGTCTCCCCGGACGCAGGAGGGGGCACCATCCCGCCAGAAGAGGGGCGAGAGGCTCCAGGGCGATCCCGTTTCTGGTTCTGGTTGGTTATCCTCAGCTTCCTGGCTTTGTTGGTAATTGGCGCGGCGAGCGCCTATGGAGGCTACCTCTCCGGCATTCAACGCCGTACGAGTTTCGAAGCCACCCGGGTGGCCTCGAAAGTAGATGAGCAGTTCCAGCTGGGTGTTCAGGATCTGCAAGCCGGACGTTATGAACTGGCTCGCCAGCGCTTTGAGTACGTGATCAATCTTGATCCAGATTACCCCGGCGTCACCGAGAATCTGGCCGCGGTGCTGCTGCAATTGAATACCACCGCAACCCCCACCACAGTCTCCACGCCGACTTTAACCCCAACCGTCGATTTGCGCGGGGCGGAGGAGCTTTTCTCCCAGGCACAGGTCTTACTCGCCGACGGGAAGTGGAGCGAAGCTATCGATACCCTGCTCAAATTGCGCAAAAACGAGCCTTCCTTCCAGGCAGTGGAAGTCGATTCGATGTTTTATGTGGCTTTACGCAACCGCGGCGTGCAGAGAATCTTGAGCGAAGGCGATCTAGAAGGTGGTACCTACGACCTTGCCCTGGCCGAACGCTTCGGCCCGCTCGATGTGGAGGCCAGCAATATGCGCACCTGGGCCGACCTGTACGTTACGGGAGCCAGTTTTTGGGGACTTGACTGGTCACAGGCGGTATACTATTTTGGCCAGCTGCTGCTTGTCGGCCCGAACCTGCGCGACAGCACGAACCTGACGGCGACGGAGCGATTCCGCCTGGCCTCAATTAAGTATGGCGATTTCCTGGCTGAAAACAAAGAGTGGTGTAAGGCCTTAGAGCAATATTCGGCTGCATTTAACATCGGCACCGATCCAGCGGTCGAGCCAACTGCTGCCTGGGTAGCCCAAAAGTGCGAAGGTGGCGAAGAACCCAAAGAGGATGAAGAACAGCCAACTGAGACGCCGCCAACGCCAGGAGTGACCCCGCCAGCTGAGACACCAACCCCCGAGCCGCCGACGCCAGAACCATCCCCAACGGAGCCTTACCCACCGCCCGCTACCCTATGAGTACGCAGGTTGGGACACCCCCCGTTTGGGCACTCAGCCTGGCCTATTGGCTCCACATGCTCGCTACCATCCTCTGGATCGGGGGCCTGTCTGCGGTTGTCTTGCTGGTCCTCCCAGCTGCCAGGCAGGGTCTGGAGGTTGGGCAGTACGCCCGCTTGCTCGATAAAATCCAGCGTCGCCTGGACCCCTTGGGATGGTTGAGCCTGGCGGTCTTGCTTGGCACCGGCTTATTCCAGATGAGCGCCAATCCCAATTACACTGGTCTCCTGACGATCAGCAATCGCTGGGCTGTCGCCATCCTGATCAAGCACCTGGTATTCCTGGTGATGATCGCAGTCAGCGCTTACCTGACCTGGGGGTTGTTTCCAACCCTACGCCGCATCGCCCTGCTGCGCGCCAGGGGACAGGACGTTCCGGGAGCTGATCGCTTGGCGCGGCGAGAATTATTGCTTCTGCGCCTCAATTTGATCCTGGGGGTAATCATCCTGGCTTTGACCTCCCTGGCTCGCGCCTCTTAACCCCCAGCTCACGCATTACGTTTCACTTCGGCCTGGGCATCTTATAAAACG
>MGOK01000035.1:2956-11785 GCA_001795335.1 Chloroflexi bacterium RBG_19FT_COMBO_55_16
ATAAACCGCCCGGTCAGGGTACGCTTCTTCCACCGCGCGGTCTGGTCTATCGCCCCGGCTGTAGATAAAGATAAACGGTGTGTCAAGGAATGGATCTTGCAGTTCCAGGAGCACGCCATATTCCATCCACTCATTTGGATGAACTACGATCAGCGCGGGGGTTAGTTCCTGGGCCTGAGGGGAAGAGAAGGGCAGCAAATCGGCGCGCTGCATACCATACAGACCGCGCATGCCTTGCAGGCGCATCGGGGTATAGAAGATCAGGTTAGCAGAGAGGAACAAAGCCAATATGGCGACGACTGCCAGGGGCCGGGCTTGCCGCCAACCGTGGTAAGTCTTCCATGGCTCTCCGGGTTGGAGTGGCCAGCCGGCCAACCAGGCGATCCCCGCGCCGCTGAACAAAGTCAAGCTGAATAGAGCCTCGTAATAATACCGTGGCCCAAACAGCCACGCCCCCACCCAATACGCCAGGTAAAACAGCACCAGGCTGGGAAAAACCGCAGCGACCAAAATTGCCCGCCAGCTGCGACGCAAGACTACTGCAAGCAGGCCGAAAGGCAGGAAAACCCAAGAATATCGTCCCCATCCAAACAGGTCGCTGTAGCCAACAAATAAACTAAAGCGGGTATTGATGCGGGCGAGATTAAGGCTATGCCCCGCTTCGGTACGTCCATAGCCAAGGCCAAAACCTATCTTATCATAAGGCCACCACAAAGTGTACGGGTTGAACCAGGGGTCTCCAGTTACAGCGTATTGCCACAAGAAATTCAAAGCCGCAATTGCCAGGGCCAGCAACCCAATAACTAAAACACGCCGGCGAGCCAGCCGATCTCCGCGCAGCAGCAAGTACAGGCCATGGATCGCAAAAGGCAGCCCAACAGCCAAAGCAGTCAAAGGGCGAGTGAGCGCCAACACCCCGAGTGTCAAGCCAGCCGTCACGGTGGGAATCCAGCGCGGCGTAGCGACTCGCGTGCCAAAAGTGTCCAGCCACGCCAGGGCAAAGGCGATGCTCAATACCAATCCAAAGGGGTGCGAGAGCAATGAGCCGGAATTCATCAAGAAAAAGGGCGAGGTAATTGTAAGCCCTGCCGCCAGTAGGCCTACCGTTTCCCCCCAGAGCTTCTTGCCCAGGCGATAGGTCAACCACACACCCAGGCCTGCCAACAAGGGATTTGCCAGCGAACGCGCCCCGAAGAGGACACCGATAGCTAGCAAGACCGGCCAACCAAGTGGATACTTCCCGAAGCGCTGCCCCTGGAAGTCGACAACGAATGGCACGAGGAAACTTTTCGGGTCAACCGGGGAAGGGACGGTTAACTTTCCACCAGCGATGGCCTCCGCCTGCCATACATAGGCAATTTCATCTTCAATGTGGGGGATGCCCTCGAAGATTCGCTCGGTGATGAGATATGTAACCAGGACAGCTAACAGGCTGAGTGCAAGGGCGATGTGCTCGGCGCGCAAGGCCCTTAAAGGTTTGCAATGTTCTATCCCAGGCAGAAAATGCATGGCGTGGAGGGTGGTAATCAGGCGCGTAGGATGCGTAAGGTTTGCAAAGCAGCCGCGTGCAGCAGGCCGTTGGAAGCCAAGATGCCCCGATTGTGTGAAAGTACCCGACCGGTGGAAAAATCGAGCGGCTTCCCGTCCAGATCGGTGACCTGCCCGCCGGCTTCTTCTACCAGCAGGGAACCAGCCGCCTGGTCCCATATTTTTTCCCGGTAGTCGGGCTGTTTGGGAGAAAGCAACCTCATGTATAGCTCGCCTGCCCCGGCTGCCAGGAGCAGGTACTTTGCCTGGCTATCCATGCGCACCGGCTCCGCCTTCACCCCTAAGATATCAGCCAGATGGTCGACCTGGCTCACATTGGTATGACCGGATTCAAATGAACGCAGCAGCCTGGCTCGAGCAGGTGCGGAATTTTGCGAGATGCGCAAGGCATGCCGCTCTTCCATTTTCCCATCCAGAGAACTTACCCAGGCTCCCCCTCCGCGCACAGCCAAAGCCAGAGAGCCCAAACCTCCGAGCTCAGGTCGGTAACCGTCGACCAGGTTGGGACAACCCAGGACACCGATCTGAACCTGCCCATCCACGACCAACGCCAGGGCGACTGCATATTGATCGCCGCGCAGGAAGCCTTTAGTGCCATCGATCGGGTCTAATGTCCAGAAGCGGCGGGTGGGTTCTCCTGCGCCGCGGTCGATCCAGCCGCACACTCTTTCCGGCGTGGCATCAGGTTCGGCGTAGGAAACAAAATGGACCACCTGCTCGAGCGTGTGACCCTCGCCAGACTGGCGCAAAGCGAGCGAATCTTCCTCAGCCACCAGGGGCTCATCCGGAAAAGCAGACGCCAACATACGCCCGACAACAGCCTGCGAGGCGAAGTCAGCTACTGTGACCGGCGAACGGTCCTCCTTCACCAGGGCTGGCGAGACCATTTCAGCCTGCACCTGCTTGACCAAGCAGGTGGCTCGCCGTACTGCGTTAAGTGCAAAGTGAACTTCAGGAGCGTCCCTGTTGAACATGCTCACCGATCCTCGACTGTGTAGTTGGTCATGACGACTCCGCTCAGGTCATAAGCCATGGCCCCGCTGATGCGCACGGGAAGGATTTCACCGATAGGGAGATCGCCCTCGACGATCACCAGCCCATCGATCTCTGGAGCATCGCGGTAGGTGCGGCCCAGGGAAAGGCCATCTCCCCGGCCTTCGACAAGCACATCCAGCGTCTTTCCAACGAAAGACTGGTTCTTTTCCAGCGAAATGGCCTGCTGCATGGCCATCAATCGCTCCCAGCGTTCTTGTTTAATCTCGACTGGGACGGGATCGCCCAGAGGTTCACTGGTTGTACCCGGCTCGAAAGAAAACTGGAATGCGCCTACCCGGTCGAAACGAACTTCATTTACAAAGTCCAACAGCGTCTGGAACTCTGCGTCGGTTTCACCCGGGTAGCCGATGATAAACGTCGTTCGGATGGCCAGGTCAGGCATGGCGAGCCGCATCTTCTCGAGGGTGCGATAGACCCACTCCATATTGGCCGGGCGGCGCATTCGGCGCAGCACAGCTGGGTGTGCATGTTGCAGCGGAATGTCCAGGTAGGGCACGATCTGGGGATTGGCGGCCATAGTTTCGATCAACCGGTCGGTCACGTAACCAGGATAAGCGTACAGGACGCGAATCCAGGTCACCCCTTGTGTAGAAAAGCCATTCCCACGCCGGGATGTCTGCAGAGTTGCGACAAGACTTTCGAGCAAGCCAGCCAGGCCGTCTTTAATCCCCAGGTCATGGCCGTAATCAGTTGTATCCTGGGCGATCAAGATGAGCTCGCGCACACCCATCTCCTGCAAGGAGCGAGCCTCTTCCAGGATGGCCTCCACTGGACGGCTGACTGCTGTCCCCTTAATGAGCGGGATGGCACAAAAAGCGCAAGGCCGGCGACAGCCATCCGCGATCTTGATATAAGCACTTGCCCCTTGAACCGCCACGCGCGCTACCCCACGCTCGTCCCCACCAATGGTAGGGGTCTCGGGCAAGTGATAGATTGGTTCAGGGTGTTCGCCACCCCGCAGGCCGTGCACCACATCGACGATATCCATCCAGCGCCGAGTACCGAGGATACCATCGATCCCAGGCACCTGGCGGGCTACCTGGACTCCGTAGCGTTGCGTCAGGCAGCCAGCGGCGATAAGCACCTGCCCTTTACGTTTGTTGGCAGCCAGCTCGGCGAGCACCTGCAGCGACTCTTCTTTCGCTGGACCGATAAATCCGCAGGTATTGACGATCAACACAGTCGCTCGATCTGGCTCGTCCATCGATCGATAGCCTGACCCGACCAGCAGCCGTGCCATCGACTGCGAGTCGACTGTGTTCTTCGAACACCCCAGTGAAACCAGGTGAAAGGTCTTTGCGTTCATCATGGCAGAGGGGTGGGTTGAGGTTGCTCCGTGGCGACTGGGGTTGCTGTGGCAGCCCGGGTGGGGGTCGGTGTTGATGTAATAGTCGGCGTTGGCAAGACCATACCATCCTTGGTAAAAATGCGGTATACCACTTCACCATATACACCCAATACCCCTAAATCAGTCTGGTTGAAAAACAACTGGAGCGCAGCACCGTTGCCGGTCAAGACCTCGATCTGCACCTCGCCAGCAAAGGTGTATGCATTCCCTGGCCCTACCCGGCCTTCGAATTCGACTACCCCGTCCACGGTCACCCGCAGCCAGGCGCGATGAAGGACGGTGATATATATTTGCACAGGGGCGCTGCCTTCACCAGGCCCGGTCGCCACGGGAGTGGCTGAGATATCTGGCTGCTCGGTTGTGTCATCAGGGACTGCGGGGAGCGTGCCCTGTGTGGGTCTCGCTTCGGTGGGTAAGGCTGAAGCCGTGGGTACTTCAGAGGAGGGCACCTCCGGGGTAATACGCAGCGCCTCAGCAATCGAAGGCACCGTGGCGGAAGGCTGCTCAGATCTTCGCAAAGTATTAATCCGAATGGCACCCCAAATCATAAAACCAATCAGAGACAGACCCAGGACCCCTCCAATGAGGTAATCGCTGGAAAGCAGTCGGCGTAGCGAGGCTGGGGTCGGCTGGCGAGTTGAACGGGGAGATGGCCGCTTTGGGCGCTTCGCCTGCTTCTCAGCCAGGCGGACCTGCAACCCATCCGCATAGCGCAGCAGCAGTGGTTCAGGGTCCAGGCTGAGAAAAGTGGCATAATTGTACAACATGCCACGCCCCTGGACTGGTGAGGGCAAACCATCCAGATCGCCGGCTTCCAACGCCTGCAGGTAATGCTGCCGGAGGCGTGTATTTCGTTCGACTTCCTCCAGGGAGAGACCCAGCAGCTCCCGCCGTTCGTGCAACCGCTGGCCAACTTCTGCAAATATAAGTGTCGCGCTTTCCAAGGAAGCCTGCGCTCCCGGCAAAGGCTCTGGGAGAGCATCGGAAGGCAAAGCGACTGGGGAGATGGGTGCTTCGCCATCCAGCGAACTCAACAACGGTTCCGGGTTCAGGCCAAGATAACCCGCGTAAGCGCGCAAAAAGCCGCGTCCCTGGGCTTTGGAAGGCAGGCGACTGAAATCCCCCCTTTCCAGTGCTTCGAGATAGTGCAAGCGGATGTGGGTCGCCTGAGCAACCTGCTCAAGGGTAAGGTTACGCTCCTCGCGAGCCTGGCGAAGTTGTCGGCCAATTGTTTCTGTCATTGAACCAGAAAAACCACGAACCCCGGTCTCTGGATGATCCCTGAGTTCTGGATATTATGGTTGTCGAAGAATACCGGCCTGGCGGCTCTCAAGCTGCTTCCAGGCCGGCGATCCCATTCGGATGAATTGTACCTGCCTCGCGGCAGGAAAAATCTTCTACTCTACCTTGGCGCGAGGGTTATCCTGCCGTGAGTTCTGCTTCGCTCGTTTCGGCCTGATCGGTATCCTCAGCACCTGGAATTTCCGGATCTTGGTCCGCAGTCACTGGGGATGGTTCCGTCGTCAAACCTGGCACACTCAGGCCTTCGCCCTCCCGGTGCACGATGACGGTAACCTCGGGCACTAGATCTACCGTTAGCCGAATGTGAACTTTATGCTCACCTAAAGCTCGCAGGGGTTGGGTGTCGATCTGACGGCGAGGGATCTCGAGGCCAGCCTTCTTACTGACAGCAGCGGCGATCATTTGAGTAGTGATCGATCCGTAGAGCTTGCCAGTCTCACTAGCCTTAGCCGGGAAGGCTAACAGCGCGCCGTTCAAGAGCTCGGCTACGCTGCTCATCTCCTGGTTAAGTGCCGCGCGACGAGTAGTCGCCTCAGCGCGGATAGATTCGGCTTGTTTCAGCGCCCCTGGAGTCGCTAGCATTGCCAGCCCTTGCGGGAGCAGGTAATTGCGACCGTAGCCATCAGCGACACGCTTCACATCCCCCGCCCGGCCAAGCTTATAAACGTCCTTCAACAACAATACTTTCATGTCAAGCCCTTTCTGTTTCGCGCTTTGCGCGTAGATGTGCGCGCCCTGACCAGCGCGCATAAAGCACGCCCGGGCGAAGGGTACAACGCTCCGGGCAGGCAGATTGTACCAGAAGGGCCGCGCAGCGTCAACGCCGATTTCCTTGCATTCGGTTATAATGCCCGCATGCCTTCCCGAGACCGCACGAGCCGCATAGAAGCCGTTGTGTTGCGCCACAGCGACTGGGGAGAAGCTGACCGCATCTTGTGGCTCTATACGCGCCAGATGGGTAAAGTACGCGCCATAGCCAAGGGCGCCCGTAAAATCCGCTCTCGCAAGGCAGGGCACCTTGAACCCTTCACGCGGGTCATATTGCTGCTAGCGCATGGGCGCGACTTGCCAATTGTCACCCAGGCTGAAACGATGGAAGCCTATGTACCCCTGCGGGAGAACTTAATCAGGTTGGGTTACACAGCGTATGTCGTCGAAATCCTGGATCGATTTACTTATGAAGAAGATGAAAACCAGCCCCTTTACCGATTATTGATCGATACCTTAGCCCGCTTGAACTCAGGCATAGAGCCGACCATGGTCGTGCGGTATTACGAACTGCGATTGCTCGAACTACTCGGTTACCGACCGCAGCTGTTCGCCTGTGTCAAATGCGAAAAGGAAATCCAGCCCGTCGACCAGTACTTTTCATTAGCCCAAGGGGGAGTGCTTTGCCCAAGATGCGGCTTAGACTCCCCAGAAGCCAGCCAGATTTCAGTTTCCTTGCTTAAGTACCTGAGACACTTCCAACGGAGTACCTTTGCAGAGGCAGCCCAGGTCCGGCTTACCCCGGATCTAAACCGACAAATGGAATCCCTTCTGCAGCGCTACATCACACATCTATTAGAACGAGGCCTTAATACCCCTGCCTTTATCCGATCCGTGCAGCGAGAATGATTATTCACGCTTCATGAAGCAGGTCATGTACGATCTGGCTAAATACTCCCACCGAAAAAGGTTTCTGCAGCCAATGGACATTTCCTTGCTCGAGGATGGATTGATCGTGTTCATCCATTGGATGTCCGGTAACAAACAGTATCTTCACATGCGGCCAACGCTCTTGTAAAGCCCGGAACAGCGCCACGCCGCCCATCACTGGCATGACAATGTCACTGACCACCAGGGCGATGCTTTCCGCATGTTGCTCATAAATCCGCAAAGCCTCCAGCCCGTCGGCAGCGGTGAACACCTGGTAATTGTAGGCTTCTAGTAAGGCGTGCATCGCCTCACGGGTAGAGATGTCATCTTCCACAACCAGGAGCATTTCTCCTGCCCCCCAGGCCTCAACCACCGTTTCTGGCGAGGGAGTTTCTTCCAGAACAGGTTCCTGCGAGCGCAAGTAGATATGGAAGGTGGCACCCTTTCCCACCTGGCTATGGGCGTCGATATAACCATCATGCTGCTTGATGATGCCATACGCTTGGGCTAACCCCAGACCGGTTCCCTGACCGACTGATTTGGTAGTGAAAAATGGTTCGAAAATATGCGGTATGACCTCAGGAGGAATGCCTTCGCCGCTATCCTTGACAGTGATGCGGATCCACGTTCCGGGTGGGATCTCCGGGCAGGGCGGGGGATCTCCTGCTCTAACCTCCAGGCGTTCCAATTCAAAGTGCAAGATACCGCCGCGAGGCGAGGCGTCGCGGGCGTTAACAGCCAGGTTCATAAACACCTGCTGGAGCCGAGTCGGGTCGGCGTTCACCAGGTAAATGCCTGGTTGGTAGGTCAATTCCAGGCGGATAGTCTCCGGTAAGACCCGCCGCAGGAGTTTGTCCAGCTCTTTTATAAAGGGCAATAAATCTAGCGTACTTTGCTCCATCACTGAACGTCGACTGAAATCAAGGATCTGGCGGATCAAACTGGCCGCGCGTTGAACCTGCTGTTGGATAATCAACAAGCGTTCGCGGCTGGCAGCAGGGAGATTCGGATCCCGCCTCAGCAGGTCCGCATAGACTACAATTGCCGCCATGATATTGTTGAAGTCATGAGCAATACCAGCAGCCAATTGTCCCACCGTCGCCAGGCGTTCCTGCATCTGGATGCGCGCCTGATTCTCGCGCTCCTGGGTGACGTCGCGTAAAACGACTACCCATCCACCAGGTTGATCGCCTGCCTTCAAAGGCTGCACTGCCAGCTCGAAAATCCGGCGAGGCGAGCCCTCGGTTTCTAATTCGGACCACACGACTTCTACATTAGGAGTCAACAGATCATCAAGTGGCCTGCCGCTCAACCGGTCGAGTGTATCCCCGACCTGGAGTCCGGTCAGCTCTGCCAGGTATTCCTGGGCGACTGGATTGGCAAGGAGCACCCGCCGCTCTTCGTCCAACAAGAACACGCCTTCTGGGACGGTGTCCATGATCTGTTGCACCTGGCGGGCGTTCTCCTGGATCTTTTCCAGCAGGGTAATGCGTTCGGCTGCGCCGCCCAACTGCCGACCGACGCCTTCGAGCAGGGCGATTTCTTCAGCGAGCCAGAGGCGCGGCCGCTCGGCAGAAACAACCAAACCGCCGATCCGTCCCCCCTTAGCCAGAAGAGGTACATAGAGAGAAGCGCGCACGTTGTGTTGCGCCATTATGGGGGCAAACCTGAAGTAATTCCCTTTATCGTCAACCGCCTCCCAGTCCTGCACCGCAATCGTTGTGGGCATGTCGAATGGAAATGCCAGACGAAATTGAGTATATGTCTCAGCAAATTCCGTTGAAAAGCCTCGCAGGGCGCGCTCATCACCCACCCAAATCCCACCCATTTGCAAGCCAAGTGCACGTAACGTGTGGTCGAGGGCGGTCTCCAAAAGGCTTTGCAAATCTGAAGCTGCCGCGACTGCGGAAATGATGGCGTTAAGCGCCTCCAGATGT
>MGOK01000035.1:11816-15552 GCA_001795335.1 Chloroflexi bacterium RBG_19FT_COMBO_55_16
GGGCGTTCTGCAATGCCACGGCCGCCTGGCGGGCAAAGGCCAGCATAACCTCATGTTCGGCATCCGAACTGGTATGGGCCTGATCGTAATAACAGCCTATCGCTGCCACAACCTCATCCTCGTATACAAGAGGCCATAATTCCACGGAGCGGAACCCTTCCGCCAATCCCAGGCGGCGCAGGAGGGAACTTTCAGGCAAAGCCTCTAAATCCGAGAGCAGAATCGGCTCCTGGCTATACATTAAAATACCACCAGGCAATTCTGCCACCCGGCCAGTCACCTGGGCAATGTATTCCGGGGACAGGCCCTTCGTCCAGGAAGCGCTGACTGTGTCGTCAGGATGACGCAAATAGAGAGCAGCCCGTTCCGCGTGAGTTAAAGCCATCGCTCCCTCACCAATCCCCCGGATAACCTCCTCCAGAGACAGTCGGCGGTTCAGGCCTTCACTAACGACGGCCAGCTGCGCCATGCGCTCTGCTTGTTCACGAGTGGCAGCGAAGAGGCCCAGGCGTTCCAGGACCTGGCCTACCTGGCTAACGACTTTCTCGACTATGGCGATCTCCACCGGAGCGAATTCGCGGCGCTTCTGGTCGGCAATTTCCAAAGTTCCGATTACCTCACCTCCAAAGACGATCGGAACCAGCAAGAGAGAGGCGATGCCCCGTTCTTCTACCATTTCGTGGATTGGCACCAGCAGCGGATCGGTATCCACATCCTGGATAGCCAGGTATCTTTCGTTCTCCAAGATATTGGTCAAGACAGGGTTACCGGCCACTGGAATCTGGGTGCCCAAGCTGATTGGACGGTTCGAGGCATGGTATTCGGCGATGATCTGGGCTGCAGAGAGTTGAGCGTTAAACAGCGCAAAACCGACTTCAGGCACCTGGAAGAAATAGGCCAGCTCGGCGCAGACGCGGTTAAGCGCAGCGGTCAGGTCGTTCTCTGTGGCGGTGATGGCGATAATCTGGCTGAGGAAGATGATCTCCCCTAAACGGCGTTGGGTTTCCTCGAATAAGCGGGCGTTCTCGATAGCGATAGCGGCCTGGTTGGCCAGCGTACTGAGAGAGCGGAGGTCATCCTTGGTGTAGGCATCTGAACTGTAACTCTGACAGGAGAGCATACCGAAAACCTTGTCGCCGAGCTGCATGGGCACTGCCAGGATGGAGCGCGTTACCTCAGCATCCCCGGCGCGTGCGATCGGAATATCTACCAGTTGGTTCGGTTCGTTGATCAGCAACGCCTCACCGGTCGAGATCACTTGTTCCCACAGGCCACGCGAGGCTGGGACCAGGTTTGCTTCGACCAGGCCGGTCTGGTCGACGAAATAAACCGGGTTGATCTCTCCCCGCACCTCATCCAGCAAGGCGATTAAAAAAGTCTCTGTGGACATTAGCTGGGTGGCAGCCTGATGGATGGCAGTATAGACTTGCTCCGGGATCAGGCTGGCGACAACCTCCCGGCTAACGCGCGAGAGGATGTCTAACTGACCGGCGCGATGGCGGACAGCAGATTCGGCGCGCAGCCGGTCGATCGCCGTGGCGAGCTGGCCGGCCAGCGTGGAAAGCAGGCGCTCGTCGGATTCGGTGAAGGCACCCAGCTTTGCACTCTCTGCGTTGATCACGCCGATCACCCGTTCGCCAATCTTTAGCGGCACACACACCTCGGAGCGGATCACCGTGTCAACCTTCAGGTAAGATGGCTCACGCAGGACATCTGGCACGCGCATGGGCTTCCCTAGCACAGCCACTTGCCCACAAACCCCCTTGCCAAGGGGAATCGGCAGATGCACTTTTGAAACATCTCGTTCCCGATATGATGGGTGCGGCCGTAAACATCCAGCCGACTCGTCCAGCAGCAACAAGCCAAAGTTATCCGGATATAGATTTTCGCCGATGATCTGCGTGGCGCGCTCGATCAACATATTTTCGTCGGTCGCTTCTGCTCCGGCAGTAGCCACAGCGTGCAGAATGGTGAGCTCTTTGAGCTGCCTCCAGAGTGGTTCTTCTGCCTCGCCCTTGGTCATTTCTGCACTGGCCCGCTGGCGAACGTTATGCGTAATACTCCGCTTCTTGATGCGTAGCAGCCACCACAGACACACCCCCAGCCCGGCCAACAGGACAGCGGATAATCCCAAGAAGATGTAAGAGAAAACCTGCCAGTTCATCGAAATCCGAATTAAAAGATCTTCATTTTCCAGGAATCAGATCAAAGGAAGCCTGACCATTCGATTCTTTATGCACGATCCGTTTATACTTCAATTCTACCTGGAATGCAATCATTGGCACGTAATGATTTAGAACCTATCCGAAAATTCGGGAGAGTGGGGTGTGTGGCGGCGCAAAGCGCCGCCACACACCCCGACCCCCTTTATTTTTCGGATAGATGCTTAGTTTGATTAAGCATCATGATAAGTTTACCGGACAGACCTTGTCGACGTTGTCAGGCCAGTTTATCATTGGGAGAATATGAGCGCGCCTTCAGGTCTGGGGAAAAACGACCGCATCTCTCCAAAGCCCTCCGGCATTGGATTATTACAGGAGACATCCCTCCACGCCGCGTTGAAAGCCTGGTATATGCAAAACAGCGACCAGGTCGAAGTACCAATAGACGGATTTGTGGTAGACATCGTGCACGGGGATCTGCTGATCGAGATTCAAACCCGCCATTTTTCCAGCTTAAAGCAAAAGCTCAGCCGCCTCACCCAACGCCACCCGGTGCGCCTGGTCTATCCTATCCCGCAGGAAAAATGGATCGTCCGACTTGCGGCGGACGGGCTAACGCCGATCTCCCGGCGGAAATCCCCCAGGCGCGGCCGAGTGGAACACCTTTTTCTGGAACTGGTCAGCTTTCCGGAGTTGGCGACTCAGCCAAACTTTTCCATAGAAGTTTTGCTTACTAAAGAGGAGGAGGTCTGGCAGGATGACAAGCGCGGCAGCTGGCGGCGCAAAGGCTGGAGCATTGCTGACCGCCGGCTGGTAAACATTGTGGCAAGCATCTTGCTTGAATCCCCCGGCGACTTTCTGGCCCTGCTTCCGCCCGAGCTACCCAATCCCTTTACCACGCTCGACCTGGCGCGTGCCCTGCATCAGCCGCGCTATCTGGCGCAAAAGATGGCCTATTGCCTGCGGGCGATGGGCATCGTGGAGGTAGTCGGTAAGCGGGGCAATGCCTGGTTGTATCAAATTGAACGCGGATGAAGACTACGTTCAAACGCTCACTTCCTATCGTTTGTTTGAAATATTTCCTGATTGACATCTATGTAGAAACAATATATTATTTCTCCTTGGATTGCGCTGGCTACAATGGCTTGGTTCATGCAGGATTAAGGAGCTTGATTGGCGATGTCCGACGAAAGAGGTCCTTCTTTAGGAACGCTGGCTGTCTGGGGAGGTGAAGACGAGTACCTCCTACAAGGAGCTACCCAGGTGCCGCTAGTTCACAGTGTGGCTTTTGGGTATAACGATGTCGATCATTGGTTGGATGTCGCCCAGGGAAAAAAGCCAGGCTATATCTACAGTCGCAATACCAACCCCACCGTGCATGCATTTGAGGAAAAGGTGCGTTGCCTTGAAGGCGCTGAGGCGACGACGAGTTTTTCCACTGGCATGGCAGCAATCAGCAACACGCTCTTCACACTTTTATCACCGGGGGATCGGGTAGTGTCGATCAAAGACTCGTATGGCGGGACCAGTATCGTCTTTCTTGAGTTCCTGCCCCGCTTCCATATTGAGGTGTC
>MGOK01000036.1:0-272 GCA_001795335.1 Chloroflexi bacterium RBG_19FT_COMBO_55_16
AGAGGCCGGGCCATTCTCGATCGATTCAGCCGCAGCCGGATATAGGCTGAGCCGGTCAACCAGGGCGCTGGCGACCGAGGTTTGATGCTGCAACATGCCCGCCCCCATGTTGGCTACATAAACCGCGTCCACCGATTTATCGCCCATCCCGGCATCGTCGAGGGCTTTCAAGGAGGCGTAAGCCAACATGTCCATCAGGCTGTCTTCGTCCCGTCGCCCGAAGGGGATCATGCCGGCGCCAATAATCGCGACGTCTCTCATTTCATCATCTC
>MGOK01000036.1:354-1183 GCA_001795335.1 Chloroflexi bacterium RBG_19FT_COMBO_55_16
GGGGGACCGGACGATCCCCAACGACCAGGCGCGGTTTGGAGTCGAAATACAACTCTCTTGTCAAACGGTATGAGCTTGCCCCGCCCAGCTCGTGCTGGATGTCTGTCTTTTCCAGGCCATACTCGATCATCCAGCGCCGAAAGCCGATCGGGCTTTCCGCCACGATCAGCACCTCTTTTTGTCCCAGATATTCGATGTGGTGCTCCATTTTCGAAGCAAAGAGGTGAGAACCGACTCGCAAACCACGGTCGATTGCCAGGGTGTGCAGGCTGATGCCAATATCCTTGTCCATCATGCGCCCATTGACGATCCCCACCAGGTAGCCATCCACCTGCCCAACGATGCAATACTCGTTACGCACCCGGTAGGTGTACCAGCCAAGCAGCTCCGCGTACAGGCGCGCCCCGACAATGTCATAATAATCCCGGTGGATGAACAGAGTCGGGTGGACTGCTTTCAACAGCGTGGGGACATCCTCCCGAGTGACCTCGCGCACCACCATTTTCTTACCATTGGCGAGGGTGATCACTTTGGAGGGGTACGGCGGCTGTTCGACCTCCGGCGCCCTGAGCACCTTTTCCAATTCCATATCAATTGCCATGAGAAAACCTCCACGATGGAAAAATATATCCGATTAACCCAGGTTGGCCTGGCTTATGGCGTTAATCCGTTCTACGTGCCTTGGGTCAAACGCATCGCCAAACTTCGTCTTTGGCAATCCGGCTTTCTTTTCCAGCAATGCTTCATACTCGGCGTCATCCACGATCGCCACACAGCGCCCGATGCTCGATTCGCCATCTACGAAGCGCCAGGGGAAGAAACCAACCGT
>MGOK01000036.1:1227-1727 GCA_001795335.1 Chloroflexi bacterium RBG_19FT_COMBO_55_16
CAGCATGCACGATCCCGTAGGGGAACATCTCCAGGTGCATCAGCTGATACTTGGTGTCGTCGAAGAACTCAGCCAGGGGTTTGCCGAACTTCTTTTTGAAAACTTTCTCAGCCTGGCGGGCCTGGCGCGGCATCCAATCCCGGATGATGGTGTTCATCGGGTGATCGGCGCTGCCGCAGTCCACCCCGATCCAACGGATTTTCTTGTTCTTCGCCCAATCGGCGAACTCCCGGTCGGGCCCCGGGTGCATGACCATATAACGGATTTCATTGGCGGTGGGCATATCCCAGCCGAAGTGGTGGTAGCCGGTGTGGATGATCAGGATGTCACCTTCGCGCACTTCCACCCGCTCTTCGACCATCTGGCTGGTGTAGACATCGTAGTCGCCGCAGATATCGCTCAGATCGACCACCGCCGCTGCGTGCACCAGGTAATCCATTCCCAGGGAGGCGATATCCTTGCCAGGAGTGTGAAAATGGATTTCGCCATCCAGGTGAGTG
>MGOK01000036.1:1815-5668 GCA_001795335.1 Chloroflexi bacterium RBG_19FT_COMBO_55_16
GGATAGTGAGATCGATGAATTTCATGGTGTGAGCTCCTCAATTTAGTTATTTGGTTTTGTAAGTCTGTTGTCTAGTAGTCATGTAGGATCGGGACTGTTCTTTGAGAGATAAATCCGACGGAGTTATTCTCTTTTATAGGGTTTCAGCAGCGCTCCTGGGTAAGTAGCGTTGCGCCCGGCAACTGCCAGGGCAAGGATCGTCACCAGGTAGGGTAAGGCTAGGAAGGTTTCATAAGGCAAATCCAGGCCGGAAACCTGTAAACGGAGCTGCAGGGCAAAGACCCCCCCAAAAAGCAGGGCTCCCCACAGCACTTTAACCGGGTGCCAGTTACCGAAGATCACCAGGGCGATGCATACCCAGCCACGCCCGGCAATAATACCATAGGTAAACGATCCTAATTGAGCCAGGGAAAGGAAAGCCCCGCCGGCTGCCATCAACCCTCCGGCGATACTCAACGCAAGAAAGCGTATTCGGAACACATTGACACCGGCCGCATCGGCAGCTTCCGGGTTTTCTCCCACAGCCCGGATCTGGAGACCAATATTGCTACGGTACATCATTAGCCAGACAACCGGCACCAGAGCCAGGGCAATGTAAGTCAGGGCATATTGATCAAGGATCGCCCCCAACACCGGCACCTGCCCGGCGGGAGAGAGCCGTTCAAATGGCTGGATGGCGGGAGGGATGCGCGGCTCACCATAAACCAGGCGAAATCCAAACAGAGATAAACCTGTAAGCAATAACGTGATCCCCAGCCCTGACACGTGCTGGCTGACGCCCAACCACACCGATAACAACGCCATCAACATGCCCGATAATACCCCCGCGATGATCGCAGCAGCTAGACCTACTCCAAGGGAAAAAGTCTTATCGGCGACTACAAAGCCCACGAAGGCTCCCACGAACATTGTCCCTTCGATGCCCAGATTTAAGATGCCGGCTCGCTCGGCGTACAGTTCACCCAACGTCGCCAGGAGCAACGGGGTGGCTACGCGGAGTGTTGCTGCAACCAGTCCAACGATAAAATCATCCATGTGCTGATAAGCCTAGGTGCCAGATTTGGTCTCCCGCTCGCTGAAACCGCCGGTTGTGGGCGGCGATAACGCCTTGCCAGATATCCAATGAATGCGATAGTTCTGCAGGACAAACGCTCCCAAGGTTACCAGCAGTAAGGAGGCCTGCACAACATCCCCGAGATACGCTGGCACCCCGAGCGCCCGGCTAACAGATTGCGCGCCTGTAGTGAGCAGGCCGATAAAGAGCGCGGCGATTCCCACCCCAATTGGGTTGAGACCGCCCAGCATAGCGATAATGATACCGGTATAGCCATAACCCGGCGAGATGGCATCGATCAGGTGAAAGTGAATACCCGCTACCTCGCCCACACCCGCCAGGCCGGCAATGCCGCCACTGATCAATGCCGCCAGGATGATCGTACGGTTAACGTTTATCCCGGCAAAACGGGCAGCCTCCTTGCCCAGACCCGTGGCGCGCATCTTTAACCCAAATGTGGTGCGCGAGAATACAAACCATAATGCAATAATCGTCAGCAACCCGATGATGAAGCCCAGGTGCAGGCGGGCGCGTGGAAGCAGTTTAAAAAAGGTCGCGCTGGCTGAGATTTCAGGGGATTGGGGCCAGCCGGAGACCGGGTCACGCCAGGGACCATTGAGCAAATAACTGACAATGAACAGTATGACCGAATTGAGCAGCAGCGTCGTCACGACCTCATCCACCGCCACCTTCACCTTGAGTAAGGCTGGAGTTAATGCCCAGACCATTCCCGCCACGAAGCCGCCAATTAGCATGACTGGGATAGCGATCAGGGGAGACAGGCTTTCCAAAACCACCCCCAACCAGGCGGCAGCAATCGCGCCCGCATAAAGCTGTCCCTCAGCGCCGATGTTGAAATAACCAGCAGAAAAAGCGAAAGTCACCGCCACCCCGGTTAATAATAACGGGGTTGACTTAACCAAGACTTCGATAGCGCTCACCCGGCTGGAAAGCGGGGCAATCAAAAAATGATAGTAAGCCTCCAGCGGATTGGCCTTTGCCATAACCACCAAGGCTGCCGTCAGGATAAATGTGGTGATCACCGCCAGGATGGGTATGAGCGGCCGCATCCAAAGCGGTGCAGCGGCGCGTTCAATCCGTAATTTCACGGGCGTTTCCCTCCAGCGCGCCAGACATCATCATCCCTAACTGTTCCCTGCTAACCTCTTGAGCGGGGAGTACACCCACAATCCGGCCCTCGTAGATAACAGCGATCCGGTCTGAGAGAGCCAGGATTTCATCCAGGTCTTCGGATACCAGGAGCACCGCCGCGCCCTGGTCACGCTGCTCCAACAATTTATTACGTACATATTCTGTCGCTCCGACATCCAGCCCGCGCGTTGGCTGGGAGGCGATGATTACGCGCGGCTTGCTTGACAAAACACGCGCCAGAATCACTTTTTGAACATTGCCCCCGGAAAGCGTGCGCATGGGGTCCATGGGCGAAGCTTTGATCTGGTATTCCGCGATCATCCTTTCGGCGTGTTTTCTTACGCGCTGCCGATCTAAGATCCCGTTATGAGTGAAATCGTCTAAATTCTCCAACGCCAGGTTCTCTGAGACGCTTAATTCCTGGATCACCCCCTCCTGCCGTTCTTCGGGGATGCGGCCGACGGAGGCAGCCAGGAAACGGGTAGGGCCAGCGCCAGTAAGATCCTGGTTACCGACGATCACCCTTCCCTGGGTTGGTATGAGGGTACCTGCCAACACATGCGAAAGCTCAGCCTGTCCATTCCCTGACACTCCGGCAATACCCAGAACTTCCCCAGCTCTCACTTCCAGCGATACCTGCTTCAACACAGGCAACCCCTGGCGGTCGAGGGCGCTGAGATTCTCGATGCGCAATTGCGCATCTCCTTGCAGGCGATGTCCAGGACGCTGCACGCCAAAAGCTTCATGCCCTACCATCATACGCGCCAATTCCGCTTGAGTGGTTGAGGCTTTCGCCACCGTACCCACCACGCTCCCCAGGCGAAGCACCGTGATGCGATCACTTACTGCCATAACTTCATTGAGCTTATGGCTGATAAAAATGACCGAAAGCCCTGCTCTGCGCAGCCGCTCTAGAGTCTCAAAAAGGACATCCACTTCCTGAGGAACGAGCACTGCGGTTGGCTCGTCCAAGATCAAGACGCGGGCATTGCGATAAAGCGCCTTAAGAATCTCTACTCGCTGGCGTTCGCCGACCGATAAATGACTCACTAGGACAGCCGGGTCGGTTTCGATGCCGAAGCGAGCCGCTGCTTTTGCCACCTGCTGTTGGGCTGCAGTTGGTTCGTATCTTAAGCGATCGTTATAACCAAGGACTACATTCTCCGCCACGGTAAACGGCGGCACAAGGGTGAAGTGTTGGGCCACCATGCCGATTCCCAGCAGGATGGCCTCCTTAGGGGAGGTGATGTGGACCACATGCTCATCTACCAGGATTTCCCCTTCGTCAAACCGGTAAAGCCCGTAGAGGATGCGCATGAGCGTTGTTTTCCCCGCGCCATTCTCGCCCAATAAAGCATGTATCTCGCCTTTTTCCAGTGCAAAGTCGACCTGGTCATTGGCGAGCAGGGACCCGAACCGTTTGGTGATGCCCCGCATCTGGACAGCAAGCATGTTTTATTCCCTGTTGGGGTGATAGGGGTCCCTATCACCCCAACATAGATTTAATTGACCAACTTTATTTAACCAACTTTAGTTGACGGGTTCAGGCTGTTTTTCGTTGATGTCTACTCGGAACAGTCCGTCCTTTATCTGTTGTTCGCGTTCTCGCACCTTTGCCACCAGATCGGCGGGCAGTTTGCTCTCCGT
>MGOK01000037.1:0-661 GCA_001795335.1 Chloroflexi bacterium RBG_19FT_COMBO_55_16
CACCTCTTCCAGGGCATGCTGCTGGGCGTTGGTGAGCGTGAAGGGTAGACGTGCCACCTGGGCCTCCAGCCAGCCCTGGGAGGTTTCGAAGACGCGCGCCGTGCGCTCTTGCCAGGCGCGTTTCTGGCTGAACATGCCCAGCTGCAAGAGGAAAATCTCGTCAAAAGTTAGGCGGTGTCGGGCGACTTTGAGCTGCTCCCACGAGTCGGGGAAGTGGATTTGCAGCAGGGCGGTAGTCAGGTCGACCAAATCGGCGGAACGGCGCAAGCCCATAGGTAAAGGGTCTGGCACGCGCGGCGCCCAGTAGGTAACTACCTGGTGCATTAAGCGGCGCAACCAGCGCTGAGTAATATTGGCAGAGAGAGAATAGACCGGTACGATGCGGTTGGTGTGCAGGTTCTGCTGTTCCAGTTGCTCGATCTCGGGGTTGTTCATCACCAAGCGACCCAGGTATTGGTCAACCTTCCCAGATAGCACAACCTGCACGCCGTTGCGCAGGCGCTTACCAATCCACGGCTGATTGAACCAGGTGAGGCGCAGGGCTCCTGTGGAGTCACTGACCACGGCTTCGGTGATCGTGGCGCGACCGCTGCGCACTGGCCGGTTGGCAACACTCTGCACGCTGGCGATGACAGTCACCTCTTCGCCATACCACAGGCGG
>MGOK01000037.1:694-15255 GCA_001795335.1 Chloroflexi bacterium RBG_19FT_COMBO_55_16
CGGCGTGGGAAGTAATACAGCATATCCCCCAATGACTCGAGTCCCAGTCGCTTGAGAGTCATTCCGTGGCGCGGACCGACACCGGGCAGCACGGTTACTGAGGCGGTGAGCGCGGCCGGAGGAGAAGCCGGGGGAGGCGCTGGCTGGGGTTTCCTGGGTTGTGGGACCGGCTTGGGTTGCGGTGCAGGCTCAGCTTGCTCTGCCTTTTCCAGAGATTCTTCTTTCATTTCAACTTCGATATCGATCTCCACCTCTTCGCCTGCTGGTGCAGCTGTGGGGGGCAGAGCCTCTGGCTCGGCTGCGGGGGAGGTGACTGGGGATGTTTCCGCTTCCGTTCCTCGTTGGATGCGCCGCCACAGGCCTTGCAGGGCTTCCTGGCGGGAAGCGGCGCTCAAGCGATGGTAATCTCGCAGGCGGGAGATGACAGCCGAGATCAGTTCTTCTGGCAGACCATCGGCGTGCGCTTCCGCCTCCCAGGGGTCCAGCATGCGCTCCAGGCCGCCTACCACGGCGCGGTTGTCGTAGCCGCGTTCGGACTCCAGCTTGAAGAATTTTTGTAATTTTTGCAGAGAGGGATTCATCTGAGGTATTTTACCAGGATAGTATCCCCCAAACCCAGTCAATTCGTTAGATAGTCAGCGCGGCAAAACCAAGTCCATTCGGTCCAACATGAGCGCCGATCACAGTGGTGATATTGACCAACAAAGGCGCGGTGGGCAGCTGCGGGGCGAAGCTTTCCAGAATCTGGCGCGCCTCGGATTCGGCGTTGGTATGCAAAATAGCCAAGCGCTCGAGAGGGCCCAGGTCATGCAAGACGGCCAGGAGGTGGGCGATGCCTTTGCCCCGAGTGCGGACTTCTCCCAGGCGTTGGACGAGGCCATCTTTTACTTCTACCAGGAGTTTAATGTTCAGCAGGGAACCAATGCCGGCGCGCACCCAGGAGACTCGCCCACTACGCCGCACATACTCAAGTGTATCCAAAAGGGCGACCACTCGCGCCCGGGGGCGGATATGTACCAGATGAGCTAAGATCGCCTCCAGGGAAAGACCGGCAGCTGCATCTTCGGCGGCAGCCAAGGCCTGGAATCCCAACCCGAGGGTGACTGTTTCACTATCGATGACATGGATGCGGCCAGTGAAGGTCTGAGCTGCTACACTGGCAGCGTTAAAGATACCGCTCAGTAGGCGGGAGGCGTGGATTGAGATGATGTGGTCGGCGCCCAGTTGGAAGAGTTTTTCGTACAGGGCGTGGTAAGTCCCTGATGAGGCCGTGGCAGTAGTTGGAAAGGTTTTCATTCCAGGCTGCCGAACATAAAAGTCGTGGCGCGAGAATCCTTCGTCATCCGCGACACTTTCTCCATCGATCACCAGAATATTTGGCACGATGTGAATCTGGTATTGGTGCGCGAGATCATAGGGGATATCACAAGTGCTGTCGGTGACAATGGCGATCTGCATGGGTTAGTCTGACCTGGATTACCTCAGCCTTCCATAACCACCAATCCCAAGCTACGCGGTCCGAGGATGGTCGCCAGGCCGGTACCCAGAGTGTGTTCACTGAAGGCGGTGGCGGGGAAAAGGTCTTTAATCCGCTGGCGGAGATTGTAGACTTCGCTCTCGAAAGGTAAGGTGCCCTTGAGCAGGGAAATGTGCTTTAACTCGCCGAACTCTCCGAGGAATTCAACCAGTAAATCGAGCAGGTGGTGGAAGGAACGGGCTTTCTGAACTGGCACCAAGCGGCCGTTCTCTAACAGGATGATCGGAATCACCCCCAACATTTCACCCACTACAGCCTGAGCCGGGTCGATATGGCCGCCCAGCGGCAGGTATGAGAGGCTTTGCACACAAAAAACCGTGTAAATGTGGGCTACCAGGTGGCGCACTAGCTGCTTGATCTCCTTCGCGGTCGCACCACCTTGAGCGGCTTCGGCGGCTGCCTGAACCAGCAACCCCAGTCCGACGCCGGTAGTCTGCGAATCGAGTACAGTCAGAGATATTCGCCCCGGTAGGGTCCCGGCGGCCTGGTTGGCATTGGTGACGGCCTGACTGAGACGCGCCGAGAGCAAGATAGCGAGAATCTCTGGGTGTTCCTCTCCCAGGGAGAGGAAAGCCCGCTGAAACTCCTCTGGATTCGGCGCGTGTGCCTGGGCGGATTTACCGTCACGGGCGGTGAGCGGCAGGTCGTAAATTGACAGGCCTTGGCCGTCAAGGTAGCTCACGCGGTTGAGATTGATCCTGTGGGGGATGACACTCACCAAATCCTGCGCTGGGAATGGGGAGACTGTAAACTGGGCAGTGCTGTCGGTGAGGATACAAACCCCAGGCAAGTAGGTCATTCGATGGATATGATAAACTGGTAATGTGGCTGGCCACCATCCTGGAGTTCAACATCCAGATTGGGGTAGGCAATGCGTATGGCGTCAGCGATGTGGTTGGCATCATGCCTGGTTACATCAGAGCCGTAGAAGAGCGTAACCAGCTCGTAGTCCGCCGCGTTGGCTTTTTTGAGTAGGCCCAGGCAGGCATCCTCTAAGTTGCTCGTCGAGTGGACCAATTTCCGGTTGAATAGAGCGATAATCTCTCCCTCGCGGACACGGACGCCGTCAATATCGGCATCGCGGATGGCGGTAGTGATCTCACCAGTTTGAACCTCATCCAGGGCTTCGTTCATCTCGGCGATCACCGCATCGAAATCGCCGTCAGGAACCAGGCGCAGCATGGCCGCTAACCCTTCTGGGATGGTGCGGCTGGGAATGACGGCTACATTCTTTACGGAGAGCTCTGCTACGGATTTGGCAGCCAGGATGATGTTCTTGTTATTGGGGAGGATGATCACCTGATCGGTGGGCAGGTTTTCAAAAGCATTCAGGATATCCTGGGTACTGGGATTCATCGTCTGCCCGCCTTCGACGATGGCTGCTACCCCCAGGCTGGCGAACACGCGGGCAATGCCTAGTCCGGGCGAAACAGCCACCACGGCGATCTGGCCTGGCTCGATGGGGGTCAGGTTCAGCCGGCCGCCGCGCGCCTTGCGTTCAATCGCCTCCATTTGTTCAATCAGATTCTCCATCGAAACTTTTGTGATCGTGCCCAACGACATGGTGTAATCGATCGGTTCGTAGCGTTTCTCGGTGGGAACGTGGATGTGCATACGATACATGCCATCCCCTTCGCCGACTTGAATGGAGGTGCCCATTTTCTGCAGGTCATCGTAAAACTTTTCCAGGTTGAGTGGAATTTGCGGTCGGAAGTCGACCACGACTTCGTAATCCTGGCCTGGCTCGATCGTTTCCAAGGTGTCCTCCAGGTTCATGGCAGAAAGGGGCTGGACGGAGGTGATCGGAGAATCGATCTGCAGACCGTTGATATAGCGTAACATGCCTTCCATGAGAAAGAAGAGGCCTTTCCCGCCAGCATCGACCACGCCGGCTTTTTTGAGCTCCGCCAGCAATTCGGGTGTATGTTCGACCGATATATCTGCGGCTGCGACCACTCGTTCCAGGATGGTAATTGGGTCCACTGTTTCCTGGAGGGCTTCCCTGGCAGCCGTGGCAGAGTCCTTGGCGACGGTCAGGATGGTGCCTTCTACGGGGCGCACGACGCCTTTGTAGGCCGTATCGCGCGCTGCGGCGAAAGCCTGTACCAGGGTTGGCCCATCGAGCTCTTCCAGGTTGTCCACGCCGCGGGCAAAACCGCGCCATAATTGGGAGAGGATGACACCGGAGTTGCCGCGCGCCCCCATCAGAGCGCCATGCGCGACGGCATGGGCTATTTTACCGAAGTTGCGCTCGGGTGATCCGGCGATCTCGTCGTAAGCAGATTGCATGGTGAGCACCATGTTGATGCCGGTATCGCCATCTGGGACCGGAAAGACGTTGAGTACATTAACTGTCTGCTGGTTGGTCCGCAGCCAGGTCAGGCCGGCTTCGATCAGCTTCTTCAAGGCTTGCCCGTCTATGGGGGCGATGCGGAATTGCTTCTGTCGCTTCGCTATTAATAAGGATTGCGATTCTAATTTCATCAAGAGATCCGTAGTCTTAGGTAGAAAGTCGAAGAGGGGATTAATCCAGATCGCTGATCCGCAATCCACTCACATGGACGTTGACCTGGTTTACTGGCATTCCCAGGGCTTTCTCGACATGGAACCGCACGGTGTTGGCAACACTGCTGGCTACGGCCTTGATGCGTGTCCCGTATTCGATGACAATATAAATATCGATGTTGATGTTTTGGCTGTCGTAAGTGACTTCGATCCCTTGGGTTGGGTCTTTGACAAGGACATTGGTCAGACCGTTGATCAGGTTTTTGGGTGCCAGTCCAACAACGCCATAGGATTGCAGGGCAGCTTGAAAGGCAATGGTGGCGACTGCCCTGGGTGCGACATGGATGCTGCCAATGGGAGTGGTTTCTCCGGTCATATCAACCTCTGTTATGATTTAACACTTAGCTTGTAATCAGATACGATTTATGGTAAGATTGCGCGGCCCGTTTCCGGGAGGCATTCCGAATGCAGCTGTCCTGGTGAAACAAAGAATGCCAGCAGCCGGTACCTCGCGTGGTTGGGTGCAATTATCATTCAAGAAAGGAAGACAGGCAATGGCAATCTGCGAAAATTGTGGGAAGAAAACGACTTTTGGTCGTAATCGCCCCTGGTCGAAGAAAGCCACACGGCGGACTTTCCATCCTAACCTGCAAAACGTCTCCGTGTATGTGAACGGGCGCAAGGTTCGTAAAGTATTGTGCACCAAGTGCATCCGCACGCTGGTAAAAACTGACTAACCAACTTTCCTGCACCCCAACTTTAGAAGGCTCTTGAGGCCTGAATTTTTTCACAGAATAATATCACGGCGCTGGCCGTGATTTTTATTGGCCGGAGAACTACCGGATGGGGGGGTTAAAAACGAAGTATATCCACAAGAAGAAGGGAATTAGCCCTCCAACGGCGATAAAAGCGATCAACCCTAATGCGATGGTGATCCAATCGATCTCTAAGGGGTTCACTTCTGACCTGGTTGGCCGACTTTGTCCTGGTGCACTGGGGGATGGGGTAGGCCGAGGGACGGGGCTTGCCCGCGGAGGAAGGCTTTGGGGCGGGGGAACCTCCTCCACCGCGGGATCCGCCTGCGGCTGGACAGTCATTAACACCCTTCCGAATTGGTCAGCGGTGCGGTAGCGTGCAGCGGGTTCCTTGGCAAGCACTTTTAAAAGGATCTGTTCCAAAGCGGGAGGGATCGCCGGGTTGAGCTGGCGCGGCGCCTTGAGGATGCCCTGGCGGTGCAGACGGGCCAGCTCGGTGGAGGAGGAGGCAGTGAAAGGCAGTTGGCCGGTGAGCATTTCGTACATCATAACTCCCAGCGAATACACGTCCGACGCCGGGGAGGGTGCCAACCCAGCCGCTTGCTCTGGTGAAAAGTACTGTGGAGAACCCCAGACTACCTCGGCCTTCTCATCGGGGCGGATGGAAGCCAAGGCGCGGGCGATACCGAAATCGACGACTTTCAGGCGTTGGTCCGGGGTGATCAGCATGTTCTGCGGCTTGAGGTCGCAGTGAACCAGGCCAGCCCGGTGGGCATACCCGACTCCAGCGCATGCCTGGATGAGCAGGGAGAGCGTCTCAGCAATGCTGAAGCGGCCATGCTTCTGCAGCAAGCTCTTCAGATCGGTGCCAGACACATGCTCCATGACGATGAACAGGCGACCGGCATCCAACCCAAAATCGTGCACCGTGACGATATTCGGGTGGGACAGATTGGCAGCTGCCCTGGCTTCCTGGCGAAAATGTTCGCGAAACGCCGCATCGCGTGAGAAATCTGCACGCAGGACTTTGATCGCTACCGTACGTTCGAGCATCAAATCACGCGCCCTGTAAACAACTGCCATCCCCCCACTGCCCAGAGGTTGCTCGAGCTGGTAGCGATTGTTCAAGATGTTCATTTCTGGCATAATGCTGTTCCCACGTAGCGGACTAATGCGAATTTTACCACGCTGATCTTTGAATTCAGTTGTAGTAAAATCATTCCATTCTCCGTACCCGGATGAAAAGGTAGAGCGATGCCCAGCGCATTATTGGTTTATAACCCGGTCGCCGGGAGATACCCCTCCCGGTTGTTGACTGAGCGGGCAGCCAGCCTGTTGCAGAAGCACGGTTGGCAAATCCAGATCGAAACGAGCAAAGATGGGAACCATATCACCCAGCTCGCCCATCAGGCTGCTGCGGAAAAGCTGGACGCTTTCTATGTGGTTGGAGGAGATGGCTCACTTGGCCACGCTTTACCGGGCCTGATCGGCACGCAAACCGCTTTGGGTGTTTTGCCAGCGGGGACATCCAATGTCTGGGCGCAGGAAATTGGCTTGCCCGGGTTGACCTGGACGCGCATCATGGCGCTCGAAGAAAGCGCCCGGCGGCTGGCGCAAGCCCAGGTGTGGGAAGTGGATGTCGGTCTATGCAATCAGGTCCCATTCCTGCTCTGGGCGGGTGTAGGTCTGGATGCGTTTGTCGTCCACCACATCGAACCACGCAGCCAATGGGAGAAAAACTTCTCTGTCGTCCATTACCTAGCCACGGCAGTCTGGAATGCTACAATCTGGCACGGCATTAATCTGGGTGTGATCGAGGGAGGCGAATTGACGCAAGGCCATTTCATGCTGGCCGTGGTAAGCAATATCCACCTTTACGCAGGCGGTATTGCAAACATTTCTCCCAACGCCTTGCTCGACGATGGCTTGATGGACTTGTGGTTGTTTGAAGGGAAGAATCTGGAGGATGCCGTGCAGCAAGCCTGGAACCTGTGGGCCGGACGCCATATCCAGTCTAACCGGGTACAACAAATCCAATTCCAAAAGATTTCCCTGGAGTCAGATTCCCCGATCCATTTACAAATCGATGGGGAGCCAGAGAAGGGAAGCGAGCTGCTTACGATCGAGGTGCTCCCCCGCGCCTTAAAAGTTCTGGTGCCAGACATCACTCCCCGGACTCTTTTTGCCAGAGCCCCGCTTGGAGAGCCAGGCGATTGGCCGAAGAAAGCCAGGATCAACAAATGAAACCTCTCTTTACCTTTCTACTCAAAAAACCTCTTTCGATACTTGTCCTGGCGTTGCCGCTGGCATTGTTAGCCGAATTTGGGGACTGGGGCCCGGTTTGGGTGTTTGTGCTTTCAGCACTGGCCGTTGTCCCCCTAGCTGATTTCATCGGCCAGGGGACAGAAGCGCTGGCTGCGCGCACCAGCCCGCGCATTGGCGGGCTGCTCAACGCTACGTTGGGAAACACCGCCGAGCTCATCATTACCATTATAGCCATACGCGAGGGCTTGCTGGAGCTGGTCAAGGCTTCTATCACCGGATCTATCCTCGGGAACCTGCTCCTTGTGATGGGAGTGTCAATGGTGGTGGGGGGAGCGCGGTATGGTGTGCAGACCTTCGAGCGCCGCCATGCCAGCCGCAACGCCATCCTGCTCGTCCTGGCGGTGCTGGCCTTGTTAATCCCATCGATTCTCAGCCACTACCTCGGCCAGCCAAACGCATTGCGAGTGGAAGCCCTCAGCCTGGGAGTAGCGGCTGTGATGATCGTACTGTATGCCCTGGCTTTACTGTTTAGCTTTAAGTCCCATGGCGCTCCTTTGGCTCACGAACCGGCCGAGGGGTCGATCCTTGAACCGGAATGGAGCGTGCGGAAGGCACTGTTCACCCTGGGCTTCGCCACGCTGGGAGTGGTCATCGCCAGCGAACTTCTGGTAGGCGCGGTAGAACCGGTTGTCGCCAGTCTGGGGATTTCCGAGTTTTTCTTGGGAATTATCCTGGTACCCATCGTTGGGAACGTGGCCGAACACCTGGTTGCGGTGCAGGTGGCGGCGCGCAACCAGATGGAGTTGAGCGTGGAGATCGCGGTCGCCTCGAGTTTACAGATCGCCCTGTTCGTCGCTCCGGTTCTGGTTTTTATCAGCTTGCTGCTTGGCAACCCCTTACAATTAATTTTCAATCAGCTGGAGCTGGTAGCGTTGGTTGCTGGGGTACTGATCACGGCGTTAGTTTCGGAGGATGGCGAATCGAACTGGCTGGAGGGAGCGGAATTGCTGGCGATTTACCTGATCCTTGCGTTAACCTTCTTCCTGATTCCTGGATGAGCTGGCTGAAAAGGAATGGATCTACGTAATCTAGCTCGCTGGTTGTTTGATCCCTGGCTGGTCTTGGGTGCCATCGGATTTGGGGTCGTCTTGTCAGCAGCCACCCTCCTGTTATTATGGGTAACGCGTTCCCCTCAGGCGGCGGATGGCTTGCCGACTGCAGCGGTGACAGTCGTCTCGCTTCCGACCGCGACGCAAACGGCGCCTTCGCCGACTCCCACCACTCCGGTCACCCCAACACCAGTCCAATTGCTTCCGCCGGCGCCAGGCAATATATCTCTGGACGCCTACGTACAGATCTCCGGGACAGGTGGGGATGGTCTTCGGCTGCGCACTGAACCCGGCCTTGGGAGCGAAGTGCGCATGCTTGGCCTAGAGGCAGAGGTATTTCAAGTCAAGGATGGCCCGCACGAGGCGGATGGCTACAACTGGTGGTATCTGGTGGCGCCAGTCGACGAAACGCGGCGCGGCTGGGCGGTTGCCAATTACCTGGCGGTGGTGCAAAACCCCTAACCTTAGAGAGATCTTGGAGGTTTTTAAGCGTTTCGTCGAAAAAACCTGCCAGGTCTGTTAGTAGAGGAAACTGTGACGAATAATTTAAAACCAACCGGCGTCACTGCTGACCGGCAGGCGCGGCAAATGAGTATCCAATGGAGCGATGGGCACACCAGCGTCTATTCTTTCACATTATTGCGGAACGCCTGCCCCTGCGCGGAGTGCCGCGGGGGACATGCCAATATGAGCGCCGATCCTGACCCATTGGTCTTTACCCTACCAATTGAGGATACCCCTGCAACCCACATGCAAAGGGTAGAAGCCGTTGGGTCTTACGCCCTGACCATCGAATGGGAAGACGGCCATCACTATGGTATTTACACCTGGAATTATTTACGCAAGCTGTGCCCGTGCCCGATCTGCCGGGAAGAAAGCCCCTAAAAGTTAGAGATAATCTTTTAAGTTATGCTCAACAGCGTAGGCCGCGGCCTCGGCGCGATTGCTTACCCCCAGTTTCGACAGGATACTGCTGACATAGTTACGCACCGTACCTTCGCCCAGGAAGAGGGCTTTGGCGATCTCGCGATTCGTTTTGCCTTCCGAGACCAGCAATAGCACATGCCGCTCCTGTTGGGTGAGGGCAGAGAAGGCCGAGGCTTCTTCTTCTTTAGCTGCTTTGCGGACTTCCTGGAAGATGCGCTGGGTAACCGCCGGATCGAGCAAGGCCTCCCCCCGGCCTACGGCTTCAATCGCTCGCACCAGGTCCTCGCCTCCAATTTGCTTGAGCACGTATCCGGATGCCCCAGCCCGGATGGCTGAGAACAGCATTTCATCCTCAGCATAGGAGGTTAACATAATCACCTTGGTTTGCGGGTGTTTTAGGGCGATTTCCTCACAAGCCTCAATCCCCGAACCACCGGGCAACCGGATGTCCATGACGACAACGTCTGGGGTGTAAGCCGTCACTCGTTCAAGGGCCTCCCTGGCTGTGCTCGCCTCGGCGACGACTTCAAAATTGGGGTGGCGATCTAGGAGGGCTTTTAAACCCAGCCGGACGACCTCATGATCGTCTACCAGCAGGATACGTTGCTTCGGCATCAGAATACTATCCTCAGAGGGAGAGTATAGCGTAGAGTTTGCGGACTGGCAAGGTCAGATTAACTTCCTGGTTCTTCTTGTCCGCGGCGAAAGTCTACAAAGCGGTATCCAACGCCTCGCTCAGTGAGGATGTATTTCGGATTGGCCGGGTCTTGCTCAAGCTTTTGACGCAGGTAATTGATATACAGACGGACGTAGTGGGGTTCGTCGCGGTACTCGTATCCCCAGACTTTGGTCAGGATTTGATCGTGGGTCAGCACCCAGCCAGCGTTTTTCACCAGGTGATACAGCAAGCGATATTCAGTCGGACGGAGCTTGACCAACTTGCCTTCAAGCCATACCTCGTGCCGGCCGAAATCCATTTTCAGACGGTTGTCGACTTCGATCAGGCCATGCGTGCTGACCCCGGTCATCTCGGTGCGGCGCAGTACGGCTCGCACGCGGCTGACCAGTTCGCGCGGGCTGAAAGGCTTTGTGATGTAATCGTCGGCGCCCATCTCCAGGCCACGCACGCGGTCCTCCTCCTCGCCTTTGGCAGTGAGCATGATCACTGGCACTGTGCTGACCTCGCGAATCATGCGCAGCACTTCGAAGCCATCGAAATCCGGCAACATCACGTCCAACAAAACCAGATCGGGCAGGTTACTGCGGATTTTGTTGATCGCCTGAGATCCGTTAAATGCTTCGATCACCTGGAATCCGTCATATTCTAGATTCAACCGGATGAAGCGAACCATCCGCTCTTCATCGTCGACGATTAGTATGCGGCGGTCCTTGAAGCTCTCTTCCATTGGTTTACTCCCTAACAAAACCAAAGATATCCTCGTCTTCCTCTCCGGAGAGGACTTCGATGAAGTTAATCTTATCAAGTGGCCAGAGAACTGTCACGACTTTATCCATCAAGTAGTCGAGGTCTTTGCCCTCGACACTGCGCGGGTTGTTGAGCTTGATCAGATGGTCGCGTGGGTTGGGTAGCTCGTCGATTTCGGCGAGTACCCGGCCTCCGGCTTGGATGTGGAGCACAACTGAGATCGACATGTTGGGTTTCCTTAAGGCGTGAAAAATGCCAGGACCTATGGCGTGGGCCTGGTCAGTCTGGCAAGTGGATAAGGACGGCGGTGATATTATCCGGCCCTCCAGCAGCGTTGGCAGCTGCGACCAGGCTTTGGCAGGCCTGGGCTGGGGAGGGAGCGGAGGTGACCAAATCAAAGACTTCCTGCTCGGCAACCACCCCCCATAACCCGTCCGAGCAGAGTAACACATAACCGGACTTTGGCGAAGGCGTGGTGATGATCTCGGCGTCGATCGGTTCTCCCTGACCCAGGGCACGATAAAGCACATTGCGTTGGGGATGCACGGCTGCTTCAGCGGAGGTGATCTGGCCAAGTTCGACCAACCGCTTCACCAGCGAGTGATCCCGGGTGAGCACCTGGATCCGCCCATCCGGATGGAGGATATAGGCGCGGCTGTCTCCAACGTGAGCGATGGTCATCTGATCGCCCAAGACGAGTACACCCGTTAGGGTGGTTCCTCCTCCTGGAGTTTGTTTGAGGATGGCCAGGTGCGCCGCCTGGATTCCTTTGCGCATAACCTCTTGCACCGATTCTGATGACTTGGTTGGGGGCAGGCTGATCAGGGGGGAATATACTTCGTGGATCACAAGGCTGGCCATCGCGCGTACGGCAATCCCGCTGGCAATTTCCCCATGCTTGTGGCCACCCATCCCATCGGCGACAATATACAAGCCAAAAGGCAGGTAGGTTTCGTCGCTGATCAAGTTTGATGTGAGGGCGAACAACGCATCCTCGTTGTGATCGCGTTGCATGCCTGCAGAATGGCCGATGCCGACGATCAGCTGTGGGGGCTTCAGGAGCGATTGATCGAGTAATTTGTCCCCCGCCGCCTTCTTCCGCAGAGTCTTCTCCGCCGGAGTTTCCTCCGCCGTGGTCTCCGCCAGCGGCTTCGAAAGTGGCTGGGTCGGTTGATCCGTTGAGGAATCTACGAGATTTGATTGTGGTGATGTTTTTCTTTTCCTGAATAACCTTTGGAAAAATCCTGGCACGGTATTTGTCTCTCCAATATCTGGGAAGGATCGCTTTCAACCGGGTTTCATGTGGCTGGGAGGGCGTAGAAGTTGTGATCGGTGGAGCCGATGTAGATGACATCGTCTTGGATGGTCGGGGTCGCCGTGATGGGATTGCCTGTGGGGAACTTCCAACGTAATTGGCCAGTGCGGTATTCCAGGCAGTAGATATGGCCATCGACCGAGCCACAATAGAGCGCATCTTTATAGATAACGGGTGAACCGGTGACCTGATGCTCGGTAGAAAAGCGCCAGACTTCCTTCGCAGAACGGATATCTACACAATAGATGTTGCCATCCACAGAGCCGGTGAAAATCAGGCCATCCACAAGGCAAGGAGTAGAGATGGAACCTTTGTCCAGGTGGAAGCGCCAGACCACCCAACCTGATTTCGCTTCGAGTGCGTAAAGCATGGCGTCCAGGGAGCTGATGAAAACAAGACTGTCAGAAACAACTGGTGAAGAGGTGATAGCGCGCTTGGCTTTGAAACGCCATTTGATCCCGCCCTGGAACCCGAGGCAGAGTAATTCACCCGCTTCATTTCCGAAGAAAATGTCGTCCTGGTTTACCAGAGGGGTGGATCGAATCATGGCTCCGCTATCGGTCTTCCAAATCCCCCGGCCATTTGCCAGGTTGACGGCATGCAAAGAGGCGTCATCAGAACCGATGAAGACGTGCCCGTGGGCGATGTACGGTGAAGAGCGCACCGGACCATCGGTGAAATAGGTCCAGGTCACGGAGCCGGTACGGGTTGATACGACGTGCAGGCGGTAATCTTCGGATCCAGAATAAACATAATCGCCAAAGACCGCCGGTTTGCTGACAATGCCGCCATCGGTGGCATATTTCCAGAGTAGTTTTCCAGAGGCGGCGTTGAGGGCATACAGGTGATGGTCGTAGGAACCAAAATAGATGACATCGCGTGCATAAGTAGCTGTGCCGCGAATTTCGTCTGCGCAGGAGAATGTCCACAGCGGCGTGATGCTGGCCTTGGGGATCGCGATCTTGGTTGTATAAGCGGAGGTTGGCTGGGAAAATCCCGTCTTCCTGATCACCTCAAGCAGGGCGGCTTTCATCTCCTCAACGTTTTGGAAGCGTTCGGAGCAATCGTATTGGAGGGCGGTAACGAGCACGCTTTCCAGTTCTGGCGAGATTTGGGGGTTAATCTGGTGGACCGGGCGTTCATTAAATGAAAAGGGCGGCTCAAACCTTGGATCGCGGCGAGTAAGCAGGTGGTGCAAGGTTGCCCCCAGGGCATAAATATCTGCCTGGGTGGTTGCCTCGCCGCGGTATTGTTCAGGTGGTGAGTACCCCTCTGTGCCGATTATTGTGCCTCGTTCACCGGTCTGGAAGGTCTTTGCAATGCCAAAATCTACCAATACTACGTGATCGTGCTGGTTGATCATCACATTAGAAGGCTTCATATCTCGGAAGATGATCGCTTCTGGTTGGTGAGCATGCAAGTATTGCAACACATCGCATAGTTCGACGGCCCAACCCACTACTTTTTCTTCGGAGAGGAAGCCAGTAGTTTCATTGAGAATAGTTTCGAGGTCCTTACCGTAAATGAACTCCAGGATCAAGTAAGAGCGCTCATTATGGGTGAAGTAATCGTAGATGCGTGGGATGGCGGGGTGAGAAAGGGTCGCCAGGAGATTGGCTTCGCTTTCAAAATTTCGCACGATGGTCTCCCAGACCAGCGGATCGCGCGCCTGGTTGATCATCTCCTTGACGGCAACTAGTTTGACGACATTCGGGAAATGCAGATCGCGGGCGCGATATACGGCTCCCATCCCGCCAATCCCGATCACCTCCTGGATCAGGTAGCGATTCGAGAGGGTCGTGCCCGCTTGTAATTGTCCAGCGGAACCTGTATCGATATTACTATCCAAGTTCTGCGCGGCAGCGTGGTTTTCCAGACTGAACCATCCTTGTGTTGGCGAAAATATCCTCTAAAGTCCACCCCATTATAGCCAGCAAAAGACGAGATTGCAAACCCAAATGGGTGAACTTACCTTTTCGTAGGTTGGTTGACGCCGCTCAGGGATTCTTCGCATACTTTCGCTGTTCCATTAAATCCGCTTCGTCACCGAATGCCAGTATAATTCTAGCGGGCTGTTGAAGGAAATTTTATGCCAGATTACGAGACTTACCTTTCTCCGTTCAGCTGGCGTTATGCCTCGCTCGGAATGCGCCGGCTGTGGAGCGAAACCAATAAACGGCGTTTGTGGCGGTCGATATGGGTCGAGCTGGCTGAAGTGCAGGCTGAATTTGGCCTGCTGCACGTTGATCAGGTCGCTGACCTGCGCGCCCATGCCGAGCAGGTTGACATCAACCGCGCCTTAGAAATCGAGGCCGAGATCCAGCACGATTTGATGGCCGAACTGAAGGCTTTCGCCGAGCAATGCCCGCTTGGCGGTGGAGCGCTTCACCTCGGAGCCACTTCGACGGACATCGAAGACAACGCAGATGCTCTCCGCGTGCGCCAATCGTTGGACTTAATCCTCGAGAACCTGCGTTCCCTGCTGTTGCTCTTCGCTGAAAGAATCGAAGCCTGGGTTGAGACTCCCCTGATCGCCTTTACCCATCTGCAGCCGGCCGAGCCTTCTACTCTGGGGTATCGTCTGGCGCAATATGCCCAGGACCTGCTGAGTGATTGGGACGACCTGCGCCGGGCACGCCGCCACCTGCGCGGCAAAGGGTTTAAAGGTGCGGTGGGGAGCGGAGCGTCTTACGCAGAATTGATCGGCGCGCAGAATCTGGCT
>MGOK01000037.1:15261-21112 GCA_001795335.1 Chloroflexi bacterium RBG_19FT_COMBO_55_16
GAGACGCGCCTCTCCACCCGCTTAAGCTTGCCCTTTTTCCGGGTCACCACCCAGACTTACCCACGCAAGCAAGACTACCAGGTCATCAGTGCCCTGGCGGGTTTAGGCGCCACACTGCACAAGTTTGCGTTCGACCTGCGCCTGCTGCAGTCCCCGCCGATTGGGGAGCTGGCTGAACCTTTTGGTAGGAGTCAGGTTGGGTCGTCGGCAATGCCCTTCAAGCGCAACCCGATCAACGCCGAGAAGATTGACTCCCTGTCGCGTGCCCTGGCCCAGATGCCACGCCTGGCCTGGGACAACGCAGCGCATTCATTGTTGGAAAGGACGCTGGACGATTCTGCCAATCGCAGAACTTTGTTGCCAGAAGCTTTCTTAATCAGCGATGAGCTGCTGCAGATCAGCCTGCGGATTTTGCGGGGTTTGCAGGTGAATGAAGCAGCCCTGGCGCGTAACCTGTCCATCTATGGGCCATTCGCTGCCACGGAGCGGGTGCTGATGGCCTTGGGGAAGGCTGGGGCAGACCGCCAGGCGATGCACGAACGCCTGCGGGGACATGCCATGGTCGCCTGGGAAGCCATTCAGGCTGGGGGATCGAACCCGTTGATCGAACGGATTTGCCAGGACGATGTTTTCCTGGGATACGTCGCAGAGCCTCAGCTGCGGGCCTTGATGGAAGCGCGCCATTACCTCGGCAATGCGCCACAGCGGGCGCGTGCCCTGGCAGAGACCATCCGCCAGGCGATTGGTTGATCTTTTCGAACTGAGCCTGACCTTAATCCAGGCTGAGCTGGCATACCTGGAGCTTATTTTTCACCAGTTGGAGGCAGAAAATGACTAAATTCGACTATAAAAAGGATTTAAAACAGCTCTATTTCCCTCCGGCAAAAGTGTTCACGTTCGTCGAAGTGCCGCCCATGAATTTTCTGATGATTGATGGGCATGGCGACCCGAACAAAGTCCCTGCCTTTCAGGAAGGGATGGAAGCACTGTACGCCATGGCGTATACTATCAAATTCGCCCTTAAACCACGCGGCATCGAGTACGTAGTGCCACCGGCGGAAGCCCTGTGGTGGATGGAAGACATGTCTCAGTTCAACCCGGAAACCAAAGATGATTGGGACTGGACGATGATGATCATGCAACCGCGGGAGGTTTCGGCGGAGGACGTCGAGCAAGCGCGGGCGACGGCGGCGCGCAAAAAAGAGATGCCGGCGTTAGGTAGATTGCGTTTCGATAGCTACCACGAAGGACTTTCCGTTCAGATCATGTACTTTGGCGCGTACGCTGACGAAGGCCCTACCATCTCCAGGATGCACGCTTTCATTCATGAGAAAGGCTATGAATTAACCGGCAAACATCACGAAATATACCTGGGCGACCCGCGCCGCACCAAGCCGGAGAAGCTCAGGACGGTGATCCGGCAACCGGTCAAGTTGAAGGCTTAGCGGAAGTCCTCTTCAGGCTCAGGCCGGTTGTCCAGGATGAGGTCGATGCGCGCCATCACCTCCTCGGTTAATCCTGGGACCACAACCAGGGCGGCCATGTTCTCGATCACCTGATCCGGGCGGGAGGCGCCGGTGATCACAGTGCTGACATGCGGGTTCTTAAGACACCATGCCAGGGCCAGTTGTGCCAGACTGCAGCCAAGCTCGGCGGCGAGCGACTTTAGTTCTTTGGCTTTTCCTATCTTGCGCCGACCTTCTTCGCTTTCGAATTCCTCGCGCAACCAATCATAGCCTTTTACTGTTACCCGGCTGCCTTTGGGGATCCCCCGGCTGTACTTACCAGTCAGCAGGCCGCTGGCCAGGGGGCTAAAAGTGGTCGTGCCCAGGCCGATCTCGCGATACAGGCGGGCGTATTCACGCTCCACGCGGTGGCGGCTGAACATATTGTATTCGGGCTGTTCCATCAGCGGCGGGGTCAAGCCCGCGTTCCGGGCAATGCCATAAGCCTCCATGATCCGTTCGGCGCTCCATTCACTCGTCCCCCAGTAGAAGGCCAGGCCCTGGTCGATGATAAAGTTCATCGCCCGCACAGTTTCTTCGACGGGGGTATAGATGTCAGGGCGATGGCAGAAGATCAGGTCGACGTAGTCCAGCTGCAGGCGAGCCAGGGAAGCGCGAATACCCTCGACGAGGTGCTTGCGCGATAAGCCAGAGTTATTTGGGCTGTCGCCGCCCCAAAAGATCTTGGTAGAGATCACCAGGTCCGAGCGCTTCCACCCGGAGCGCCTCAGTACATTGCCCATTATGATCTCGGCCTCCCCGTGGGCGTAGACCTCGGCGTTGTCGAAGAAGTTTACCCCGGCCTCATAGGCAGCCTGCATGCACTCGTAGGCTACGTCTTCACCGACCTGCTGGCCAAAGGTCACCCATGCGCCGAACGAGAGAGCAGAGACTTGCAGGCCAGAACGGCCTAAAAATCGATATTCCATTTTCTTTCTCCCTATGAGTAATGGTTCCCAAGTTGCAGAACGTTACCTCGGCTTAATCTGCTCCCTGGCTCTTATTGCCAGTTCTGGAGTGGCGGCGGCCAGGGTGGGGAAGTCTTGCTGACGGTAGTCGAAGCCGGGGATCAGCGGGAAAGGCTGGGACCCGTCAAACGTCTCGATCACTCCCTGGGCCTCGCTCACCAGCAGCCAGCCGGCGGCGATGTCCCATATTTTCGGCGTGGCTTCGAACCCGATGATGGCTGCGCCGCGCGCCACCGCACACCAGGTGTAACTGGCAGAGCCCAGGATGCGCGTTTTGTAACGCAGGTCCACCGCGTACTTGCGGTGGGTGCGCGTGCAGCAAGAGAAGAAAGCGGTGGGCTGGTCTGGGATGGGGGGTTTGACCTGCATGGGTTCGCCATTCCGAAATGCACCTGCACTCGACTCGGCAGTGTACAGCTCTTCCAGGACCGGGAAATAGACGGCCGCTAGGTTTGGTTGGCCTTCAACCAGGCGGGCGATACACACCCCCCAGATCGGCAATCCCAGGCTGAAGTTGGTCGTGCCATCCAGCGGATCGATCACCCACACCGCCGGTGTATTTTTGCCCAGCGTGGTTTGGAGTTCCTCGCTCAACAAGCCATCGCCAGGGTAAGCCGTCCGAATAGCGTCTGCAATCAGGCGGTCTGCGGCCAGGTCGGCCTCGGTGACCACGCTGCGATCGGATTTTAGGTTGGCATGGGTGCCGCTTGGTTTGAAATAATCCAACAGCAAGCCACCTGCCTGGCGGGCGAGTTGAGCGGCAAACTGCTGGTGGGGATTCATTAGGGGATTTTAGCATAAAGGATGAGTATCGTGGAAAGGGTGGGATATAATTATTACTCAATGAATGCGGAATCTGATACTCAGAGCCATCAAGGTGGGTAAGGGTGAACTTTAAGACAGTAGATGATGTAGCTCTGATCCGCCTGATCGCCGAGGCGTCCCCAGAAGCTCTGAGTGAGCTATATGACCGCTACGGCCGGTTGGTCTACAGCCTGGCGCTGCACATCCTGGGTGAGGCTGAAACCGCTGAGGAGGTAACCCAGGATGTTTTCTTCCGCGTTTGGGAGAAGGCGGAAACGTATCGTGCCGAGCAGGCTAAGGTCAGCACCTGGCTGTCCAGCATTGGGCGCAACCGCTCAATCGATTTGCTGCGCGCACGTGGGGTGCGACCGGAAGGGCACAGCCTTGGATGGGAAGAGTTGACTCCCACCGCTATGCCGAGACATGAAGGCCTTGACCCGGAGGACGGTGCCATGCAAGCTATGCAGGGCGAGCGTGTGCGGGCTGCCATCGCCAGTTTGCCTGCTGAACAACGGGTCGCATTAGCGTTGGCGTTTTTTCGCGGTTATTCACACAGCCAGATTGCCGAGGAGTTAGACGAACCCTTGGGGACGGTCAAAACGCGCATCCGCATGGCGATGCAGAAATTACGCAGCTTGTTGGTGGAGGAATTGTGAGGGCGCGAACAAATCCAACGATTAACCTGTTGCGTATCAATATCCAGGAGCAAAGTACTACTTAATGGTGAACAACTTGCATGTAAGCGAGTCAATCCCGGCCTATGCCCTGGCTTGTCTGGAGGCGGACGAGGCCAAGCGGGTCGCCGAACACCTGGCGACCTGCGAGCTTTGCCGCGCCGAGTTGCAAAGCTACCAGGAGGTAGCCGGGCAGATGGCCTATGCCCTGCCTCAGCTAGAGCCGCCTCAAGCGCTAAAAGCTGCTTTGCTGGAACGCCTGCCAGCTGTTTCGGGAAAGCCAGGGGCTGCGGATCGGCGCGCTACCTGGTGGCAACGAAATGTTCGGCCTGCAGTTCAACTGCAGGCCGAGCAGGAGCGTAGGCCGGCTGGAAAGAGGGACCGATTACTTCGCTTAGCGCCAGCGTGGGCGTTAGCCAGTTTGGTCCTGATCTTTATCCTTGGAGCAAGCAATGTGCTACTCTGGCAGCAGGTCGGGGATTTGCGCGCCAGCCAACCGGCACCCATGAAGGTAGTAGCGTTGACCGGCAGCCAGGTCGCCCCAACTGCCTCCGGATTGATCGTGATCAGCAAAGATGGCCGTCATGGTACCCTGGTGGTGGATGAACTGCCGGCGCTCGACGAGGCGCGCCAGTACCAGCTGTGGCTGATCCAGGATGGTACGCGCACCAGCGGGGCGGTGTTCTCGGTAGGCCTGGAAGGGTACGGTTCGGTTTGGGTATCTTCCCCACAGCCTTTGATCAACTATTCGAGCTTTGGCATTACCATCGAACCCAAGGGGGGCAGCCCGGGGCCAACGGGAGACAAGGTATTGGGGGGAGATTTGTAATACAAATCGGGGTTAAGAGGCTGACACCAACTCAGCGTAATCTTTCGTCACCGTCTCTTGCGGGGAAATACCCAGGACTTGCAGTAGATCGCTGGCAATTAATGCCTTGTGTTCGGCGTCCCTGCGACTCCAAGTGCGGCTTTTGACTTCCAGGAAATGTCCTAGCGCAGGCTGATCGATTCGGTCCAGGTTGATATAGATTTCGGTTCCCTGGTAGAGCACGCGCCAGCGCAAGCGGTGTTTTTCAATCGAAATTTCCTGCACAGGTTTAAAATACTCCCGATAAAACCGCAGGCTGTGTGTGGCGGGAGCCAGGTAGCGGCTGCGTGAAAGCAGCACGTCGCTGGCAAAATGGCCTTCGCGAGCGGGTCCGATCAGGGTCAGGCGGTAACGGACATTGGTGATCTGGTCTTTATCGTCGATGTACTCGTCCTCCCGGTAGCGCAGATAACCCTGGGCTGGATCGGCAAACAGCAGGTAGACATCGTATTCGTGGTAATGGCGCGAATATAAGATTTCGAGCTGCGGCTCTTTGATCGCCGCTAGAATGGGTTCCGGGTTGGCGATACGAACTTTGACCTGCACTTCGAAGCTCTCGCCTTCCTCCGCTCCGCCGATGGCGATCAATTTAGATAACACAGATTGCTCACGCTCAATCAGGAAAGCGTCGATCCGCCGGGCGTACTCTTTGGTCTGGTCGACCAACTCAGCCTCGTTCAGGGTCGCCAGCGTGCGGTGGCGCATCAACCAACGTCCGTTTACCATTACGTCGCTCACATCGGAGGATTTGGCAGCATAGGTCAATTGGGAATAGAGGCTGGCTGCGTCGCGGTTAAAGCGTGGGGAATTGTGCAGTGGAGAAATGTCGACCAGGATCAGGTCGGCGCGTTTGCCGGGTTCTAGCGTACCGACCAGGTGATCCAGATGCAAGGCTCTCGCTCCCAGGCGGGTCGCCATCGCCAGGGCGGTGTGGGCAGGGACAGTTGTCGGATCTCCGGTGACGCCCTTGGCCAGCAAGGCTGCCAGGCGAATTTCCTCGAACATATCCAGGTCGTTATTGGAAGCAGGGCC
>MGOK01000038.1:0-13735 GCA_001795335.1 Chloroflexi bacterium RBG_19FT_COMBO_55_16
CAAGCAGCTGGGCGTGGAGGAGATCGTCATCTCCGAATGCGGCCATGCCTACTATGCCATGCGCTGGGTCGCCCCCAACTGGTTCGGAGACGAATTTAATTTCAAGGTGCGCAGCATTGTCGAAGTGATTGCCGAATATATCAAAGAGGGCCGCCTGGAGCTCGATCCCGGCGCCAACCCTGAGGCGATCACCTACCACGATTCGTGCAACCTGGCCCGCAAAGGCGGCGTGATCGAAGAGCCGCGCCGGGTGCTGGAAGCGATCACGACCGACTTTCGCGAGCTGACCCCCAACCGTGAGGAAGCCTACTGCTGTGGCGGTGGGTCTGGGCTCGTGGCAGTACCAGAAGCCTATGAGGTGCGCCTGGCGGCCGGCAAGCCCAAGGCAGAGCAGGTGCGTCGCTCTGGCGCCAGGGTGGTGGTCGCCGCCTGCGAGAACTGCCGCCTGCAACTCGGCGACCTGAGCGGTCATTATGGGTTGGATATCGGTGTGGTCGCCCTGGCCGACCTGGTAGTCAAGGCCATGCGCCTGCCGGGATATCAAGAGACGATTGAAGAGAAAATGACGGCTGAAGTCAGCCTGGTTGGGGATTAGAGACCACAGTTGATCGCAATTGTGGGGGGGACGGAAGCGCCGTCCCCCCCACAACCATTTAATTTGTTTCTGCAAGCACGACCTGGCGGAAGATCTCCAGGCCTTCGTCTACCTGGGCGCGAGTAACCGTCAGCGGCGGGATCAGGCGGATGGTCTGTGACCAGTGACCGCAGGGATAGAGCAACATCCCTCCCTCCAGGGCGCGTTGGAGGATACGGCGAACGGACTCAGAGCTTGGTTCTTTGTCGGTACCCGGACGGATGAACTCCACCGCAAGCATCAATCCTACTCCCCGCACATCCCCGATGATGGGCGACTCGGCCTGCAATTCGCGCAGCGCCTCCAACATATATGTCCCCTGGGCGTGGGTATTCTCCAGCAGTCGTTCCTCCCGGATGACATCCAGCGTGGCAAGGGCGGCTGCACAGGACATCGGGTTTCCGCCAAAAGTTGTCCCGTGGGAGGTCGCTCCCCATTGGTTCATGATCTCCCGCCGCGCAGCCGTTGCTCCCAGCGGGAAGCCATTGGCGATACCCTTTGCCAGACAAAGGATATCCGGCTCTACCCCGAAGGTCTGGGCCGCAAACCATTCCCCGGTGCGGCCAAAGCCGGTCTGCACCTCATCAAAGATGAGCAGGATGCCATAGCGATCAGCGATCTGGCGCAGCGCAACCAGCCAGCTGCGTGGAGGGATGATGTAACCCCCCTCCCCCTGCACAGGCTCCACCAGGAAGGCTGCCACATCCTGTGGCGCAATGACATACTCAAACAATCGCTCGATATCCTGCAGTGCTTCCTGGGCGCACCCTTCCGGTTCAGCCGCCGCTGAACGGTAGGGGTAAGGGAAACGGGCAAAGTAGATATCTGGGACGAAGGGTCCGTGACCATTGCGGTATTTTACTTTTGACGTGGTAACTGTAGCCGCTCCCATGGTCCGCCCGTGAAAACCACCCAGGAAGGCAATAATCCCGCGGCGGCCGGTCACATAGCGAGCCAGTTTGATCGCACCCTCTACTGCCTCGGCTCCGCTATTGCCAAAGAAAAACATATCTGCGCCACCGGGGGTAATCTGTCCCAACTCCCAGGCCAATCGCAGGGTAGACTCGGGGGCGAGCACTCCGAGGGGAGCGTGAGCCATGCGTTCCATCTGTTCGCGGGCCGCCGCGATGACGCGGGGATGGTTGTGCCCCACGTTGCAGGCGCCAAATCCAGATAAGAAATCCAGGTAACGTCGCCCATCAGAGCCGTAAACATAGATACCTTGGGCATGCTCCGCTGGCAGATTAGGCCAATCCTGAGCCAGGCAGGGCGCCAGCAAATCGCCCAAATGCGCGACCAATTCTTTAAAGGATGGTTTGCTTTCCACGGTTTGGTCCTCCTAAGCAATCAGCAAAACAGACATCAAATTTGTGAATTACGCTTTTTGAAGGGGGTTTCAGGCATATTTCAGTATCGTGCACAACACGAAGACACTCACGATGAAAGCCAGCCAGAGATAATCCGCCGGACGAGAGGTCAACATTTCAATCTCTGTGGGTTCAATCGGCGCACCAAAGCCTTTGGTCTCCATCGCAATTTGAAAATCGTTGGCTTTGCGAAAAAGTAAAAGGATCAGCGGGGTGATGATTGGCACGTAAGCCTTGACCGCTCGCTTGATGAAGTTCATTCGATCAATATCGAAAGCCCGTAATTTCTGTGCTTCCACGATTGAACCCCACATTTCGAAGAGCAGGGTCGTGAACGATAGGGCGCTGACAAACATGAAAGTAGCAACGTGCGGGACGCGCAATTTGCCCATCGCAGTCATTATCGCCGAGGCAGATGTAGTCATCACAAACAATGGAAGGGAGGAAGTCGCGACCAGAACGCGCACGCTAAGCACGATCCCAAACCACACCCCTTCCTTGGTGAGCACGCCCAGATCAGCCTCCCATAGTCTCAGGTGACCAAAGACGATGAGCGGCGTGTGGCCGAAACGATAGGTGAAGCCCTGGATCAGGATTAGAAAGGTGAATGTGCCAAGCAGAATCTTGAGCAGCGTGGCGAAGCGCCGGAGTTCGATGCGTCCCAAAGCCCATAACACTGCCGATAAGCTCAGCCAGACGAGCAGAACCGGCATGTCGCTTGTCCTGATTGGATACATTACCAACACCAGGGTCAAGATCACATAAGCCAGCTTGACCAATGGATGCAGCCGGTGGATGGGCGTATCTAATTGGGAGTAGCGGAATATAGGTTGCATCTAACCAGCTTTCCTCGTAACTTGTTTGGGTACACATACCTGGTAGAAATCCTCCAGAGTCAAAACCTGAGCAGGCACACCCAGGTGAGCAAGTTCCCTTGCCAGTTGCATTGCCACCGGTGGCACGACAAAACTCTTCTTGAGTTCCTCCACCTGGCTGAAAACCTCCCCGGTGGGTCCATCCAGGAGCACGCGACCTTCGTGGAGAACTATCAATCGGTGCGCATAACGGGCAATCAGATCGACGTCGTGGGTGATCATCAACACAGTACCTTGCCTATCTCCGTGGAACTGCTTGGACAACTCGGCTAACTGGTATCGTCCGCGGTGATCCTGGGCTGTGGTCGGTTCGTCCAGGATCAATACCTCGGGGCTGAGGGCAATGGTCGCGGCGACAGCCAGCTTGCGGCGGTCGCCAAAGGAAAGGCGGAAGGGGAACAGGTCGGCCTCCGCCTCCAGTCCTACAAGCCTTAGGGCTTCCTCACTGAGCCGTTCGCTTTCCTCGAGCGACGCACCCACATTGCGCAGACCGAAGCGGATCTCATCGCGGCAGGAAGCAGTGAATAGTTGGTAATCAGGATTCTGCAGCACCAACCCCACGCGGCGGGCCATCTCGCCTACCGAAAGTTTGTGGATGCTTTGACCCCGGAACAGAATATCTCCTGTCCTGGGCTGCACTAGGCCGACGAAGCATTTTACCAGCGTACTTTTCCCGGAGCCGTTCTGGCCAATGATGCCCACAAACTCACCCTGGCGAATCTGGAGGCTTACATCCTTCAATGCTTTAACAAGCGGAGGGCCAGGATACTCGATGGTCAGATTGTGAACCTCCAAGATGAGGGGGGCCTCTGGTGGGACAGGGGGCGGCGAGAGGGGAACTTCAGGACGAATGATACTCAACCTTCCCGATGCGACGGAGGCTTGGATCTGGCCAGCGACCTCAGAGGTGGTGAGATTTACCTTGGTCCTTGTCGGATGATTGGCCTTGCCTTTCCCTGGCCAAAGCAGATCGTGTTGTATCCGGATTAACGCTGGAGTCTTGACACCAACTTCTCCCAGCCGGTCAGCTTGAGAGAAAACTTCCTCTGGACTGCCCTGGAGTACCGTCTCCCCGCGTTCCAGCACAAGCACCTGGTCGGCCAAAGGCAAAATCTCCTCAGTCTCATGAGTCGTCATGACGATTGCCAGGTCGCCTGCTCGCTTCAGCTGTTCGATAGCCTCACCGATTTCCTGGCGCCCTAACGGATCAAGTTGGGAGGTGGGCTCATCGAGGATCAGCAATTGCGGCTGCATTGTCAATACTGAAGCCAGCGCGGCGCGCTGTTTCTGGCCACCAGAAAGATCACGGGGGTTGCGTTCCTCAAGTTCTTCGAGACGCACCAAGGCCAAAGCGGCCCGCGAGCGGCGAAGGATTTCGTCCCTAGGAACGCCCAGATTCGCCGGTCCAAACGCCAATTCCGCCTTCAGCGTTGGCATAAAGAGCTGGACTTCTGGATCCTGCATCAGTACCCCGGAGTGCTGCGCGGTGACATACAGAGGCTCATCCCACGGATCAAGGCCGGCCACCGACACGACACCCCCGCGCCGGCCGCCGTATATGTGCGGCACAATGCCGCTGATCAAATAACAGAGCGTGGATTTGCCCGCCCCATTGGCTCCCAGTACGACCACAAAATCCCCTCTACGTACTGTGAGATTCAGATCACGCAGGGCGACCACGTCTCCCTCATAGGTGAAGGTTACGTTCTCGAGTGCGATGATCGCCTCGCTGCTCACGGAATATGCTCCATCAAAATTAGATCCTGGGCTATGTTTCTTTGAAGGCGCATCGAAACTCTAACAGGGACGCGAATGTTTCGCGTCCCTGTGCTTCATTGGAAGGAGGGCTTCCCAGGTTGAGCAGATCACCAAATCGCGCCCTCGATCTTGGGCAATCCGCTGCGCTCCAAAGCTTCCACGATGGGCACCGTGATGACGGCGGTAATGGCCGACAGCGCCGGCACCCACCAGGAATAGGCAATATGTGTGGCAACGCCCAGTTCGGCAGAGAAATTGAACAGGTACCAGTAGGGGCGGGTCCAGGGCAACCACCAAACGAACATTGCGACCAGCAGCACCAGAAAGATACCACCGTACCGTTGCGTGCGGTTCTTGGAGACCATCCACCGCGGAATCAGCCGGGTTCCCAAAGGTGTAGCTGCAATGATCGTTGAAGGGACCCAATAAAGGGCAGCCATAATGAAGTAGAGCGGCTCGGGAACCGAGCCAAATCCCGCCGCCGCGCCCGGAACGTAGAAGGGCACCAACCAGCCCAGGATGCCAAGGATAATGAACAGGGGTACTGTGATCTTCCAGAGTCGGTCATCCCTGATCATCAGCGCAACGAAGAAAGCGGGGAGTGCGGCGTTTAGCAAGATGTCCACGACCTGTAGCGGATAAGCCGCGGGGGCGATGAACATCCCGATCACTCCACCAACGAGGGCAGCCACCACACCACCCACCGGACCCAGGAGCAATGGGGCGATGGCGCTGAGCGGGGTGGTTAGCGGTACGTATCCACCGCCGCCCACGTAGGGGAAGATTGGAATCAGTCCGGTTACACCGCACAATGCGCCGTACAATGTAATCCAGGCAATCGAAACCCCTCCGATCCGATTTGTCGACCTCCGCACTTTTTCAGACGTTTTCTGTTCCATGACAACATTCTCCTTTCTTGATTTAGGAAACCTTATGATGGATGAAAAGCCCTCCTTCCCAGAGCGCTTCCATTTCTACCCTTGTCTTGTTATAACGGGAATCGTGGACGAGCCCGATGGAAAGACAATTACTTGCGCCTGTGAGCCATACTGGCTCAACAGGGTATCCACTCCTTCCTGAAAGGAAGTCAGTGGGTAAAAACCCATCGCTTCCAGTTCAATATTGGATATGCCCTCTGTGATGATGTATAACTTTTTTTCGGCCTTAATTCGCGCCAGGGCATACCCCAGGACACTGTAGGTAACTTTTCCATTGCGTCGTACGATATCACGCAAAAAATCCTCTGGTTTCTTTGTGTGGTCGGCCATCAGGCGGTAGAATTCCTCTCCGCCTATGCCATCCGGACAGGCAGCCACCAGCAGGATGCTGCCTCCTTCCCTCACCACGAGGTCAGCATATTCGACCGCGCGCACGGCCTGATATAGATCCAAATCGTAAGGGTAACCGGAAGTAATGGCCACATCGACCCCATCCGGAGTGGGCACCTCATAGACCTGCCGCGCCAGCGCCAACCCTTCCCGATGAACTCGCTCTGGCGTACCGGCAAAGACCTGTGCAATCTGCTCATCCTGACATAGCACCACGTCTACGACCAGGTCCAGCCCCACTAGATTAGCAGCCTCCTCGATGTCCAGGCGGCAGAGCATGGTCACATCCGCTGAACGCCGGAATCCCAAAGGAACCAGGCTGTGATTGGCGTCGATCGTATCCAGGGCAGCCACACCTGGGACAAGTAATTTCAGCCCACCCGAATAGCCTGCATACGGGCTGGGGCCGACGTGGCCGATGCCAATCCGGCGATCTGCCTCAACGACCAGTCGATTGATCCATACCGGGGTACCCCGGCTGGTCATCCCTACGTAGACCTGGTTACGTTCATCCTCACACTGGTGCTGCTCGATGCGCAAGCGACCATAAACCTCATCCCCGACTTTCCGGCGCACCTCTTCATCACTGCTCAGGCGATGAGTGCCGTGCGTAATCAAGATCGTTATGTCTTCATCACTCACCCCGGATTGGCGCATTGCCTGCAGCATTGGTGGAAGGAGGAGCGCAGTCGGCGTTACCCGCGTATGGTCATCTATCAGGATGACCACCTTCTCGCCAGGTCGAACAATCTCAGAAATGTGCGGAGTGTCGAGGGGATTGGCTAGAGCACGTTCGATCGCGACAACTGGATCGGTGCAAGAGTGGACTGGGCGGGGTACATAGACGCCGGTAAGGCAAACCTCGGGCAAATGGGCTTTAAGCCTGCCAGCTCCATAGGGCAATTGAATTTCCTGCTCCATTTACGCCTCTGACCTTTGCCGAACCTGTTCAACAACTTCGGCACCCACTTCCATGACGTGGGCGGCAATAGTCTCACCGGCAAGCGTGTAGTCCCCGGTCTTCAGGGCATCCACAATGCGTTGGTGGTTCTGCGCAATCTCATCCTGGTGGAGGCTGTAGCCTTGATCGATTGCCATCAAGCAATAGAGTTTACGCCGCAAACGAGCAAGCACCTCCTGCAAGAGGGAATGCCTAGACAGAGCATATAACTGCTCATGAAAGCGAATATCGAGCTGAACCAGAGCCCGGATGTCGTGGTTAATAGCGCTTTGCGCCATATTGTCCACAGTGGCCTGAAGTTGTGCAATGTCGTCAGGGGTTATCCGCTTGATTGCTTCCTGGATGGCGAGCTTTTCCAGTGTGGCCCTTAACGTATAAGCTTCTGCTACATCCTGGGGTGTCCATTGGATGATAAAGGTACCGCGCGAGGGATAACTGACCAGGATGCCCTCGCCGACCAGTTGGCGGATCGCTTCTCGCACTGGTCCGCGGCTGATTCCTGCCTTGTGAGCCAACTCAGTCTCGACAATCCGACTGCCTGGGTGCAACTCACCCGATAACAGCGCCTCTTCGATCAGTTTGATGATGGCTTCGCGCAGGCTTTGGCGCGTGAGAGGAGATGCTTTCATTGACTATCAAGAGCTTAAAGTGAGTAGAGGGCGATATGTCAACAGTTGACAATGTGAATATAATAAGAATTACCGAGGTTGTCAAGAGGGAACCTGAGATTCAGACAAAAGATCGGACAAGGAATTGCGAAATCTGAACCCCACAAATCCCCTCTTGACATTAACGTTACGTCATAGTTTATACTCCATCGCGGAGGCAAGGAAGATGAGATACACGGTCAAGCAACTGGCGAGCCTGGCGGGAGTCACCAACCGCACTTTGCACTATTATGACAAGATCGGTCTGCTTCGTCCGGCAGCATATGGCGACAACGGCTATCGCTATTACGGGGAGGATGCTGTTCTCCGGCTGCAGCAGATCCTTTTCTACCGCGAGCTGGATTTCAGCCTGGGCCAGATCAAAACCATCATCGACCGACCGGACTTCGACCTGCTGCAGGCTCTGGAAGGACATAAGCGCGCCCTGCTGGAGTGGGTTGAGCGGATGAATAGCCTGATCGATACGGTCGACAAAACCATCCTGCATATTCGAGGAAAGATTGAGATGAGTAAAAAAGACTTTTACAAAGGCTTTGACGAAGAAAAACAGAAACAGTACGAACAGCATGTGCGCGAGCGCTTCGGTGATGAGGCGATGGCAAGAACCAAGGACTGGAACGCCTACACACCCGAAGAAAAGAACGATATCCTGGCTGAAGGTCATGAGATCCACATGGGCATTGTCGCCAACATGGAAAAGGGCTACGACAGCCCCGAGGTCCAATACTGGATTGGCCGCTGGCACAATGCTATCAATACCCATTTCTACGAATGCTCGCTGGAGATATTCGAAGCCCTGGGTCACGGGTATAACGAGGACCCGGAATTCACCGCTTTTTACGAGAAGATCCACCCTGGGATGGCGGCTTTCATGGAAAAGGCGATGGCGCACTACTGCAAGCTGATGGCTGCGTAGCACGCCTAAGATCAATAATCCATCCATTGAGACCGTCCAGGAACACGGGTGGACGGGTCCAAAGTTCTGATGCCTCTTACGGCTCAGAGATCTGGTATATGATCGCCTCGTCGTCGCGATAGACTTGTTTTAACCCCGAGTCTTTTTCAGCGCGGGCGATGAAATTTTTATGATCAAGATCGGTTAAAACGTAATGCGCGCCGAAGCGGGGAGAGATGAATTCAGATGGGCGGTCTATCTTCCCCTCTGTGATTTCCACCCATTGATCGTACAAATCCGCGTTGTATAACTGCATATAGGTGGGATCAAGACCGATTAAATAGGTATTGTAAGTATTGTAGTAGAACAGGCGAGGAAAGTCGTCCCAATCGGTTTGAAAGACGCGCGCCCCAGCCGGGGTATTTGCCTTCAGCCAGGCAGAAGCCTGCGCGTACCGCTGGTAAGAACTGGTACCCTGGAGGCTGGCTTGAGCATCTTGCAGGGTGAGCAGCATGCCAGGCAGCAGGATGAGAGCCAGCACTATGGCTGGGGACCTGAACTTATAGGCTGAGGCCAATCCCTTCCTTCTCGACAAAAGCCCAATGCGCGGGGTTGAGTCGTTCCCCGAGCCTGCCCCAACCGCCAGACCAGACAGCAGCGGAGCCCAAGCCAGGGCGGCGAAGATCAAGGCAAAGGCTGGGAAATATTCCACGAAGCGGCGGGATTGAAAAAGCAGCAGACCAAAGATGACCGCCAGGGTAAAACCGGTCGCCGTACGGGTGTCCATGCGCCTGTCTTGCAGGCCCAGAGCAAGGACACCGCCCAAGAATGCCACCATGGCTAACGGGGAGTTTTCCAGCAGCGTTGTGGTCCGGTAAGGAAACCACTCGTTGCCAACACTGACCGCCGTCCTTTCAGTCATTTTGGGCGCCAGGTGGCGGTAGATGAAGACGACGTTATCTGGGAAGTAAGGGTTGATCAGCAAACCAAGCCCAATACCTATTCCAGCATAGATCAGGGGTCGCAGGTCCAGACGTCGTTCGATCAACCAGGTCGAAAGGACATAGGCCGCGGTCAAGATGAGAATCAAGGGGAAAGCATCGTATAACCAGACGTAGAGAAACGCCAGGGGGATTAAGCGCTTGTGTTTGCCTGTCAGCAGGAAATGTAGTCCGAACGCCAAGAACGCCAGGGAGAGCGATTGCACGCGGGTCATGCTCATGCGGAAAATGAAGGCTTCGGACACCGCCAGGAGCCCCAGCGACCAGAGTGCGGCATACGGGATGCGTTGGTTTCGCAGTAGCCACCAAATGCTCAGGAAAGCCAGACTGGCGAAGACCACGCTCGCCCACTTCGCTCCCAGGCGCAGATCCCCAAAGGTGAACGGGATCAGACCAACATGGAAGAGAAAATGATGATCGTAAAATTCACGCGAGTTGAGGATGGTCAATGGCAACCAGGGGAAAGCTGGTTTGAGGCCTTCACTACGCATCAGGGAGGCGAATTTGATGTGATAGTAGTCGTCAGTACTGGCCAGGTTCGGGGTTGAGAATTGGACTTGAGCAAGAAGAGCTATGAAGATGACGAACAACACCAACCCAACGATCAGGGTGCGGCCGTAGGTATGCGCAACCAGGCGTTTTCTCCAGACGGTAGTTCGGACAAGGTTCGTCCAGAGAAGTGAAGCCTTCGTAGCCATAGACCATCCTCCGCTATCAGCAGGATACAGACGGCCGGGGTTCCGACCGCCTGTATTCTGGAGTTTCTAAACTGGGTAACCTGGCTTTCAGAGAAATCCCTAAATCGCTAAAACCGGGAGCATCAGGATCAAGCTATTATCGTTGTCGTTGTCGTTGTCGTTGTCGTTGGCATTGTCATTATCGTTGGCGTTGGCATTGTCATTATCGTTGTCGTTGGCATTGCCATTATCGTTGTCGTTGGCATTGTCATTATCGTTGTCGTTGGCATTGCCATTATCGTTGTCGTTGGCATTGTCGTTGTCATTGTCATTGCCATTGTCGTTGTCATTGTCATTGCCATTGTCGTTGGCATTGCCGTTATCGTTGTCGTTGGCGTTGCCGTTATCGTTGTCGTTGGCGTTGCCGTTGTCATTATCGTTGTCGTTGGCATTGCCGTTGTCGTTGTCGTTGGCATTGCCGTTGTCGTTGTCGTTGGCATTGCCATTGTCGTTGGCGTTACCGTTGTCATTGTCATTGCCGCTCAAGGGGAAGCTCTCACCGCTTTGAGAGGCAAAAATGGCTTTCTCTACTGCGGGCTTGACCGTCTCCGGTACACTCACCCAGACACCCTTTAGAGCTTGAGCGTACCTCACCAGGGCGGTCGATACCTGCTGAGATAATGCGGCAGCCCGGTCTGGATCGCCCGCCATGACGACTTGCAAAGCTGCTATGGCTTTGTTCGTATATGCCTCAAACTCTTGCGCGGCGGTGGCGATGTCGTCAAAGCGACCCTCCTGGATCAAGGCGTTGATCTCATCAAGTCGGCGTTGCGCAAATTGCAGATATAACTGCGCCTCGCTGTACGCGTCACGCGCCAGAGCTACCCGGGTCTGCTCCAGGCCAGTCTTGACTGGATAGAGCGCATCCCCTGGAAGCGCAGATTGGGCCGCGAGAGCCGTGGCGCTCACTCCTCCAAAGAGGAACACCAGGATGACGATCGCAGCCATCAAGGCCGAAAAGGCCAGTCGTTTTGTTTTATTGCCCATTGGATAATCCTTATTTGAAATTTGATTTGATTTAAGCCAGTGTGTTAGCCACGCAAACTGCGTTCTGGCTTTAAACTCCGGCATTGAATCCAATTCTGAAAGGAATCTTTCTCGCCCGTGAGCGACCGCTTGAGGGTCCCTCGGTGGGGTTGGTCGCAAGAGTTCGAGCTTTTCTTGCAGGCGAGGATCGAGTGGTTGATCGTGCTGTTCAGTCATGGGTATTCACTTTCTCCTGATCATCCAGCATACGTCGCAGTGTTGCCAGAGCCCGGTGCTGTAGGGAACGGGTAGCCTCAGTGGATTTGCCAACTGCCAGGGCCACCTCTTCGTGGGATAAGTCCTCCAGGAACCTCAGATAGATCACCTGTTGTTGTTCGTTTGTTAGGCGAAGGAGAGCCATGCGAATCTGCTCCCGGTCTTGCTGCTGCGATATAAGGTGCGCTGGATTTGACAAGGGGTCTACCTGATCTTCAATTTCCAGTGATTCTGTCCGTTCATCCCGGCGACGGTAGTGATCGACAATCCAGTTGTGTGCCATGCGGTAAAGATAAGCCCGGATGTTCTCGCGCGGTCCGCCACCATTTCGCAGGGCGTGAAGAAGGCGGCTGAAGGTTTCGGCGACACAATCTTCGGCTGTCACCTGGTCGCCGATCAGGCGCACCGCATAACGATACAAGCTTGGGCTATATTGTTCATAAATCTTAACCAAGTCTTGCTTTTCGAGTGGCTCCGTTGTTGCGTAAGCTGTCGTGTTCGCGCGCATCATTTTCACCTATTATGACGGGATATCCGAAAGAATGTGACGATTTTGGTAAAAAAGGCAGAATTTCATGATATCGCAGGGTAATAATACTCCTAATAAGTCATATTTAAGCGTTAAAAGTTACGGCTTAACCCGGAAAATAGATTTTATCAAAAATTCTCACTAGGGGGAGTTTATGATACACTCGGACATACGCACCATTCCAAGGCAAAAGAGAAGCAAGATGGATGAAATCGTCCTCTCGGTCAGAGATTTCCGCAAAACCTACGGAAACTTCGTCGCCGTGGCGGGGATCAGCTTCGAGGTCCAGCGCGGCGAGATCTTCGGACTGCTAGGACCCAACGGGGCTGGCAAGACAACAACCCTGGAGTGCCTGGAGGGCATCCGCAAGCCGGATGCAGGCGCTTTGCGTGTCCTGGGCGTCGACTCCAGCCGGGAACCACACAAATTGCGCAATCTGATCGGCGTCCAGCTGCAAACATCCGGGTTGCCAGCCAACATGACCGTGGAAGAAGCACTGAAATTCTTCTCGGCCTATCATGCCGTCACACCCTCGTTCGACCTGCTGGGACGCCTGGGGCTGGAGGAAAAACGCCGGGCACAATACAGCCAGCTCTCCACGGGACAACAACGCCGGTTATCCCTGGCGTTGGCCATCGCCCACAACCCCCCGGTGATCATCCTCGACGAGCCGACCGCCGGGTTAGACGTGGCCACCCGCGCCGAGCTGCACAGCCTGATGCAGGAGCTCAAGGAGAAGGACACCACGATTATCCTGGCGACGCATGACATGGCCGAAGCGGAGAAGATGAGCGACCGGGTCGCCATCCTGCTGCGCGGCCAGATTGTCACCACTGGAACACCGCGTGAGATCACCGCCACCGGATCCGGACTCACCAAGATATCCGTGCGTAGCGAAGGCTCCTCGCTGCAGAAGAATGGCATGATCTTCCCCGCCGTCGCCCAACAGTCTGTCCAGGAAGAGTACGCCATTTATTTCAGCACCGATCCCGGCCCGACCGTTACCGCCCTGCTGGATTATATCCATTCCCAAGGCGACAAACTGATCGATCTGCGGGTGGAACGACCATCCCTGGAAGAAAGATTCCTGGAAATTACGAACCGGGGAGCTGCCCAATGACTGCTTTCGCCTACCACTTCCTATTTGAATTCAAAACCGGGCTGCGCAATTCAACCGCGCTGCTCATGAATTACCTTTTCCCACTGGCATTTTATGCCATGATGGGCTTAATCATGGTCAAAATCAACCCGGGGTTCGCCAACGTATTGCTCCCGGCGATGGTCATTTTCGTCAGCCTGGTGAGCAACCTGCTCGGATTGCCCGGGCCATTGGTCGAATCGCGCGAGGCGGGCATCTATCGCAGCTTCAAGATCAACGGCGTACCAGCTTTATCCATCCTGGCGACTCCCACCCTTTCGACGATATTTCACGCCTTAATCGTGTCAATCCTGATCGCCCTGACCGCCAAACCGCTCTTCGATGGCGCCAACCCCACCAGCTGGGGCGCTTTCGTCTGGATCACCTTGCTGGTGGTATTCACCTCTGGCGCGTTCGGCGCGTTGATCGGCGTGATCGCCACCAGTTCCCGCTCAACCGTCCTGCTCTCGCAGCTGATCTTCTTGCCTTCTATGCTGATCGGTGGAATGATGATACCGCTGGATCTCCTCCCCGCTTCGGTGCGACCCGTCTCTATGCTGCTGCCATCCACGCACGCCATGCAGGCTTACCTGGGGCTGGCT
>MGOK01000038.1:13769-14225 GCA_001795335.1 Chloroflexi bacterium RBG_19FT_COMBO_55_16
CGGTGGCGATCCTGCTGGCGAGCGGGCTACTGGCCTTTGGGCTGGCGATCTACCTGTTCAACTGGGACAGCCGCAACCGCGTGCGCCGTGGCCACCCGGCGCTGGCCCTCTTGGTCCTGGTGCCATATCTGATTGGAATCTTTTTGGGTTAGATATTTGGATAGCCTGATCACCCTATCCTCCCTTTTTCGCCGCCATGTCGCCCTGCCCTCCGAGCATGGCGCGTGGGTGTTCCTGTTCAGCCCGCTGTTGATTGGCCTTTTCGCCGGAGGGGGCTGGTCAGTCGTCACCCTGTACCTGATCATCGCCGCGCTGGCAGCCTTCCTGATCCGCCAGCCGGCGACCACGGCCGTCAAAGTCTACAGCGGGCGTCGCGCGCGACGTGAGCTACCGGCAGCCTGGTTCTGGCTTGGGGTTTACGGGCTGGTTGCCAGCCTGGCGATGATCGGGCTGGCG
>MGOK01000038.1:14303-18445 GCA_001795335.1 Chloroflexi bacterium RBG_19FT_COMBO_55_16
CGCCGTGCCGAGCGCCGCCAGCTGGGCGTGGAGCTGGTCGGCAGCGGCGTGCTGGCCCTGGCGGCCCCGGCCGGGTATTGGGTCGGTGTGGGGGAATCAGATCCGCTGGGCTGGCTGTTGCTGGCACTGACCTGGCTGCAATCGGCAGCCTCGATCGTCTACGCCTATCTGCGCCTGGAACAGCGCGAGTTAAAGGTGATGCCGGACACGGCTATGCGCATCCGCATGGGCTGGCGCGCCCTGCTGTATACCAGCTTCAACCTGCTCCTGGTGATCGGTCTCTCCGTTGGCAGGATCTCCCCTCCCCTGCTGCCCCTGCCCTATGCTCTGCAATGGGCTGAATCTCTTTTCGGCACACTGCACCCGGCGGTCGGTTACCGGCCGACGGCGATCGGGGTGCGCCAGTTGATCGTCAGCAGCTTGTTCACTTTGCTCTTCATCATCACCTGGCGGGTCTACCCATAAAAGAATCCAGGAAATATAGTAAAATAGACTCAAATATCCTTTGAAAGCCAAAAAACCATATACATCCAATAGACAATCCAAGGAGGAAACAATATGACTGAGCAACCCGAACCCATGCTGTCCCCCGACGTCACCAGCGATGACAAGCTGTGGGCTTTGCTGGCCTACATCTTCTCACCCATCGTGCCCATCATCTTGATGTTGATGGAGGACAAGAAGAACCGCCCCTTTATCCGCGCCCACAACGCCCAGGCTCTGGTCTTAGGGATTGTGGAGCTGATCCTATACGCCGTAATCGGTTGGACGCTGGTAGGTCTGTGCGTTCCACTCTTGCTGTGGGTCGTGATGATTTACTGGGGTGTCCAGGCTTATCAGGGTAAAGAAGTCGATGTTCCTGTGATCACCAATTTCGTTCGCAATCAAGGCTGGGCTTGATATTCATCAAAGAACTTTGAGCCTCCCAGCTCTCTGGGAGGCTTTTTTTCCTTCCAAACACAAGAGACAATCAAGATGGAAACAACTCCACAGCCTCAAGCACTTGTCCAACCGCTCTCGCCATCCGATGAGCGCACCTGGGCGATGTTGGCTCACCTGAGTGTGCTATTAAACCTGTTCACCGGTTTCTTTGGACCAATCGTCGCTCTGATCATCTACTTCGTTTATAAGGACCGCTCGCGTTACGTGGCTTATCAATCCATGCAAGCCTTCGTCTTCCAGTTGATCTGGTGGGTGGGGGGTGGCCTGCTGATCGGCGGTATCTGGGGAGCGACCGGCTTACTCTCCATTGTGATCATCGGGTTGCTTTGTATTCCCTTTTCGCTGATTGCCACGTTCATCCTGCTGATCATGCCACTGGTATCGCTGGTGTACGGTGTAGTTGGCGGGATACAGGCCAGCCAGGGAGAGGACTTCCGCTACTGGTTGGTCGGAGACTGGGTGCGCGGCATACTGACTATTGCGTAAGGTTCCCGGAAGATGAGGACATTCTTCACTTGACTTTTCCCCCACTCCTTCGTAGAATGAGAGGGACAATTCGACGGGAACGGGGAAGAGACCCGGCTGGCAGCCGGGCACCGAAGGGGCAAGCCAGGTTGCGTACCAGACCCGGCGAAACTCTCAGGTAAAAGGACCCCGCTCTCGCTCACCTCTGGAAAGTTGGGTGATAATCTTCTGCTTACAACAGCCGTCGCCCATACCGAAGGGGCAAGCGCCTGCCAGGCCCTGGCGCGAATCTCTCAGGTCTCCAACAGAGGGCGCACACCTCCTCGGCGTGCGCCTTTTTTCTTCCCGCGGATCACGGCTCTCTACTTTCAACTCTTTATTCTCGATCATTAATTCTCAAATCCCCAGGAGGTCTTCCCATGAACATCCCCCCCGAATTGAAATACACCCAAAACGACGAATGGATGCGAGTCGAAGGCAATATCGGTACAGTCGGCATAACCGACTTCGCCCAGGAGCAGCTTTCCGATATTGTGTTCGTCGAGATCATCGCCGCCGAAGGAGAAACCCTGAAGCAGGGCGATTCTTGCGCCACGGTTGAATCGGTCAAAGCCGCGGCGGACGTATACATGCCTGTCAGCGGAAAAATCATCGCCGTTAACGATGAGCTGCCAGACAAACCCGAATTGATCAATACAGACCCCTATGGCGTGACCTGGATGGTCAAGGTAGAAATCAGTGAGGCAAGCGAATTGAACAATTTATTGGACGCCGCGGCATATATCGAGCATTGCGTGGCGCGCCAGGGATAACGGAGAAAATATCATGTACACCCCCCACACAGATGCTGACCGGGAGGCTATGCTGCGTACGATCGGCGTTAAAAAAATCGCCGACCTCTTCCAGGATGTCCCCGCCGCGCACCGTTTCCCCGAGCTGGCGCTCCCGCCCGCCATGACCGAGATGAAGATCCTGGCTGAATTGCAGGCGCTGGCCTGGGCCAACGACACCGCCCGCGAGCTGATCTGCTTCCTCGGCGCCGGCGCGTACAACCATTACATCCCTGCGGCAGTAGACGCCATCCTGCGGCGAGGCGAGTTCTACACAGCTTATACCCCCTACCAACCTGAGATCTCTCAAGGCACCTTGCAGGCCATCTTCGAATACCAAAGCCTGATCGCCGGCCTGACCGGGATGGATGTGTGCAATGCTTCGCATTACGACGGGGCTACGGCAGTCGCCGAGGCCGTGAACATGGCTCACCACAATTTCCGGGGCAAACGCCCCAAGGTCGTACTCTCCCCAGCAGTGCACCCTCAATACCGGGAAACGGTGCGCACCTACACCCAAGACTCGGATTTGGTTTTGGTCGGTGACCAGGGCGAAGTCGATCCGACAGCCAACCCGGAGGCCCTGCTCCCGCTCCTGGACGACACCACCGGCCTGGTGGTCGTGCAGTACCCCGATTTTTTCGGGCGCGTATTCGACTACACCAGTTTGGCGAAGGCTGTGCACCAGGCGGGAGGGCTGCTCTCCGTGGCAGTTAACCCACTTGCGTTAGGCTTGTTGAAACCACCGGGAGAATTTGGAGCCGACATCGTCACCGGCGAGGGCCAACCGCTGGGCATTCCCCTCTCCTACGGCGGCCCATACCTGGGCCTGTTCGCCACTCGCCAGGAATACGTGCGGCGGATGGCCGGCCGGTTGGTGGGCGAGACGGTGGACAACCGCGGCCAGCGCGCCTATGTGCTCACCCTGACCGCCCGCGAGCAGCACATCCGCCGCGAGCGCGCCACCTCCAACATCTGCACCAACCAGGGATTGATGGTCCTGGCGGCAACGGTTTACCTCAGCCTGCTCGGCAAGCATGGCCTGCGCCAGGTAGCAGAGCTGTGCTACCACAAGGCCCATTATGCCGCCCAACGCATCGCCTCCCTGCGAGGCTACAGCCTGTGGTCCAAAGAGCCTTTCTTCAACGAGTTTGCCCTTCGCTGCCCGCGGCCGGTGGATGAGATCAACGACTTCCTGCTCGATCAGGGTATCCTTGGCGGCTATGCCTTGGGACGCGACTATCCGGGCTTCGAAACTGTGATGCTGCTGGCCGTGACCGAGATGAATTCTAAAGAAGACATCGACGCCCTGGTCGATGTGCTGAGGGAGGTGTCCCATGCCTGAACATCTGATGTGTGAGCTTTCCGTCCCCGGCCGGGTGGGGTTCCGTTTCCCAGAACCCGACGTGCCCCTGGCACCCTTGCCAGAAGGCCTGACCCGGGAGCAACTGCCGCTGCCAGAAATGGCCGAGGTAGACGTTGTGCGCTACTTTACGCGCCTCTCCCAGCTCAATCATAGCGTCGACACGGGCTTCTACCCCTTGGGTTCGTGCACCATGAAGTACAACCCCAAGATCAACGAAGAAGCCGCCCGCTTAGCAGGCTTTGCCCACCTGCACCCCTTACAACCGGTCGAGACGACCCAGGGCGCACTGGCTTTAATGTACACGTTGCAAGAGTGGCTGAAAGAGATCGGCGGTTTTGCCGGGGTGAGCTTGCAACCAGCGGCCGGCGCGCACGGCGAATTGACTGGCGTGCTGATCATCCGCGCTTATCACGAGTCGCGCGGCGACACGCAGCGCACCAAGATATTAATCCCCGACTCGGCCCATGGCACGAACCCCGCCACTTCCGCCATGAGCGGCATGCAGGTGGTCGAGTTACGCTCTGATGGGCGCGGCAATG
>MGOK01000038.1:18478-19313 GCA_001795335.1 Chloroflexi bacterium RBG_19FT_COMBO_55_16
ACACCCTGGCAGGCCTGATGCTCACTAATCCCAATACACTCGGTCTGTTCGACGAGAACGTCGAGGAAGTTGTCCGCCTGGTGCACGCCGCTGGCGGCCTGGTCTATGGCGATGGGGCAAACATGAACGCTCTGCTGGGGATTGTCCGTCCCGGTGACCTGGGCTTCGACGTGTTGCACTATAACCTGCACAAGACTTTCTCCACCCCGCATGGCGGCGGCGGACCCGGATCAGGCCCGGTCGGCGTGGCCGCGCACCTGGTAGATTTCCTGCCCGATCCGATCCTGGGCATCCTCGAAGAAGGCGACGAAGAGGAGGACCTCCCGCCCTTCTATGGCTTTATCACTCCACCCAGGACGATCGGGCGAATGAAAGCCTTCCACGGCCATTTCGGTATGTTCGTGCGCGCCTTCACTTACACCGCCATGCACGGCCCGCAAGGGTTGCGCGCCATCTCCGACCACGCCGTGCTCAACGCCAATTACTTGCTGGCGCGCTTGCGCGATACCTATCACGTCCCGTACGATCGCATTTGCATGCACGAGTTTGTGGTGGAAGGTCGATGGCCAGACGTTCCGGATGTACATGCACTCGATATCGCCAAGCGCTTAATGGACTTCAAATTCCACCCGCCCACCAACTACTTCCCGCTCATCGTGCACGAGGCTCTGATGATCGAGCCGACCGAGACAGAGAGCAAAGAAACCTTGGACGCCTTTGCGGATACCCTGATCCAGATCGCCACAGAAGCCCGCAGCGACCCAGAGGTGCTCAAGACCGCCCCGCACAATACCCCCTACGGCCGCCTGGACGAGGTTAAAGCAGCCAAGGAGCT
>MGOK01000039.1:0-10887 GCA_001795335.1 Chloroflexi bacterium RBG_19FT_COMBO_55_16
AACAGGTGCCTTCGATGTAGCGGTCGGGGAGAAAACGCGCCTGCGCGGGGGCGTACCATTGCTGCTGACGATCCGTGTACAGATAGTGACTTCTATGGAGCGCCAGAAAGATCGATTGCGAAACCTTGAAGTGGTTGTCGGTATGCGTGCTGGTGAACAGATCATAGGTCAGGCCGAGCTTCTGGAATAGCTCTAGGAAGCCAGTGTGGTATTTTTGGTATACCTCAAGGGGAGAGGTCTGCTCGTCGTCGGCGCGCACCGTGACGGGAGTCCCGTGGGCATCCGAACCTGATACCATCAGGACATGGTTGCCCGACAGACGTTGGTAGCGTGCAAAGATGTCGGCCGGCAGATAGGAGCCGGTGATATTGCCAACATGGATCGGGGAATTGGCATAAGGCCAGGCAACAGCTACGAGGATGTTGAGGGGCATGGGATAACTCGTGCAGTTATAGGTATTCCCGCAGCAGGCGGGCACGACGTGGGTGACGTAAGCGACGTAAAGCTTTTCCTTCGATCTGGCGGATGCGCTCGCGCGTCAAACCAAATTTCTGGCCGACTTCCTCCAGTGTGTTAGGTTGGTTATCGTCCAATCCAAAGCGTAAACGCAGGATGCGCGCCTCACGCGGTGAGAGGGTAGACAGGACTTCATTGATGCGTTCGCGCAACATTTCCTGGTAAACGATCTGTGTGGGCGAGGAGGATGTCTCATCTTCGACGAACATGCCAAATTCATTATCGTCGTCATCACCAACTGGGCTTTCCAGGGAGATCGGCGTCCAGGAAACCTTCAGCATCCACTTTACTTTGCTAATATCTGTGCTCATCTGTGTGGCGAGCTCTTCGAGAGTGGGCGGGCGGCTAAGTTTTTGTTCCATTTCGTGCGAGAGGCGGTACATCTGCCGGATGCGGTCGGTCATGTGCACAGGGACGCGAATCGTGCGACTCTGATCGGCGATGGCACGCGTGACGGTCTGGCGAATCCACCAGGTAGCATACGTCGAAAAGCGAAAGCCGCGCCTAAACTCAAACTTTTCGACCGCTCTCATTAACCCGAGATTGCCCTCTTGGATCAGGTCCAGAAAAGGGACACCATGACCAACGTATTTCTTGGCAACGCTGACGACCAGGCGAGTATTGGCTTTTATCAGCTGCTCACGGGCAAGGTATCCGTCCTGGATCAATCCTTCCAGGGTGTGCCGCCGTTTGAGTGTGCCGCGACCGTTAAGTTTAACCAGGTCGCGTAAGGCCTGTCGCGCGCATTCGATGCGCTCTGCCAGGCTGACTTCCTCTTCCAGAGAAAGCAAGGGGACGTGAGACATCTCTCTAAGGTAAAGCCCCACAGTATCATCGGATTCAATTTGGTCCAAATTGAGGGAGGGAATCTTCCTAATCGGGGTTGGCTCTGATGGAGGATCAAAACTCCCTTCATTCTCGTCTTCGTTCTCATCTGTAAGGATCTCTACGCCTCGCCGGCGTAAAGCAACCATTAAACTATTGATCTGTTCTTCATCCTCCCATGGATAGATTTCGGAAACATCTTCAGCGGTCAGATACCCTTGTGTTTCAGCCTTACTTAGCAGCGTGGTGAGAACCTTGCCCTTTTGGATGGTGTAGCCTGGGTATACCATGCACGCCCCTCCTGAAGAATTAGGACTTATTTAGAAAGAATATGCGACTGTGAAAATTGATGATATTATTCTTGCGTTCTATCTTCAAGCAGGATTCTTAATTGAGCCAAGCGAGGATCAATGACCTCGTCAATATGGTCGTGAGGATTCTCGTTGAGATTCTCGCCGCACACCGGGCAAAGTCCTTTGCATTCCGGCTTACACAAGGGGTTAATGGGAATTTCCAAGAACATATACTCGCGCACCAGCGGGGCAAGGTTGATATGGCCATCTTCGGGTAAAATCAATCCTGATTCACTGGCTGTGCGCGGCGAAAAAGCGTACAATTCTGTGAAATCGATCTCGAGCAGTTGTTCCAGATCGGTTAAGCAGCGGGCGCATTCAGTCAGCTGGGTTGCATGCATTTTAGTCTGCAGTAGCAGACCCTGCGCGGTGCGCGTGATACGGGCTGTGCCGGACAGATGGTTGAGATCAAGGTCTGGTTCTAATAATAAAGAGGGAAGATCAACAGGGAACTCTCGGCTGAAACCGACAGATTGGTTAAGCAGAAATCCGACGTTCAGCCGGAGAGCCTGGCGAGACTGGTTCATCGGTAAGGATCGACTCGCAAAATATATTTATTTAATTTACATAATCATAACATACATAGATTTAACAGTCAAGCTTCATGGGTTAATTTGACATATTATAATGCTATGATTAAGTTGCTTCTGGCGACCGGGAATACCGGTAAGGCGCGCGAATTTATGGCTCTGTTGCAGGACATAGCCATCGAACTAATCACTCTCCAAGGGATCAGATTGAAACTGGAAGTTAAGGAGGTAGGCAAGACTTACGCGGAGAACGCGGCTCTAAAGGCGCTGGCATATGCGCGCACTTCTGGTTTGCTTACCCTGGGAGATGATTCAGGCTTGGAGGTCGAAGCGTTGAGGGGAGCACCAGGTTTATATTCGGCGCGTTACGCGCCGCTCCAGGCGGCGACCGACGCTGACCGCAGGGCTTATCTTTTGGGAAATTTGAGCGGGTTATCCCGGCCCTGGCTAGCCAGATTTCATTGTACAGTGGCTCTGGCGACACCCACCGGGGAAGTTCATTTCGCCGATGGAATATGTCCAGGTGAGATTATCCCAGATGAACGGGGGTCTAATGGATTCGGATACGACCCGATTTTCCTGATTCCAGAGCTGGGGCGAACTTTGGCAGAGCTAAGCATGAGTGAAAAGAACCAGGTCAGTCATCGAGCGCGGGCAGTCAAGGCAGCACTCCCAGCCTTGCTGTCATTTTTGTAATCCATCATCTTAGGGTGTTGAACCCCCGTCCGCCTCATTATAGGTTATGATCTAGCTATGCGCAATGTTGATTTCCCTGGCTTCATTGAAAAGATCACCGTATCTCTGCGCTGGCTGATCTTGATCGTCATAAGCGTCTCGTTGATCCTCCAGGGTTCTGGCTCTTTGCCCGTTGCGGCGGTTTTATTTGGGGCGGCGATTCTGAACTTGTGGCTTATTCTGCAGCCTTTCTTCGACCGGTCTGCCGGGGTTTATCGCATCCTGATACTTGTCGTCGATCTCCTGGTCGCCAATCTTTTGTATTATTTTGTTAGCATCTTGCAAGGTACGCCTGTGTGGTCAGGCTTACTGCCGGTAATGAGTGCTGCTTTGTACTTCGAAACAAGAGGGATGCTGGTCTTCACGCTCATAACCATCCTTAGCCTGGGCTTACAGGCGTTTCTCCTTCACCCTCCGATCTCGGCGCTGGTTTCTGTCGGCCTGGCAAGTCTTCTTTACCTGGGTGTCGGGGTCTTAATGAATTTACTGCGGCAACGATTAAGGAGCGGTTTTGAGGTGTCTCAAGGAGCACAACTAATAGCCCAGCAAAAAGCTGAGCGAGTGGAGGTCGATCGTCGGCATGCGATTTATCAGCTGGTCTCCGCCCTCAGCGCAACGTTGAATTATCAGCGCGTCCTGGATACTGCGCTTGATATGTGTACCACCGCCTTGGCATCGTCCAGTGATCAGGCCGGTCCCCTGGTCAGCGCAGTGCTCCTATTCTCACAGACTAAGGCGGAGGAAACTCCCTTGCTGGTGGGCTCGGCGCGCCGTTTCACTCCAGCAGACATGCGCATCGAGCTGCAGGGGAGAAGGGGTGTGATCGGACGGGCAATCGATGATGGCGAGGCGTACCTGGCGCGCAACATAGCGAAGGACCCTGAGCTGGGAAGGATCGTTGCTATGCGGGTGTGCCGGGCGGCTTATTGTGTACCCTTGCGTACAGGGTTGGACACTTATGGCGTGATGCTCTTCGCCCATCCGGATGAGAATTTCTTCACGGAGGAACATCGTGAGATCCTCGACATCATCGGTAACCAGGCAATGATCGCCATCCAGAACGCGCGCCTCTACCATGACCTGGAACAAGAAAAAGAGCGGATGATGGAGATCCAGGAGGAAGCTCGTCGAAAACTGGCCCGCGATCTGCATGATGGTCCCACGCAGTCCGTAGCCGCGCTGGCGATGCGCGTCAACTTTGCCCGGCGGATGCTGGAACGCGATGGTAAAGCTGCGGCAGATGAACTTCATAAGGTAGAGGATCTAGCTCGAAAGACGACGAACGAACTGCGGCACATGTTATTTACCCTACGACCATTGGTGCTGGAATCACATGGGTTGACGGCAGCTCTCGAGTCGATGGCAGAAAAAATGCACGAGACCTTTAACCAAAAAGTGATCGTGATTTCCGATCAGGAGATCGTCAACAAATTAGAGATGAGCAAACAGGCGGTGGTGTTTTACATCGCTGAAGAAGCTGTCAATAACGCTCGCAAACACGCCAAAGCGGCGCATGTCTGGGTGAGATTGAAAGCGGTGGAAGATGGCATGGCTTTACTGGAAATCGAAGATGATGGAGCTGGTTTTGATCCCGGTCCGGTAAATTCTTCTTATGAGCGCCGGGGGAGTTTAGGGATGGTCAACATGCGCGAGCGCGCTGAGCTGGTAAATGGCGTGTTGAATATTGACTCTGTGGAAGGACGCGGCACACGCGTGCTGCTGCTGATTCCCCTGACTAACGAAGCTCACGAACGGCTGCGCCGCAGGCAGTGAACTCCCCCAGGTTTTTGGGGGTTCTACAAATATTGCGCCTGACTGCCCTGCTACTGGGCGTCGTTATTCTACTCTGGATATCATTTGAAGACCGGTCCGAATCCGTTGTGCTCCTGCTGGCTGGTGCAATTTGCGCCTGGTGGGCGGTGCGTCTTCTGGTTGGACGACCCTCTGGCAGGAATATCGTATTGATCCGGCATATAATCGTCTGGATTTTAGCCGGGCTGGCTATTGCCCCTCTGGCGATCTTGTTGATGGCCTTCAAGAGCGGAATCCACGGGCATGGGACACCCGATTTCACAATTCAGCAAATCCAGTCGGTGCTCTTGCGGACTCCATTCCTGGCGGTCGGCGGCCTGCTCTTGGGGGTAGGAAGCGCGCTGTGGTATTTGGCGCGGTAGAATATTAATCCAGAAAGAAGATCTATGCCCATCGCTGGAAGACTTTATTACTTTACTTATCCCGGAGAAACGCCCCCCGTCGTATTGATTCATGGAGCGGGCGGTACGCACTTGTACTGGCCGGCGGAAATCCGCCGCTTGCCTGGACATTGTACGCTGGCGATCGATTTGCCCGGGCATGGCAAGTCGTTCGGCTGCGGCCTGCAAACGATCTCTGCCTATGCCGAGTCCGTGTTAGGCTGGTTGGGAGCGGTAGGTCTAAGCCAGGCGGTGTTCGTTGGGCATTCGCTGGGCAGCGCTATAGTCCAAGAGCTGGCCCTCGATCATCCTGAGTTTGTCCTGGGCCTGATCCTGGTTGGCGCTGGGGCGCGCCTGCGTATCCACCCGGACATACTGCAAAGCAGCGCCAGCGAGGCTACCTTTCACAGCACGGTAAAGATCATTATGGAGTGGGCGTTCAGTCGACAGGCTCCCGAACGCCTGGTGGAGCTGGCCAGCCGACGCATGGCTGAGACGCGCCCAAGTGTGTTGCACGGCGATTTCCTGGCCTGCGATGCCTTTGATGTGATGGATCGGGTTGGCGAGATTAGCCAGCCGACCCTGGTGATCTGCGGAGCGGATGACCGACTAACTCCCCTGCGCTACGCTCAATTCCTAGCCAGAGAGATCGCCGCTGCCCGCCTGGAAATCATCCCAGACGCCGGGCATATGGTGATGCTAGAGCAGCCGCAAGCAGTGGCGAACTTGGTTAAGGCTTTTCTAGACAGAATTATTTGAGGTCGAGCTTGCTATTATTGTATACGATAGGTATAATTTGGTTCAGTTGGGCGGTTAGCTCAGTTGGTTAGAGCGTTGCGTTGACATCGCAAAGGTCGTAGGTTCGAGTCCTATACCGCCCACCTAATTGAAGGGCTGTCCAAAATGAATGGGCAGCCCCATTCGCGTTAAAAGAATATGTGTTCAAACGTATCAATTGTCATCTTACGCCAATTATCGGGTTGACGTTTCTTGAATTTAACCTTAATATATCTCCCAGCACAAATATTCTACACCCAATACAATATCCCCCAATCTTCACGCATCACGCGTTGCGTACTACGGAGTCTGCCATGGAAATTGGCCTGGTTCGGAAAATCGACATCGACAACGAAATGCAACAAGCTTACTTGGATTACGCCATGAGCGTAATTGTGGCACGCGCGCTACCCGATGCCCGGGATGGCCTCAAGCCAGTCCACCGCCGCATCCTATACGCCATGCACGATCTAGGGATGCGCCCGGATTCACCTTACAAGAAATCAGCCCGCATTGTGGGTGAAGTCCTGGGCAAGTACCACCCCCATGGCGATATGGCGGTGTATGAAGCCATGGCGCGTATGGCGCAAGACTTCTCGATGCGCGCCATGCTGGTAGACGGCCAGGGGAACTTCGGCAGTGTGGATGGTGATTCCCCGGCTGCGATGCGTTATACCGAGGCTCGCCTGACTGAGCTGGCTACCTATCTTTTGGCTGATATTAACAAGAATACAGTGGCTTTCAGCGAGAACTTCGACGGGACCTTGAGCGAGCCAGATGTGCTTCCGGCTGCATTTCCAAACTTGTTGGTGAATGGGGCGACGGGGATCGCGGTCGGCATGGCGACCAGCATTCCTCCGCACAACATGGGGGAGGTCACCGATGCACTAGTTTATATCTTGCAGAATTGGGAGAAGCTGGACGATATCTCGATTGAGGATTTGATGCGCTTTGTCAAGGGGCCAGATTTTCCCACTGGAGGGGTGATCATTCAGGAAACACAAGGAGATACCTTGGCCAGTGTATATGCAACGGGGCGAGGTGGAGTCACCGTACAGGCGCGTGCTCATCTGGAAGAGATGACGCGCGGCAGGAACCGGATCATCGTTACTGAACTGCCATACATGGTCAACAAGGCTTCCTTGATTGAACGTATCGCCAGCCTGGTGCGGGAGGAGCGGCTGGAGGGGATCGCCGATTTGCGCGACGAGTCCGACCGGCATGGGATGCGGATCGTGATCGAGATGAGCAAGACGGCTGACCCGGAGGCTGTTTTAAGGGATTTATATAAAAGAACACCGATGCGGAGCACATTCAGCATCATCCTCCTGGCGTTGGTGGACGGCGAGCCGCGCTTGCTGGGGCTCAAGCAAGCGCTGCGGGTGTACGTGGAGCACCGCCTGACGGTGATCCGCCGGCGAAGTGAGTACGATCTGGAGCGCGCTCGCCAGCGCGCCCATATCCTAGAAGGCTTGCGTATAGCCCTAAAGAATCTCGACGAAGTGATAGCCATGATCCGCCGCGCCCCTGATGTAGAGACCGCCCGAGTGCGTTTAATAAAACGTTATCGATTGAGTGAGGCACAGGCGCAGGCGATCCTAGAGATGCCCTTGCGCCGCCTGGCAGCACTGGAACGGAAAAGGATCGAGGATGAGTACAAAGAACTCCTGGCGCTGATCAAAGGCCTGGAAGCTTTGCTACGCTCAACAAAGAAGATGCGTCAGTTGGCGGCTGAGGAATTGCTGGCCGTCAAGGAAACCTTTGGCGACCAGCGGAGAACCCAGATCGTTCATCTCGGAGAAGGGGAGACGAAAGCTGCCTTTCTGACCACCACCGACCTGGTGCCGGAGCAAACCGTGTGGGTGATGGCTTCTCCGGAGGGTCTCATATCCTGCACCAGTGATGCGAAGCTGCCCCGCCTGAGCGGGCGCGATATCGCCGCGCATCTGGTGAGTGCTAAAACGCGCGATACGCTCTTCCTGGTGGCGGAAAATGGGGAGGCAGCGGCGATTCCGATGCACGTCCTTCCGCAGGCTGAGAAGCCCAGCGAAGGGACCCCTTTTCACAAAATTTCACCCTTGACGGCTCGCCATAGCCTGGCTGCGATCTTCACCCTTCCCCAAAGAGAAGAACGGGCAGAAGACTGGCTCATCCTTACTGCAAGTCAACAGGGCATGGTGAAAAGGACTGTGCTATCCGAACTACCCGGTGCAACAGCACAGACTTTCATGCTGGTGAAGGTCAATGAGGGCGATCGGATGGGCTGGGTATACCTTACGGACGGGCGGATGCCGGTGTTGATGGTGACTGCACAGGGATTGGCGATCCGGTTTTCACAGGAGGAAGTACGCCCGATGGGACTCGTGGCAGCCGGGGTGATGGGGATTAAGCTTCAAGGGAGGGACAGGGTAATCGGCACTGAGTTGACTCCAGTGAGGGGTGAGGTTTTTCTAGTCGCCTCAGACGGTACCGCTAAAAGGGTATCTATGGCTCAGTTTCCCAAGCAGGGACGTTATGGGCAAGGAGTGATTGCGTGGAAACTGCCGCGGGGTGTGCACGTGGCTGGGATGGCAATTGGCAAGGGTACAACGCGGGCGACGATCTATCTGGCAGAGCTGGCCCCCAAGTCTATTCGCCTGGATGAGGCCCCGCAACAGGGGCGCGCGGCGCGCGGGAAAACGATCCTGGAATTAAAGCCTACCGATCGGGTGGTCGGATTAGGATTGCCGCGCGAAATGCCCCGCCCGGCTGCAGATAAAACGATTTCCGGTGGAAAAACCCGGGATCCGAGTCGTCAGCCCAAGTCGAGTAAAAAGAGATCGAAACTTTAATACGATAATGTAAAGAACGAGTAGTGGTAGGTTATTTTTCCGTTGAACAAGCCAAGTGTGTCGTTACCATTTAAAACACTGCCCTGGCTGGAGGTGGCAGTCCAGGTGAAGTGACGGGAACTACCGCTTCCAGAGAACCCGGTGAGGGTGAAAGTGGCATTGGGCAGCAAGGAGTTGAAGACAGCCTGGTACCAGGAGCGGATGGCAGCCTGGCCCTGGATAGTGCGGGCGGCGGTGACATGCACAGCGTTCGGAGTGTAGTAGTTGATGACTTGATCCGGGTTGTGAGTGTTGAGAGCAGTCACAAATTGGTTGGTGATTTCGCCTGGAGGTGGGGTTAAGGACCAGGGGTAATCGCGGATGGTGCTCCAAACGTCGGGCACGGAAGCCCGGCAAGAATCCCAACTGTAAAAATTGGCTGCGGTGAGGTTGAGGCTTTGAACCGTCTGCAGGAAATCGAGGACTTCAGCAGTGGTGGGTTCCCAGCCTCTTTCCTGGTAGGCCGCCCCGGTCGGGATGATCGGCCGGAAGGGCGTCATTGACTGGAATTCGCGCACACTGCGAGTCAATTGTTCGCCAGCATTATGGGAAAACATCCAATAAACCTGCGGCATGTTGTAGTCGCACTTCTCCAGAAATTCACGCCAGGGCAATTGGGGGTGAAAGGATGGAAAGCGATAAGAGCAAAGGGTGATGGGCGTGTTAGGAAGAGCGGCGCGTAAACGCGTCATGAATCTCTTTGCTGCTTCGGCTTTGCCCGGTTCTTTATATTCGGATTCGGCGTCGATCACATAACCGTCCAGGTTTAACCCGCGCACGCGTTCGATGGCCTTATCCGCTTCACCGATGGGGTCATTGCCTTTGACATAATGCCACCCCCAAACTTCAATGTTCCGGGCGCGCAGCGCCTGGCTGAGCGGAGGAACCAGATCGACGCCATTATAAATGTTGTAGGGGTAGATCGTGTCAGCGATCTTGATTAAGACATGCGTTAATTGGGCTTCCTGGGCGAGAGCAGCGATTGCCTGGGGATCGCCATGTTCACAATTGGGGATTTTCCAGATAAAGAAACCTTTTCCCTGGAGAGCCATCATTCCTCCTTATTCTTTATTACCTGCTCTAAAAGGCTATCCTGAAATTGGATAGGATCCCGTTTGTTTTGTGTTGTCATCTGTCGGAAATTTTAACCGAGAAGGTGGGTAGAACGCGAAGGATTTCGATAATCTGATTCTTAGAGAGATACTAGCGACTGTTCAAAGCCTGGCGCATGACTTTCAGCACCGCGTCTCGATCCGGGAGGAGAACCTGGGCACCGGTTGGGGTGATCCAATTTGTCACTTGTGCAGATCCAATGAAGTAGTGGTTTATCCGGGAAGTGTCGGCCAGCTGGGCGGCGAAGGGAAGCAAGGGAATGATATCCGAAAATTTCAGGTCGGTGGTTACGTTTTCTTTGTAAATATCGTACAAATCTCCGGCTTTTGCGATTGCGTCAAGGCTTATCAAGCGCTCAGCCATCGCTTGCAGGACTTCCTGTTGGCGGCGGTTACGCTCGAAGTCGTTGGTTGTATAGCGCGAACGTGAGTACCAGAGCGCAGTTTCCCCGTCCATGTGAGTATTTCCGGGGGGGATATAGTAATAGCCATGACGATCGCGCTGGTCGCCCAGGCCTTTTTCAACGTCGACGTCAATGCCTCCCAATTCATCGATGATCCTTTCGAAGGACCAGAAATTGATCAGAATGTAATGGTCGGGCCAGACGCCAAGATTGTATGCGAAGGTCATCTGAGTGGTTTCGAAATCACCATGGGCGTGGGCAGTGTTGATGCGTTCCATTCTCCAGCCAGGAATGTAGACATACAAATCGCGCGGGAAAGAAGTCAGGCTGACGGTCTTGCTTTCGGGGTTGAGAGTGAGCAAGACCAGGGTGTCCGTGCGGAAGCCGCTGGAATAGCGCCTTTGGTCTGAACCCATCAGAAGGATGTTGATCTGTCCATCTGGCTGCTTGATGCGATCGACGGGGGGTGGGATTGGGAGATAAGAATATTCGCTCGGTCCGGGGAAATTAGTAACCTTATCCTTGCGCGGTTTTGGGGCCTCGGTCGGCGGGAGGGGAGTGGGAGGCAGCGGA
>MGOK01000039.1:10926-11149 GCA_001795335.1 Chloroflexi bacterium RBG_19FT_COMBO_55_16
TGGAAAGGCGTGGCGGTGGCGGTGGCATTGGCGGGCGCAGTGATTAGGATGGCTTGATTGCCGCTCACGACGGCCGGGATAGCGGCCGGAGCCAAACTGGTTAATGTGCATGCCGGGAGGAGTAAGGCAAGCAGGGCGAGGAACAAACCGTTGTAGGGGCGCATAGGGGGAACCACTCCAGTTTAATCAGAAGGATGTTGAATCCCTAGACGTTCATGGCGCT
>MGOK01000039.1:11296-11479 GCA_001795335.1 Chloroflexi bacterium RBG_19FT_COMBO_55_16
AAGCGGAGATGGCGGGAAGGGGACATATAACTGCTCGCCAGCGTATATGGTATCTCTGGTGAGACAGTTGGCCCTTTTGAGCTCGTCGATATTTCTGTCGAGCCTCTGGCTGAGATTGGACCAGGTGTCTCCGCGCTGGACGATATAAGGTACCCAACCGGATGGTGGACCACACCTTTCTGG
>MGOK01000039.1:11540-12129 GCA_001795335.1 Chloroflexi bacterium RBG_19FT_COMBO_55_16
GCCAGGCAATTGACATCGATCAGCTCGTCTTGGGTTGTGTCAAACGCCTCGGCCAGCTTGGTGAGGGTGTCGCCGCGCTCGGTGGTATATGGTATCCAATCGTCGGGCGGCGAAGGACAGCCGGTGGCAGTTAGCGTCGCTGAGGTTGTGGGAGTCGCAGTCGGTGTAGACGAAGCGATTGTGGTTGGAGTTGCGGTAGGTGGCGGCAGCGTTGAAGGGAGGCGCGTCGCCAGGCTGGTCGCCTGGAGAGTGGGCGAAGGGGCCAGGGCGAGACTGCGCCCACCTTCAGTGAAGGCCAGCACAAAACTACCCAGCACGATGGCGCTAGAGGTGACGGCGGTCACACCGCCCAGGAAAATCCCTCTCAGCCTGTGAATCCCGCTTCTCATTCTGTTACTCTCCAGGAGCCCTGGAACCCGGTGAGGTTTGTTCCAGGACCGGGTTTCTCTGGTCAGCCTCCGCCAGTGCGCCCCTTAAGCGGGATACTTCGTCCAGAGTCAGGCGCAGCTCAGCTTGCAGGCGTTCAGTTTCGGTGGATATAGATTTCTCACTGGGGGAACGGGCACGCAGCGACTGGGAAAGGCGCTCG
>MGOK01000039.1:12143-12854 GCA_001795335.1 Chloroflexi bacterium RBG_19FT_COMBO_55_16
TTGCGAGAGCTGCTCTTCGAGCACCCTGATCTCCTGCGCCCGGCGCAAAACGTCTGACAGCGATTTGGCAATGTCAGCCAGGTAGTTCTGATCGGAAGCAGACCAGGCGCGATCGGTATAGGGAGAAAGTAAAACGAGTGACAGATTTGTACTCCCTCCGGGCGCGGTAATGGGAGCCGCAAGCAGCGGGCCTGTCAGCGATAGGGCAAGGACTTTGCCGAGGCCGATCAAGTCTGGGATATCGCTATCCGCGGGGAGGTGTAACGGGCGACCCTGGTGGAGCGATTCAGCCAAGACTGGAGCCAGGCTGCTATGGAAGGTGGCTGATCCCAGGTGTTCCTGGCGGGGAAGGTTATAACCGCTGTGGATAGTAAGATGCTTCTTGGTATTCGGGGGGGAGATCAGCAGGCAGAGGTCTGCCGCCAGGCCGCGGGAGACGGTCAGGGTGATCGCCCGGTAGAGATCGGTTGGGGTGGATTTGGTGGCGAGGGAGAGGAAAGATTGGAACAGGCCTGGGTCGAGGCCAGCGGAGGGAGACTCCTGAAAACGGGAATCAGCGTCTGGGATGGCCCCAGAAAGATATACCTGATAGCGTTGCGGCAGGACAAGCAGCAGGGGGAAGGCGGCGATTTGGGCCAGACGAACGACTCCTGGAAAGTCTCCCTCGGGGAGCGGGGCAAGCAGGTGGATCAAGTGCCCGGTAAAGAGCAG
>MGOK01000039.1:12881-12973 GCA_001795335.1 Chloroflexi bacterium RBG_19FT_COMBO_55_16
ACCACCGGTGAAAGCCAGGATCAAAGCGAACACCTGCCAGACGATATCGGACAGAGTGCCATTGTAGGTCGCAGCGGAGTCGAGATTGGTGC
>MGOK01000039.1:13022-13383 GCA_001795335.1 Chloroflexi bacterium RBG_19FT_COMBO_55_16
GGCGGTGGCGAAGTCGGCCAGGGGGAGCGGATCGGGGAACACCCATAACCAGACCAGCAGGATCAAGCTGAAGGTGATCATAGCACGGTCTAGAGTGGGGATGAGGGCTGAGGAAATGGCAAGGAATTGGGCCAACCCGGCGACAATCATGAGCGCCAGCTGGGCTGCAAGGAGCAGGCCCAGGCCGATGACCATGCGCCGCCCCTGAGGTAGCCGGCTGGCCTGCCAGAGATTGAAGGCGGCCGGCAGCGCTCCGGCGATAGAAAAGGTCAGCACCAGGTGATAGGCCAGGTTACCAGGCGTCGTTGTGAGCAGAGTGAGGACTTGTTGGTAGAAGAAAAGCATGCGTGCAGAGACCTCG
>MGOK01000039.1:13433-14597 GCA_001795335.1 Chloroflexi bacterium RBG_19FT_COMBO_55_16
TTAAAGTCGCCGGGCGGCCGAAAGAGGTTGAATAAAACCTCAAATCGGGGTAAAATAGCGTCCGCAGGCCGAAGTGGCGGAATTGGCAGACGCGCTACGTTCAGGGCGTAGTGGGCATTACGCTCGTGTGGGTTCAAATCCCACCTTCGGCATTCTAATAATAGGACGCGGATGAACGCTGAAAAACGCTGATAAAATCTAATACCTGTTGGATTGAGGATTGGGACGCGGAAGAACGTGGAAGAACGCCGAAAAAATTTAGTAGCTATTACTTGAAGGATTAAACCCTGTGGAGGGCGAGCAGGGTTTCTGTGTTTAATTAACCTAATCCTTGCGCCCAAAGCCGGGCTGCGGTAAGATGGGAATATGATCCGCCAATGGTTGGGATGGAAGTACGCTTTAATGGTCATCGGCCTGCTCGTGTTGGTCCTGCTGGTGATGGACTTCAATAGCCGCATGGCTGAGCTACGCAGATTAAGCGACAAGAAAGATGAAGTTGCGGCGCAAGTGACCAGCCTGGTGCAAACGCAAACGCAACTCGAGACCCAAATCGCATACGCCACCTCGGACCTGGCCGTGATGGAGTGGGGTTACCAGGAAGGACACCAGGCACGCGAGGGCGATTTCCCCGTGGTGCCTCTGGAAGAGCCTGGCGGCGAGCCCGAAGCGACGAAAGTTCCCAGCCCCACTCCTCAGATTGAGAACAACTGGCAAGTGTGGTTATCGCTGTTTGTAGACGAGGATTCATCGAAAGGGTCGCCTTGACGCAATCCGGTGGACGTGCTATAATCTCCTCCCCTGGCTAATGGGAGAAAACGATGCGGGGTGGAGCAGAGGCAGCTCGTCGGGCTCATAACCCGAAGGTCGTAGGTTCGAATCCTACCCCCGCTACCTTCAAATAACCGTAGACATGCAGTCTGCGGTTTTTTGCTGTTAATCGGACACGGATCTGAAGGATGACACGGATCCGATTTTATTAATCTATCGGGTTGCAAGAATAATGCCAGGAGAGGCGAGTTGGGAGTTAGGAGTTGCGGAGGAAGGGGATTGTTCTTTTAGAATATTTGTGCTAGAGTCGAGACAACGGAGTGGGATGTTGAGGTGAATGTTTATGGATGAGGAAAAGCGATCGCTGGAACTGGTCAGGCTGCTTTATGGAGATGA
>MGOK01000039.1:14658-15699 GCA_001795335.1 Chloroflexi bacterium RBG_19FT_COMBO_55_16
TGGCTGGAAGAGCGGAAGACCCGCTTCTCACCGAACGTGGGGAAAGAAGCATATAACGCCTGGGAGGATTTTTTGGGGTTCACGCAAAAGCCACCCTGGGAGGTGCGGGTGGAGGACATCGAAGTATATGTCGAGGCTCTGAAGAAAAGGGGGTTAAGCATTGGGACGATCCATAAGCGGTTGACAGGGCTGGCGAAATTCTACAAGCACTGCCAGGAGCGAGGGATCGAGGCAGAATGCGGGGGGGTGTTTAACCCTGTGGCTGGAGCGAGCCGCCCACGGTTAACGCAGTATGAAAAGGCGAATTTCTTGAGCGAGGAGGAGGAAGCCGCGCTGCTGGAGGCGATCCGGCGCGATCCGACCCCGACCGGGAAACGCGACTACGCGCTGTTCCTGACGCTGCTGAGCACAGGGCTGCGGGCAGGGGAGGTGCGTAAGTTGCAGTGGGGCGCGCTGGAGGTGGAAGAGGGGAAGATCAGGATCAAACTGGAGAGAGGCGGCAGAGTAGAGATGGCGGAGGCGCGGGAAGCGGTCTGGGAAGCGATCCAGGTTTATTTGGAGGCGTCGGGGAGGCGGGCAGAGATCAAGCCAGGGGACTACGTCTTCGCGCCAGGGAAGGAGCCGCTGGTGCGAGAGGCCGGCGGCAGGGCGGAGGACTGGGCGGGGGAGCGACCGCTCTCAAAAGATGAGCTGCACTACCTGCTGAAACTGTACGCAGGGTGGGCGGGGCTAAAAGCAAAGGAGATCACGTGCCACACGCTGCGGCACACGGCGGCGATGCGGCAGGCGGAACGGGGAGAGGGCGTGGAGGCAGTGCAGGTGTTCCTTGACCGGAAGAACGCGGGCAAGACAAAGGAATACCTGGAGCGGCTGGCAGAGAAGCCGAAAGGGCAGCTGCGAAAGCGGAAGAAATCCCTGTGGAAAAAAGGGCAAATTCCCAGGCGCGGGCCAGACCGGGCGCAACCACGGAACCACAGGGCTTTGAAGCACGGGTTGAGCGCCAGGTACCTGCCAGAGCTGGAGTGTCTGGAGGAGCAGGGC
>MGOK01000040.1:0-160 GCA_001795335.1 Chloroflexi bacterium RBG_19FT_COMBO_55_16
AAGGCGAACAGGGTCACCAGGGTAGCCAGCGAGAGCGTGTTGACCACGTAGGTGCGCTCCGCATCGCTGGCGGCGCGCATGAACAGCGGGATGACGAACGGCGGCGGCAGGATGAACATGGTCATCACCGCCGCCTGGAAGACCGCATCGAGGCGTAAGA
>MGOK01000040.1:253-1009 GCA_001795335.1 Chloroflexi bacterium RBG_19FT_COMBO_55_16
CGTATCCGATCACAATCGCCACCAGCGGCGTGGTCAGACCCGCGACGATCTCCAGGGTGGAGACCAGGCTGGCCGAGACCGGCCAGGAGGAGAGCAGCCCCAACAGTCCGATCCGGTTGGCGAGGATGCCGCCCAGGATACCCAGGATGACGGGCGTGCGGAAGAAGTTCGCCACGGTGGCGGTGAAGGGTTTCGGGCCGCTGGACAGGCGCTCCAGCAGCGGCACCAGGACAAAAAAGACAAAGGTCACCTGCCCCAGGTCGACCACGGCGAACTTGTAGACATTGGCGACGCCGTAAACTGAACTGAAGATGGCATAGCCCATCATCCCGGCCTCGAAGCCGGTCAGCAGCGACGGGAAGTAGGGCGCCCGGATGCCGGTAAGCGGTTGGACCCAGCGCCCAACCAGCAAGGCCAGGACGCACAAGGCGAACACGATCACCACGATCAGCAAGTAATTAAGCTCCAGGGTGGCGCGTGCAAAGGCCAGGAACAACACCGCCGGCAGGGTGACGTTGACCACCAGCTTTTTCAGTTCACCGATCGTCTCGGGGCGGAGGAATTTTATTTTATTTAATGTTGCCCCAAGCAGGAGCAATAAGATTACGGGGAGGACTTTGGCGAGGGCATGGATGTAGGCTGTCATGGGGAAACCTCACACTCCCGGCCTAAGCCGGACTCACATTAAAATAATCATCCGGGTATGGTTCCACCATCTCACCCTCCAGCGGAACGGCCATATTCATCAACGCCTCC
>MGOK01000040.1:1037-10253 GCA_001795335.1 Chloroflexi bacterium RBG_19FT_COMBO_55_16
GACCCAGCACAAAGCCATCATACTCGGAATGGACCAGCCCATCCCCGATCGGTCGCCCCCAAATATCTCGAACCTCCGCTATCGGTTGGCCCTTGACCACCATATCCCCGGACTGCACCAGGTGCAGGATCACCCCCGCTTTCTTCATCCTGGGGGTGGATAACCGTCGCACCGGGTAGCCTGGATCTACCACTTGAATACCCTCGATAGACTCCCGCTCTCCAGCAAGCATACCTGCCCAGCGCATTACGTTGCGGGTGCCTGCTACTGAGGCGTGGATGATCGCCGGGTCGGGCATATGCCCCGTGCCGAGTTCCACCGTAAAGGCTGGTTTGCCGCCCAGGTATAACAGCGCCGCCGAAGTGGAGCGGTGCAAATTCTCTTCGATCAGTTGCTTGGTTGGCATCTCACCGACAATGGTATGCCCGTAGGCGCGCAGCATTTCCATCTGCTGGCCAAGCAGCGCTTCTGCCTCGGCTCTGGCGGTCCCATCCTCATCCGGGCGGAACAGTACCCGGTCCTGGAATGCAAAAGATATCGAATTGGTCCAGGCGTTGTGGTAATCGATCAAGAAGTCTGCGCTCTCCAGCATGGCCTGAAACAATTTCTCATACGTCACTTCCAGTGGTGAAGGAGGCTCTTTATCGGGGTCATGCGGTTTGTCCGGCTTGCCATCCGGCCACAGCCGGTTGGGATCTTTACTATCGGGGTGGGGCTGGCGCAGCATCATGCGCAGCCCGACCGGGTTGAGGGCCGGGATGGCGACGATCGTCCCGCGCATCTCTCCCACCAGTTGCGGGTTGATCAGTTCATGCAGCACCAACGGCCCGGTGTGCTCTGGGCCATGGATACCGGCGGTCAGCCACAGGCAAGGGCCATCTTTCACCCCTTGAGCGATCACCACCGGTAAAAATTCTACCTGCCCGGTGGGATGCCGGAAAGCCTCCCACTTCCCGTACTGGATCTCCCCTGGCCTGGCTTTCGCGCTTCCGATGGATTTTGGTGTTGGCATCATTTTTCTCCGAACTTAGTTGCTTGTTTTGGCGTAGCTGGCATATAATAATAGGTGAGACCGTGATCGATTTGCTGTGCGCCACACAGCCTGATTTGATAAAAGAATTCACCCTTCGTTTCAACTGACCTAAGGAGGTGCGACTGGAAAATTATACCGTGACTGTCAGCTGAATGCGAATATTTCAGCGCTGTTCCTCGTATTCCGTTCTTGAACAATTGGAGGAGATAATCATGTCTAAGTTTCGTTTACTTTCCTGGGTTTCCCTGTTGATCATCGCCAGCATGCTGCTGGCAGCCTGTGCACCTACCGCCACCGAAGTGCCTCCTCCGCCGACCGAGGCTCCGGCCACAGAGGCTCCGGTGGTCACCGAGGCACCGGCCACGGAAGCCCCTATAGAACCGCCCCCCCCTGCAGAGGCAAAGGTGGTGACATTCATCTGGACCCAGGAGTTCGACACCCTCAACCCCCTTTACACCCAGATGTGGTTCGTCACTGCCCTCTTTCCTGTCTATGTGTGCCAGGCCTGGTGGTTCGACGACCAGAATAGCCCCATCCCCAACCTGGTAACAGAGATACCATCGGTGGAGAATGGAAGCATTTCTGAGGATCAGCGCACTATTACGCTGAAACTGCGCGATGATATCGTCTGGTCGGACGGCACGCCGATCACCTCGGCTGATTTCAAATTCACCTACGATATGCTGATGGCGGACGGTAATGCCGTGGCATCGCGCTCCCCATATGACTTGATGGCGTCGTTGGAAACGCCCGACGAACGCACCGTGGTCGTGACCTTCCCCGAACCGTACGCGCCCTGGTTGTCCAGTCTCTTCAGCGGGTCGAGCGGCATCAGCATCGTCCCCGCCCATATTCTGCAGCCAGTCTTCGATGCCGAAGGCACGATTGACACTGCCGAGTGGAACACCGCCCCGACCGTCAGCTGCGGCCCGTTTGTTTTCGACGAATGGCAATCGGGCAGCTTCGCCCGCTTCGTCGCCAACGACAACTTCTGGCTGGGCCGCCCCAAGCTGGACGAGCTGTTCTTCCGCTTCGTACCAGACGATGCCTCAATGATCGCGGCCCTGGTGGCTGGGGATGGCGATGTCGGCACCTTCTTCGCTTATAGCGACGTACCTCAGCTGGAGGAAGCCGGGATCACGATCCTGAACTCCTTCTCCGGATTCAATGAGGGCTGGTATATCAACATGCATCCGGAAAAAGGCAACCCTGCCTTAAAAGATGTCAGGGTGCGCCAGGCACTCGCCTATGCATTCAACCGGGAGAAGCTGGTGCAGGACGTGCTGCTGGGCCTCACTAATGTCGCCGCCACTGACTACGATAACTCCCCCTGGATTGATCCAAGCATCACACCCTATCCGTATGACCCGGAAAAGGCTACAGCGCTGCTGGCAGAGGCCGGCTGGACCGATACCAACGGGGATGGCACGGTGGATAAAGACGGCGTTGAGCTGGTGCTAAAGTACGGCACCACGAATCGCGAGGTCCGCCAGGATACCCAGGCAGTCGCCCAGCAAGATCTGGCTGCGGTGGGCATTGGGACCGACCTGCAGAGTTACGACTCGGATCTCTTTTTCTCCAGCTACGCTGAAGACGGGCCGTCAGCCAACTTCTCGCTGGATATCATCGAGTACTCCGACGCGCCAAACTTCCCCGATCCAGATTCTTCGGTTTGGCGTTGCTCAGAGATACCAACGGATGATAACCCGGTTGGAGTTAACACCAGCGGGCTGTGCGATGAGAAACTGGAGGCGCTCTTCGTCCAGCAAGAATCCCAGGTTGACTTCAATGAGCGCCAACAAACGCTGTACGAGATCACCCGTTATATCTTCGATCAAGCTTATTGGATAGGCATCTGGCAGGACCCGGACCTGTTTGGGTTCAGCAACCGGATGATCAATGTGAAGATGTCTGGAGCCATCCCCTTCTTCAATATCGCTGAATGGGATGTAACCCCATAGAACTATGTAGGTTTGTGTGCAGGCGGGCATTCCGCCTGCACACCTTTTCTGAAAGGCGTCAATGACTCGCTACATCCTCCGCCGGCTGCTGCAAGCCATCCCGTTGCTCTTCATCATCAGCCTGGTCCTATTCATCCTGATGCAGAACATGGGCGACCCGCTGGCTACCATGGGCGGGCGTAAGGTGACGCGCACGGAGGATCGCATCCGCCTGGCCCGCCAGCTTGGGCTGGATAAGCCTATTCTGGTCCAGTACGTTTATTGGCTGGTTGGCAACGATTGGGCCAAAACCGACATGGACGGCGACGGCGTGGCTGAGACCTCCGGGACGCGCAAAGGCGTGCTGCGCGGCGATTGGGGCATCTCACTGGTCAACCGCCAGCCAGTCACCAAGGTGGTCGGCGAACGCCTGTCCAACACCTTGCTGCTGATGGTGACCGCTGAAGCGGTGATTATCATTGCCGCCTTGCTGATCGGCATCTACTCCGCATTAAACCAATATACTGCCGTGGATAATGTCATCACGGCAGCAACTTTTATCTTCTACTCGATGCCGGTGTTCTTCTTTGCCCTGCTGGCGATGTATATCTTCGCCGTGAATTTCAAGAAGTGGGGGCTGCCGTACCTTCCCACGGTGGGCATGTTTGAACCGGCAGCCGGACAGACCCCCGCGCAGGTCGCCTGGCACATGGTCCTGCCGGTTGCCACGCTTTCCTTCGGTTTCATCGCCGGCTATAGCCGCTACATCCGCAGTACCATGCTGGAAGCAATGGGACAGGATTACGTCCGCACCGCCAAAGCCAAAGGCCTGCCCCGCCGGGAAGTGGTCTACATCCATGCCCTGAAAAACGCGGCCCTGCCGATTGTCACGATCATCGCCCTGGATCTACCCTTCCTGCTGGGGGGAGCGATCGTCACCGAGCGCATTTTCGGCTGGCCCGGCATGGGGCGCCTTTTCCTGGATCATGTTTCCCGGTCGGATACTGCAGTGGTGATGGGCATCTTGATGATGATCGCAGTGGCCGTGATCGTCTTCCAGATTCTTGCCGATGTGACCTACGCCTGGCTGGACCCCCGAATTCGGTATAAATAGCGGAAATGAGATGACCGAATCCACCCTCTCACAACCCGAAAAGGGTATTGTCAGCCTGACCCCAGACGAGCTGGAAACACCGCCGCTGTCGCTGGGGCAGCTCACCTGGCGCCGCTTTCGCCGGCACAAGATGGCGATCTTCGGTTCAGTATTCTTGCTTCTAATTGTGATATATGCTTTCGGCGGCATGCTGGTTTTCAGCGAAGCCTACGCCAACCGCACCGAAACTGGCGCCCGTTTACAGGCGCCCTCCCGAGAGCATCCCTTCGGCACCGATACGATCGGGCGCGATATCCTGGCCAGAACCATCTATGGCGGGCAGATATCCATTCTTATCGGTTTAACCGCCATGCTGGTTGAACTGATCCTGGGGGTTAGCATCGGCGCGTTGGCAGGTTATTTCGGCGGAAAATTGGACAGCCTTCTGATGCGCTTCACCGAGGGGGTGCTGGTGATTCCACAAATTTTCCTGCTGCTGGTGATGGCGCGATATTTCGCCCAATCCATCCCCAACGTCAATTTCCTGGGTCGCACTTTCAGCGGCAGTGTCCTGGTCATCATTTTTGTGATCGGTATCACCAGTTGGCCTTACCTGGCACGCATCGTCCGGGCCCAGTTCCTCTCGGTGAAAGAAAACGATTTTATCCTGGCTGCGCGCGCCACGGGTACGTCCACCCGCGATATTATCTTTCGCCATATCCTGCCCAACAGCACTGCCCCGATCATCGTCTCCGCTACCCTCAGCGTAGCGGCTGCCATCACCCTGGAAGCGTATATCAGCTTCCTCGGTTTGGGTGTGCGCCCTCCAACTGCCACCTGGGGTAACATGCTGGAAGGGGCTTATAACTACGTTGAATCTGCCTGGTGGCTGTGGTTTTTCCCCGGTCTATTAATTGCCCTGATCGTGTTGAGTATTAATTTCCTGGGCGACGGGTTGCGCGATGCCCTCGACCCGCACAGCCGGGCGATCTAAACGAAGGACACCGCTGCGCATGGACTCGGAACGATTATTAGAGGTCAACAACCTGCGTACCCGTTTTCACATCGCTGAGGGCACTGTCTATGCTGTGAACGGCGTTTCCTTTGGTATCAACGAAGGAGAGACCATCGCCGTAGTTGGTGAGAGTGGCTGTGGAAAATCGGTGACAATGTTGTCCATCCTGGGTCTCATCCCCATCCCGCCCGGCGAGATTGCCAGCGGAGAGGCGCTGTATCAAGGGCGAGATTTGTTAAAATTGAACGATTCCGAGTTGGAGCAAATGCGCGGCAAGGATATAGCCATGATCTTCCAGGATCCCATGACCGCCCTCAACCCGGTCTTATCTATCGGTCGCCAGCTGGGAGAGCCGCTGCGCGTACACCTGGGAATCAAAAAGCAGGCTATCCGCCAGCGTTCGATTGAGCTGCTCGAGCAGGTGGGCATTCCCGACCCTGCCCATCGCCTTAGTGAATACCCGCACCAGTTCTCTGGCGGTCAGCGCCAACGCGCCATGATCGCCATGTCTCTGGCTTGCTTTCCGTCCATCCTGATCGCCGATGAGCCAACCACTGCTCTGGATGTCACCATCCAGGCCCAGATTGTCGAGCTGATCCAGCGCTTCCGGGAACAGATGAACATGGCGGTGATCTGGATCACCCATGACCTGGGGGTGGTGGCTGATATAGCCGAGCGTGTCCTGGTGATGTACGCTGGCTTCATTGTCGAGGAGGCCCTGGTCGATGATCTGTATGAGGACCCGCGCCATCCGTACACCCAGGCGCTGCTGGCTGCCCTGCCGCGCATCGACCGCCGCCGGGATCGGCGCCTGCGCTCTATCCCCGGGGCGCCGCCCAACCTGCTAGTTGAGCCCAAAGGATGCCCTTTCGCCGCCCGCTGTGAGCTGGTATTCGACCGCTGCCGGGAGGAGATGCCGCCTTTGATCCAGATCGCATCCAACCATCACCAGGCTGCCTGTTGGATCGACGTGACCACTGGTAAGAAGCGCTAAATATTCAGGAGATATTTCTTGGCTGCCCCCTCACCCATGCCTAGCGAGAATACCCAAGCGCTGATCCAGGTTCGTCAGCTGAAAAAGTATTTTCCTGTCCGCCAGGGGCTGATCTTCGAGAAAGAAGTCGGCGCGGTCAAGGCAGTGGATGGAATTAGCTTTGAAATTCAGCAGGGCGAAACCCTTGGGCTGGTGGGGGAAAGCGGCTGCGGAAAAACGACTGCTGGACGCACTATCTTGGGGCTTTATCCGCTCACCGATGGATCGGTGGAAATATCCGGGATTCAGGTGGAGGGTATCAACAAAGATGATTTAAAACTCCTGCGCCGCAAAGCGCAGATGATCTTCCAGGACCCCTACGCCTCGCTCAACCCGCGCTGGACGGTGAGCGCCATTATTGGCGAGCCGCTGCGCGTCCACAATCTGCTGCCGGATGACCAAGCCCGTACCGAACGCGTCCACGAGCTAATGCTGAAGGTAGGGCTCAGCCCACGCTTGATTAACCGTTTCCCGCACGAATTCTCCGGCGGGCAGCGCCAGCGCATCGGTGTCGCCCGAGCCCTGGCCTCCGATCCGGAGTTTATCGTCTGCGACGAGCCGATCTCTGCCCTGGATGTCTCCATCCAGGCCCAGGTAGTCAACTTGTTGGAAGACCTGCAGGATGAGTTCAGCCTGACCTACCTGTTCATTGCCCACGACCTGAGCATGGTGCGCCACATCTGCGACCGGGTGGCGGTCATGTACCTGGGCGTGATCGTCGAGCTTGCGGATCGCAACGAGTTATACGAGAACCCTTTGCATCCTTACTCACAGGCGCTGCTCTCAGCAGTGCCTGTCCCCGACCCCAAGACGAGTCGCAAACGCCAGCGCATCATCCTGCCGGGTGACGTACCCAGCCCGATTAACCCACCCTCCGGCTGCCGCTTCCACCCGCGCTGCCCCATCGCCAAGGACCACTGCTCGAAGATCGAGCCGGAATGGCGAGAGATCGACCCCGGGCATTGGGTCGCCTGCCATGAGGTTTAACTGCCAGGGGAAACAGGTTGGATCTTGAACAACTGCTCACCATCCCTTCTGTCGACACGGATGGAGGCTTCGATATCTCGCCAGATGGAAAGTACGCGGCATTTTCCTGGAACCCATCCGGTCAGCCAGAGCTCTACCTGTTGCCACTGGATGGCTCTACCCCGCCCCGGCAGATAACCCGCGGGCCAGGTGGGAAGTTCGCCCCCAAATTCTCCCCGCAGGGGAACCGGCTGGCTTACGCCGTCAATCTGGATGGCAGCGAAGCCTTTGATATTTGGGTTTGCGAGCTTCGGCAAGCAAGCCACACGAACCTGACCCCAGACACCCGAGAGGCTAACCAACTTAATATCAGCTGGTCGCCAGACGGCGCCCAAATTGCCTTCGTGAGCGAACGTTCCGGGCAGTTCGACACATATATCATGCCGTCTGGTGGAGGACCAGCGCGCCGGATGCTGGCACTGCCCCATCCGGATTGGGATGTACGCTGGTCGCCGGATGGGTCTCACCTGGTGGTCGTTTCGGAATCCCGGGGTCAAGACTACCTGGTGACGATCGTCCCTCTACAGGACGGCCCAGCGCATTCGTTGATGGCGAAGGGGGAAGCCATAAATGCCAGGGAGGCGCGTTGGTCGCCAGACAGCACGCGCCTGGCTTTCTCATCAGATGTTCACGGGTTCTATAACATCGGCATCTATGACCTGGAGAGCGGCTCGATCACCTGGGTCTCCAAGGGCGATGGAGATAGCAGAACGCCAGATTGGGCTCCGGACGGGCGACGGCTTGCTTACGTTCACAACAACGGGCCGGACACCTGGATCACCGTACACGACCTGGACAGTGAAGCTTTTACTCGCTATCAGGTCGATCACGGGGTGCACTTCACGCCGCGCTTCACTCCAGATGGGCGCCAGGTGCTAGCTTTGTTTGAGAACCCCTGTCAGCCCGCCGACCTCTGGTTGCTCTCCCTGGATTCGGGCAAGTTCCGGCAGTTGACAAGATCGTTACCTATCTCGCTGCACAACCAGGAATTCGTCTTTCCAGAACACATCTACTATCCCGGCCTGGATGGCATTCCGGTTCCGGGCCTGCTTTTCAAGCCAGAGGGGATATCTGTTAGGCGACCGGCAGTGATCTACGTTCACGGTGGTCCGAACTGGTTGGTCCAGTTCCTTTGGAACCCCTTCTTCCAGCATTTGACCAGCCGCGGCTGGGTCGTGCTGGCGCCCAATTATCGTGGTTCGACCGGTTATGGACGTGATTGGCAGCTGGCCAGCCGCTTCGACCTGGGCGGGGTCGACACCGCCGATGTAGTCGCAAGCGCGCACTACCTGATCCAGGAAAGCCTTGCCGACCCAACGCGCATCGCCGTCACCGGGCGCAGCCATGGAGGTTACCTGGCAATGACCTGCCTGACGCAGTACCCGGAGCTTTGGGCGGCTGGTGCGGCGGTGGTGCCTTTCCTGAATTGGTTCACCTCCCATGCGAATTCGCGAGCGGACCTGCAACACTGGGACCTCGAGAACATGGGGGACCCAGAAGTGAACTATGACCTGTGGCAGGCGCGTTCTCCGTTCTTCTTCCTCGACCGCATCCAGGCGCCGGTGCAGTTGATCTGCGGCGGAAATGACCCGCGCTGCCCACCATCTGAATCGATCGCCGCCCAGCAAACGTTGCAGGCGCTGGGTAAACCCGTTGACCTGGTGCTGTACCCGGACGAGGGGCACAGCTTCTTAAAGAAGAAAAACATTTTGGATGCAGAGAAGCGCCGGGTAGCTTTTCTGGCACAAGTATTGGAGGAGAAGGGAGAGGCGCAGCGATGATCAAGCTGAGCATATTTGACGAAGACCAGGTTAACTCGATTCATGAAGCCACATTGCGGGTATTAAACGAGACCGGAGTGGTCTTGACAAATTCTGAAGGGCGAAGGCTCCTTCAGGAAGCAGGGGCAACTCTGAATCAAGAGCGCGTCCGGCTGCCACCTGACCTGGTGGAGCAGGCAGTTGCCCAGGCACCCAAAACTGTGACGATCCGCGGCCGGGGAGGGGAGAGCCGGACCCTGGGGGATGGAAACCTGCACTGGCACAACCTGGGTGGGGCGCGCGATGTGTACGACGC
>MGOK01000040.1:10279-10583 GCA_001795335.1 Chloroflexi bacterium RBG_19FT_COMBO_55_16
TACTGCAGGATGTGCGCGATAGCGCCCGGCTGCTTGACGCGCTGGAGAACGAGAGCACAGTCACACCTTTCTTCACCCCCAAGGATGTAGCCGGAGAAATCATGTCGCTGGCGATGTACCGCCATAGCCTGCCGCACACCACCAAACCGCTGCAAGGGCCGGGTGTGCAGAACGCGGCCGAGGTGCGCTATGCCGTAAACATGGCTGAAGTGATCGGACCACCAGCAGAAATGCTTTCACTGAGCGTCTCGCCGGTCAGCCCATTGTTTTTTCCGGATGACGCCACAGCGGCTATTATCGAGAT
>MGOK01000041.1:0-168 GCA_001795335.1 Chloroflexi bacterium RBG_19FT_COMBO_55_16
GGACGACCAGACCGCGCATCAAGGGTTCATCCAGATTGGTGGCGCATTGGAAATAAAGCTGTCCTTTGCTCTCGTCATAAAGCAGAATGGAGGCCGCCTGGGCGTTGCTCAAATCTGCCGCCGCCTGGGCAATCCGGTTCAAAAGGACATTCAGGTCAACAGTAGAGG
>MGOK01000041.1:323-5542 GCA_001795335.1 Chloroflexi bacterium RBG_19FT_COMBO_55_16
GGTTTGGTTGATCAACACCAACTTTGCCCCCTTCTCGAGCCCCTCGATCGGCAAGCTCGCCGCGGGTACCACCTCGAGCGAGGAACCAGCCACCAGAAGAAAGCCGCACGATCGGCAGGCGGCTTTCGCCTGCATCCAGGTGTGGATTGGGAGCTGCTCTTCAAACAATACAACATCAGGTTTGAGGATATGAGTACAATCCGGGCAATGGGGGATTTCGCCTCTTTCGATATAGGGTTCGATAAAGCCTGACGAATCGAACTGGCGGTAGCAGCCGATGCAAGTCAGGGTTGAGAAAGAACCATGCACTTCCAGCACGCAGCGCGAGCCGGCGCGTTGATGTAACCCATCGATATTCTGAGTGATGATGGTGTGGACGTAACCGGCCTGTTCGAGCTGTGCCAGGGCAATGTGTGCCGGGTTTGGGAGAGCTTGCCCGATACTAATAGCCAATGAACGCATCCAGCCGAAAAATTTTTCTGGGTGGTACCGAAAGGCACTCAACGAAGCTACTTCCAGGGGATCGTACCGAGTCCACAGCCCGCTTCCAGCGGAGCGGAAGTCAGGGATTCCAGACGGAGTGGAAATCCCCGCTCCTGTCAACACAACCCCATTTTTAATAGTGCGAATCAAGTCGGCAGCGCGGTGGATATCCTGGAAAATTTCTGCGGAAAGTTCTCCCATTATGCGGCTTAGCTGCTCCTGTGGGCAATTCTACCGGCTAAATTATTAAATTGCTGGGCGGTTAATCCCTCCGGTTGAAGGAGCATCATCGGGACGTTTTGAAGTGAAGCCTGGTAGGCCAACTCCGGCTCAGGTGTAAACACCGTTAAGATCTTTTGTCCGAGCTGATCCTGGACCTGGGTCATCGTCAGCTGGATGGATGAGCGGACACGGTTGACCATGATCAAGATGATTTGTCCTTCGCCAAGGCCAAGGCTGGCCAGGTCTTGAATCAATACCTTGCTTTGCTGGACGGATTGGGGCACCGGTTCGAGGATGACCAGCACCTGATTGCAATACCGGAGAACTTTTTCGCTGACCGGGGTTAGCCCAGAACCAAGGTCTAAGACCACGTAATCGGCCAGCTGCGGGAGTAGCCGGGCGATGGCTTCAAAATTGCCCACGGCGGTTACATAGCGACCATCTCGAGGTTGAGATGAGCTTAATAGCAAACGAATGCCAGAACTGTGGTTGACAATTTCGTTCTCAACTGCGCGCCGTGAAATTTCGTTCGGTGGAAGTTGTAGCATGCGGTTGAGGCCTTCTGGACTTTTGTAGCCCAACTCCAGGCCGATGCTCCCCTGGCCTGGTCTGAAATCCGCAACGATGATTTCTTTCTTGGTGCAATCGTGCAGGGCGATTCCCAGGTTTAGGACCACTGTGGAGACCCCCATGCCTCCCTTGGGAGCCAGTACGGCCAGCATGTCGCCGTGAGCCGGAACCGGAGCCTGTTCGCGGGCGATAGAAACGCGCGCCATCACGACTTTTATCTGAGCCAATAGTTCACGAGTCGAGATGGGTTTGGTGAGATAAGCATCAGCCCCTAGTTCTAACCCCGCGATTTTATCTTCCATTCCGGCCTTGGCGGTGAACATGATGATGGGAATGTGGCTGGTCTGCTCGCTTTCCCGCAACCGCCGGGTGACTTCATACCCGTCTATACCTGGCATCATGATATCCAAGAGGATCAGGTCGGGTTGTTCACTTTGCGCCATGGAAAGGGCGTTCTCCCCACTGTTGGCGGCGAGGATGACGTAGTCCTTGCTTTCCAACATCATCCCCACCAGGCGGAGTGTGTCAATTTCGTCATCTACGATGAGTATTTTTTCAGGCATATGTTCTCCAGGTACGAGCGCCTTCGTTTTCGTCAGTCTAGCATAAAGCTGGGTTGAGTGCAAGTAACATTTAAGCAAGGTATAATCTTAATTCAGACGGGTAGTCATTTAATCGAGTGGTCATGTTGTCGAATACGTTTGCGCGTGGCCTATGTGAAAGTTACTGCTTTTTGAATGTTAAACCATTTAGAGAAAACTCTGCGGGACGAGTGCCGGCTGGAACCAACCCGAAAGGTGTTAATCGGGGTCTCTGGTGGACCGGATAGCCTGTGTTTATTGGACATGCTCGACCAGCTTGGGTATTCCCTGGTTGTCGCTCATTTCAACCACCAAATGCGCCGGGAGGCGCAGTTGGAGGCGGAGCAGGTTCACCGGTTCACCGAAAGCCGTAGGCTGTCTTTTGTTGGAGGGGAACGAGATGTGCTTTCTTTTGCCAGAGAACAGCACCTAACGGTTGAGGAGGCGGCGCGCATCGCTCGCTATCGTTTTTTGTTCGAGCAGGCGGAGAACACCGGCGCGCAGGCTGTGGCTGTGGCTCACACAGCTGACGATCAGGTGGAAACCGTATTGATGCACTTGCTGCGCGGTTCCGGCCTGGCAGGTCTGAAAGGGATGATCTCCAGGACGATCCCAAACTCTTGGAGCAAGACCATCCCACTGGCGCGACCCCTTTTGGGTGTTTGGCGGAGTGAAGTTTTGGCCTATTGTGAGGAACGCGGGCTGAAACCGCTTATCGATCCATCGAACCTGGATAGAACCTTCTTTCGCAATCGCGTGCGTCATGAATTAATCCCGTTCTTAGAAGGCTACAACCCTTCCGTGCAGGAAGTCGTGTGGCGCATGGCCCGTGTCCTGGCTGGAGAGGCCGAAATCCTGGAGGAGGTGGTGCAGAAAGCATGGTTGAGATGTGGGGCAGCTGCTGGGCCAGGTTATGTGTCCTTCGACATGCAGGCTCTTCAAGCCGAGCCTGTGCCTGTGCAACGCCATCTCTTCCGGCGGGCTATCGCCGCCCTACGACCTGGTTTGCGAGATATCGGCTTCGAGGCTGTCGAACGGGCGCTCAGATTTTTGGCCGAACCCGCAAGTTCAGCGCAAATTGACCTGATCGCCGGTCTGCGTCTATTGTTTGAACCAGACCGCTTGTGGGTAGCTGGCTGGGAATCTGTCCTTCCCCTGGCTGGCTTACCCAAGATGCCTGTCGGTGTCGAGCTGCCTCTCGAAGTGCCGGGTGTCTTATCCCTGGCGGAGGGATGGATCCTTTTCTGCAAGACTATCTCTGATCTGGAATCTGGACGGCGACAGGCAGAGACCAACCTTGACATGTATCAGGCTTGGGCGAGCCTGGATAGTTCGGCGGCCCCAATAACCCTGCGCACCCGCCGGGAAGGAGATCGCTTCCAACCACTGGGGATGGCGGAGTCCTCGATGAAGTTATCCGATTTCATGATCAACGTAAAAATTCCCCGCCGCTCTCGCCACACCTGGCCGTTGGTTTGCTCGGGGGAGGAGATCGTCTGGGTGCCGGGATATCGTGTAGGGCACGCCTTTCGCCTGACGCAATCTACTCGTCGGGCAATTTACTTCTGCCTCAGGCATGAGGAGAAATGATGAAGGTCGACTTTTATGCTACCTTCCGCCAGATCGTCGGAACTAAGACGGTGGATTTTCCCCTGCCACAGGGATCAACCCTCCGGCAACTGATCGCTGAGATCCTTCGTTGCTACCCGCAATTGCGCCAGGAACTGCTGGATAAAAACGGTGAACTGGACCGGCATGTGCACGTATTTATCAATGGAAGGAACGCGCCTTTTTTGGAAAACGGCCTCGAGACAATACTTTCCCTGCAGGATACGGTCAGCCTTTTACCGGCTGTGGGAGGTGGCAAAGAACCGCCCTCGAAATTCGAGGTGGGTTATAATTAAAAAAAAATAATTCAAGGTTTACCGGATGAAACTATTTTCTCGACGTAAGAAAGATAATCGCTTCTTAGAATTATTATCTCGCCAGGCTGAGTTCACAGTCCAGGGCATGGAAGCGCTTAAACAATACATGCAAAAGCCCGATAGCACCCTGGCAGACCGCTTGTCCAAAATTGAGTCTGAGGCAGATGAGGTGCGGCGCATCCTGATCGATGAACTTAACCGCACCTTCGTAACCCCCTTCGACAGGGAGGATATCTTCGCCTTATCTTTGACGATTGACGATATCCTTGATTATGCCGAGTCCACCGTGGACGAGATGGTCGTGTTGAAAGTTGCCCCCAATCCCTTCCTGGAACGCATGGCCTCTCTGCTCACAGATGCTGCCATGGAGATCAACCGCGGCGTATTGCGATTGGTTGACCACCCCAACGTGGCCAACGATCACGCCGTGCGCGCCAAAGCCCTGGAAAATCGTGTCGAGCAGGTTTATCGCGAAGCGATCGCCGACCTGTTCCAGGACCCCCGCGATCTGGAAGGGGTGATGGAGATCCTCAAATTGCGTGAGATCTACCGCCACCTATCTAACGCCGCTGACCGCGGCGATCAGGCGGCCAACGTGATCGGTGATATCGTTGTAAAGTGGTTATAAAAGGGGATTAATCTTCCGCCTGTCCCGTTAGCCTTCTAATCTTCATTCTTATTTCTCGCCATTGGATTTTTGAGATGCCAAGTTTTTGGCGGATCTTATCCGGATCTATGCCGGATTGCCAGTCGCTTAAGGCGCACGTCCAACGGCACATTTCAAAGGACAGGTGCTTATCCAAACCAGCCTGGAGGCTCAGGTCTTCGAGAAGATACTCCAGGCGACGTTGCGACCAGGGGAATAACTGGTCGTTGAGTTTATATTGGGCCTTGTATTCCGGATAAACCGCCACCCAGCTTTCTGGGAGCTGGATCTTGCGTTCTTTATAGCGGTGCTGAGGGCTGGCGTAGCGCACAAAAAGCAGAGGGCCGGTAGGGGTTTCCAGGTCGACATGATTCAAGTGTAATGCCAGGGTTTCACTCTTTTTGATACCGGTATGCAGCAACAGGTCGAGCAAGGCAAAATAGCGCGTGTCATGAGCGGCTCCCTGCCAGTGCTCCTGCGCTACTTCGAGCACGGCCTGGACTTCATCCGGGTTGAGGACGATCGGCAAAGGGCTGATCACAGATTTTTGGATGACCTTCTCAGCCGGGTCGATCAACAAAACGCCATATTGGTGCAGCCAGCGAAAGAAAGCCTTGAGCGAGGTGATGCGCCGGGAAAGGGTCTTGGGGCTGCAGGGCACGCCGCGGCCTTTTTGCATCCAATCCAGGAAGTTATTTAAGTCGGTAGTCGAAACACTGCCCAAGCTACGGTCGGGAGGCAGGTAAGCAGCGAGTAGGTTCACATCGGCGGTGAAAGCCTTGACGGTGTGGG
>MGOK01000041.1:5553-10546 GCA_001795335.1 Chloroflexi bacterium RBG_19FT_COMBO_55_16
TGGTCATCTAAATAGATGCGCCAGGCGTTGACCGCCGGGACGAGCGGGGTCTGGGCGGTGATCTGAGAGGAGGGGAAGGTTGATTCGGATGATGGGGACATCAGGGCACCTCAGTCGATTAATGCGGATAGGTTATTCGTATAGCCGTAATCCTTAATAGTTTAGCCCAGTTCTTATCTATTGTCAAGTTGGTTACACATTTGCAAAGATTGATAAACTTGGACAAGGGAGCCTGATACTGATAAATGGTTGTGGTAAAACAAGTTTACCTACTGCAGGAGGCTCTTTTCTCTCCCCTTATGTCCGAAGATCAGCAGCATTATCTTGACTATAATGGGGCTGGTCTGCTATAGTATTATAGATCCCTGAATCCTTGCATGCGGATAACATCCGAAAATGTGACCTATTGCAGGCTATTTACAACTCGATAGAAGCACCTTTGCAGCCCGGACTCCGCAGGCGGTAAGTTTTTCACTTTCGGCTGGACGTTCTCCCGGTTTAGATGAGTTTTAACATTCGAAAAGAAGGAGATAAAAAAATGGCATTAACTGTGTTTGCTGCAACGGCAGCCACTTGTGAAATCGTTCTGGGTACCGAACAGCCCATCGCCGATGGCACGCTTAAAATCCAGGGGCGGGTCTTCACCGACAGGGTCGAATCGCAGGATTCGAGGATCGCTGGGACGAACGTACCCACCCTTGACATCACTATCAATCCAAAGAGTGGGGATGGCGATCTCCAGGGCAAGTTCAGATTAAAGCCAAACACGGTTGACGGCGCCTGGGAGGGAGAGCTGCAAGGCCGCTTCGTGAACGGCCTGGTGACCTCCTGGGGTATTGCACGAGGTTCGGGCGCATTGCTGGGCTCTGTTTTGCGGATTGACTTTCAGCAGGTTGTAGAATATCCTGGAAAACCACCTTGCGAGGATCCCAAAGCATTTTTCGAGATGAGAGGTCTGATTCTCGAACAGGATTAACTTGCCTGGATGGTGCGGGGAGGAGGGAGCGGCGGTAAATGGTCGAGTCGCCATCGGGTACTTACACCTTCCTGTTTACCGATATCGAGGGTTCGACTCGCCTGCTCCAGCGCCTCGGAGATGCCTATCCCCAGGTCCTGGAACAACACAACCGGCTGATCCGCGAAGCAGTCGAAAAAGCCGGCGGTGCCGAGGTCGACAATACCGGAGACGGATTCTTTTTTGTCTCCCCAACAACCTCGCAAGCGCTTGAAGCGGCCGTTGCGTCCCAGCGTTCCCTGGCTGCTCACGACTGGCCGCGGGGTGGTTCGATTCATGTCCGCATGGGGATTCATACGGGCAAGGCGACAATTTCAGGGAGGAGGTACGTAGGTCTCGACGTCCACCGCGCTGCACGGATCTGTGCGGCGGGACACGGCGGCCAGATACTCATCTCCTCCTCAGCTCAATCGCTCGTTGAACTGGAACTTCCCAGGAACATTTCAATCAAGGATCTCGGATACCACTTTCTGAAAGGCATCGAGCAGCCAGAGCGTCTCTTTCAGGTCTTTATCCCAGGTATCTTGAGTGATTTTCCTCCTCCGCGCGCGCTGAACGCGCGGCCGCACAATTTGCCCAGCGAGGTGACAGACTTTGTCGATCGAGAGAAGGAGCTCAGCGAGATGGCGAAGCTCCTCTCCGTGAGCCGGTTGATTACCCTCACCGGTCCAGGCGGGACAGGAAAAACACGTCTGGCGCTTCGCGTGGCAGCCGAGGTCTTACCCAGGTTCGCCGATGGCGTTTTTTTTATTTCCCTGGCCTCGATCCAGGATCCTCAGCTCGTTGCCTCCACGATCGGCAAGAACTTGGGGGTGAGCGAAATCGAAGGTCGATCAAACTACAATGTTCTCGAAGACTATCTCGCTGGAAAGGAGCTTTTACTCGTTCTCGACAACTTCGAGCAGATCCTTGGCGCAGTTACCCAGGTGAGTGGCCTGCTGACTGCCGCTCCGGGCTTGAGATTCGTAGTCACAAGCCGTACCCGGCTCAGGATCAGCGGCGAACATGTCTACCAGGTTCCACCCTTCGAAGCGCCAAGCGAGGGGGAATATTCAGACCTGGATGAACTCGCGAGAGTTAATGGAATCGACCTGTTCGTTCGCCGGGCAAGGGCAGCCGACCCTGATTTTGTGCTCACGCAGGAAAACGCTGCAGCGGTAGCGCTAATTGTAAAAAGATTGGAAGGATTACCACTCGCGATTGAGCTGGCTGCGGTACATTCCCGCATGTTCCAACCAGAGATATTAGCCAAACGTTTGGAGCAGAAATTCAAAGTGCTGCGTGGTGGTCCTAGGGATCTGCCGGTGCGCCACCAGGCGCTTCGTGACACTATCGCCTGGAGCTATGCATTGCTTGATCCGTCTGAGCAGGCGATATTTCGGCGTCTCGCAGTCTTCATCGGTGGATTCTCGATCGAGGCTGCCGAAGCTGTGGTAGATAGCGATTTAGTCGCGGATGTCCTGGAAGTCCTGACCTCCCTGCAGGACAAGAGTTTATTGCAACGCCGTGTCCAACGGGGGGAGGCGCGCCTCTTCATGCTTGAAACGATTCGTGAGTTCGCGTTGGAGGAGCTCGGTACAGCAGAGGAGGAGCAGGGACTGGCTGCTCGCCACGCCTCCTACTTCCTTAAACTAGCGGAGGAAAGCGAGCCTTATCTGACCCGTCAGGAGCAAGCGGCAGTGATCGATCTTTTATCTGCTGACCTGGACAATTTCCGAGCCGCTATCCGTTACTGCCTCGAAAATGGAGAGTTCGAGACCGGGCTTCGCATCGGAAGCGCTTTGTGGCGGTTTTGGCACGCCATCGGCCACCCTCAAGAGGGGCGTGGCTGGCTTGAAAAATTGCTCGCTCGGGTGGAAGGGCCGGTGAGCGTGCGGGCAAAAGGGCTGGTTGGTCTGGCTGGCTTGGCATACTGGCAAGCGGATTACGCCCCAGCTCTGACCTGTTACAAAGCAGCGCTCGAGATTTATCGGGAGCTAGGAGATAAAACTAATGAAGCGGATACACTCTTATCGATGAGCACTACCTATACCTGGATCGGGGACTTTGAAACGGGCGGACGCTTAGCTGATCAGGCATTGGCTGTTTTTCAGGACCTGGATAATCGGGAAAAAGAGGGCATGGCCCTCATGGCGAAGGGATTCGCCCGCTGGATGGAAGGCGATCTTGACGGAGCCCGTCCGCTTTGGGAGGCATCACTCACAATCGCTTTGGAGGTTGGGGACCACATTGAGGCAGCTACGAAGCGTTTAGCGCTTGCGTCGATTATTTTTCAACAGGGGGAGCGTCTCCAGGCGCTGAAGAACTCCCTGGATGTCCTGCAGGATCTCATCCGGCTGAAAAATGTTACCTTCACCGTAATGGCCCTCGATTGGATCGCCGCGATCACAGCGCACGGCGATCCCAAGGGCGGAGTGCTATTAGCCGGCGCGATCGCTGGGCTTCGGGCGACCTTAGGTGGTGGGATGAGACCAGAGGCGAGCGGGCTTGAGAATGCCCGCGTCATTGCTGGGCGGAGCCTCGATTCAGAGACCATTGAGCGGTTGTGGGCAGAAGGTCAGGAGATGGACTTTAACCAGGCGATTGAATATGCTAGAGGTGTAGGCGAAGCTTTGATCGCCTGCCAAGGTTTGAAATGAAGCACTACTTCACGCACGGTGACGAAGTACTTCCACTAGCGTTTGCTGAAGCAGCGACGGAAGGCTTCCAGGAACTGGCGGAACTGTTCAGATATGAATATAATTGGCTTGAGCATGATCTACTCTCGGTGTTCGGTTAGGGCAAATCTATTTTCCCGGCTATGATCTTGCCTGTCTTTTCCGTTTATAAAGTTCGAACATAGTAAATGATAATGCATGGATTCAAATCATTAAACCGCAAGATCCTTCCTGGAGCGGTGCTGGTGGTCTTAATCTTGACAGCCTGGATGGAGATCTCATCCCCGCTGGCTAAAGCCAAGGCGAGCGAGGCGTTGACGCCTCGGGCGTTCTTGCCGCTGACTCTAAAGACGGACATCGACTTAACGGTGGCAGCGGTGAAGGTCATCCAGGCAACCTCCGCATCGGACAGTTTCGCTGCCCACATTGCCGGGCGCCCGGCGCTGGCGCGCGTGTTCGTAGCGACCAGCACCGGCAAGAGCATTTCAGGGGTGACGGCCAGGTTGTGTGGCGACGACGAGGTTAACACGTCTCTGGGTTGTATCCTGCCGGATAATGGTTCGATCTCCGCCCCTTCCAAAGAAAATAAGTTAAGCCGGACGTTAAATTTTAGCCTCCCGACCGGCTGGCTTCGACCAGGCTACAGCTATCATGTCGATCTGGACCCGCAGGGGTCTATCCACGAAAGCGACCGGGCAAACAACCGCTACCCTGCTACAGGCATGCAGCCTTTCAATTTTGTCAATGCTCCAGTTCTCAAGGCTGTCATCGTGCCCGTTGCCTACCAGCCATATGCCAGCCCGCAGGTTTATTACCCACAAAGCGATGACCTGGATTACCTGACGTCCCTCCCGATCAAGGTTTTTCCTATCCCGGCTGTTTCCTACCAAACCCACGCCCCTTACCTGTACCAACCAGCGGAGATACAGTACAACCTGGACAACCTGGACGGGTCCGGTTGGAGTAAACTATTGGAGGAGATCACCGCCATCCATAAAATGGAAGACCCCACTGGGTTACAGAATTATTATGGCCTGGTCAATTCCTTCGATGCCGATGCCCATGGATGTGCCAACGGTTGTATCACCGGGGTTGCAAACCTGGGGAGAAGCGGCGGTTACCAGACCGCAGTTGGGTGGAGTGGGTATGGTGAAGCATCTCCTGCGGCGTCTGAAACCATGGTCCACGAATTGGGCCACAACTTTAACCGGAAACACGTTCTATGTTTGGGTTCCGAGAATGACCCAGATTTTTCTTATCCTTATCCTGGAGGGAAAATCGGTCAGTTTGGCCTGGATGTGGCGACGAGCACGCTCTATAA
>MGOK01000042.1:0-9360 GCA_001795335.1 Chloroflexi bacterium RBG_19FT_COMBO_55_16
CAACGTGGTGACAAAAACCGCGATGACCTGGGGATACCAACGATAGCTTCTATTTTCCAAGGTTTAGCTCGATTCTAGATAGTAAGCGATTACCGATTACCGATCACCAATCAGCAGAATGCGATTAGCTATTCAGCGGAAGTGGAGCGGGTGGGTCGGCGCTCGTCTCTCTAACATCCTGGTATGCAACCCCTACCGGCGGGCAGCAGGGGTTTTAGTCTGCTCAGCTTCGACAGTAATTCCGATGCCGCCGCGGATGTTAAATATCCCGGTGACTTTAACCCAATGTGGGTCCAGGGTTTCCACCAGGTCGTCGCAAATTTGGTTAATCACATGCTCGTGAAATGCACCTTCGTCGCGGTACGACCAAAGGTAGAGCTTGAAGGACTTGGATTCCACGATCTTCTGATCGGGCACATACTGTACGCGAATGGTGGCGAAATCCGGCTGACCGGTCATCGGGCACAGGCAGGTGAATTCGTCGGTTTCCAGGCTGACCAGGTAATACCTGTCAGGTGAACGGTTGGGAAAGGCTTCCAATGTTTTGCTGGGCTTTGCCTTCCGCCCCAAAAAAGTTAACCCTTCCAGATCAGAAGGTTCGGTTGGCATAAGATTTACTCCTGAAGTTATCAATCTGATCGAGAAAATCCAACACCACCTGATTAAGGATCTCGGGTTGACTGAGGTGAGGTTGGTGACCACATCTTGGGATAGCATACCCGCGCGCATTGGGTAGATCATCCACCAACTTTGGATACAAATCTGGATTCAGCGACAGATCGTTTTCACCCCATATCACCAAGGTGGGTGTGATAATCTCGGGCAGGCAATTGGTCAGGTCAGGGATTGTTCCAGCAATGTGGACAATATATGGCGAAGCTCGTTTGTAATCTACCGCAATCTGGGTGCGCGTGTGCGTGATATCATCAGATGCGGATTTCAAATCTAAACCGGTTAGGGCATGGATCAACCAGTATGGCGCGGCGCGCAAGGCTTTCTCTCCCAGCTCAGGCCGGCGTTGGATCAAGCGAAGCAGGGGTGAGAGTTGGCTGGGCTGGAAGAAGGGATTGATCAACACTATTCCCTGAACATTTTCTGGCCGGCTGAGGGCATATTTCAAGCTCAAGAGACTCCCTAACGAGTGGCCAATCAATAAGAGAGGTTGGTTGAAATTTAAATCAATGATCCAGGAGAGCAGGTGAGTATATAGTGCGTCAAAATCATAGACTTCGGGAGTGTCTGGCTTGGTGCTTTCGCCATGTCCCCATAAGTCCGGCGCATAGCCCTGAAAGCCGGCTTCGACGAGCAGGGGTAGGAGATATTTCCAATCGTTAAGCGAGGCGGCAATCCCATGAAGCAGGATCACCGGAGGTCCGTCACCGCGGACGACATAATGGAGAGGCTCATGTTCGTTTTGTTTGGTTAACATATTCTTCAGTGTTAAAATCTACGAATATTTAATAATGTCGGGATCAGGAGCTATTGCTATCGAGGGCTTGCGAATTAACCATTCAATGCCCTTGATTGTTCTGCTCAAAGAGTTTCACCAGCTCCCTTCGGATAACCTTTCCGATGAAGGTGCGTGGAAAATCGTCCACGAAAATCACCAGCCGCGGCACCAGATCCGGCGGTAAACGGCGCTTACAATAGGCGATCAACGCATCAGCCTGAGGGCGATCCCTTTGTGCAATAATGAAGGCAACTGGTTGGTTGGCGATGGCGACGACGGCAGCTTCCTTGACCTGGGGGATTTCAAATAATACTTCTTCAACATCGCGCGGAAAGGCGGGTGTGCCCGGCCTGGAAGGATACCACATATCGGCTTTTCGAGCGATGATGCGGAAATACCCGTCGGAGTCCATCTGAGCGACATCGCCAGTAAGCAAAAAGCCATCTGCATTGAAAACGCTCCGAGTTTCTTCTGGGTTGTCCCAATAGCCCAGCATGACCTGTGGGCCGCGCACCGCTAGTTCACCGACCTGTCCCACTTTGACTTCTTTTCGCCCTCTGACTAAATCTACAACGCGGGCTTCCGTGGAGGGAAGCGGAACACCGATCGAGCCGATTTTTCGCAAGCCGTTGAGCGGATTTGCGTGCGTGACTGGTCCGGCCTCTGTCAGGCCATAGCCTTCCACCAACCGCCCCCGAGTGAGTTTCTCGAACGCCTCTTGAACTTCAACTGGCAGAGGCGCGGAGCCGCTGACGCAGGCCTTTATCGATTGAATGCCAAACTTACGCACTCCAGGAAAATCTTTAATCGCTAGGTACATATTCGGGACGCCGGGGAAAACAGTTGGGTGGTGTCTTTGGATGGTTTTAAGCACGTCTACCACCTCGAAGGTTGGCTTGAGGATGAGTGTCGCTCCAAGGGCGACTGGTACGTTGAGTGCGGTGGTCAAGCCATAGCTATGTGAAAATGGCAACACGCACAAGAAGCGCTCCTTACCTTCTATAAAGGATGGCAGCCAGTGGCGGGTCTGTAAGGCATTGGCAATCAGGTTACGGTGGGAGAGCATAACGCCCTTGGGAGCGGCAGTGGTTCCTCCGGTAAACTGGATCACTGCCAAGTCCTCAGGCGATTGGTCGACATCAGGAAAGTTTTGGTCAGGAATCGCAAGCAGACGTTTAAATTGGTGAGTCCCGGCATCTAAAGGGATTTCCAATTGGTGATGAAGACGCCTCTCACGGGAGAGCATAAGCCCGAGTCGCCTGGGGAGCGGCAAGTAGTCGCCGACGTGCGTGAAGATGATGTGTTCCAGGGGGAAAACTTTTTCCTCTACTAGGCCAGCTTTAATTTCTTCTACGAGGTGGGCAAATTGAGTCAAGGTGACCAAGACGCGCGCGCCAGATTCACGTACCTGGCGGATTAATTCCTTAGGATCGGTGGCGGGTAAAGTAAAGACGGCGACTGCGCCGGCCTCCAAGACCCCGAAGAAAGCGATCACCATCTGGGGTAAATTTGGGAGCAGCAACATCACCCGGTCGCCGCGTTCCACTCTCAGTGAACGCAGCGCATTGGCGAAGCGATTGACATCCTGCTGAAGGTTGTGGTAGGTAATACGTTTACCTTCAAAGATGATTGCGCCTTGCCGGGGAAAACGGTTGGTGGCGGAACGCAATAAATAGTTTAAGGGGACACGTGGGATTGCCACTGTATACGGTACCCCATCATCATAATAAGCCAACCAGGGGCGTTCCAGCACCAGAGCTGCTCGAGACGAGGAATCTATGATCCGCGATTCATCTCTCCAGGAACGTTGACTTCGCTCCAGACAACGTTGAATGACGCGGTTGACAGCGTCCCGGCGTTCTAGCATGACTAAATGCCCAGAGGCGCCGACATCGATCTCCTCCGCGTTGGGAATGGCACGCGCCACTTCTTCGAAAAGAGGTCGGGCGAAGACGATATCGAGGTGACCGTGGATCACCGTTGTCGGGACCCGCAGGTCACGGAACAGGCTCCAGCCGTTCCAGTTGGCGATATTGTGATGGTACCAGGAATACATAACTTGAGGTGGTGCAGCTAACCAACCGCGTACGAAAGGAGCTAGCGCACGTAAGACAACGAGGGGAAGACTCAGCAAGAGACGATAGAAAGGATTGAGTTTGAATTCGCCAGCTGTGGCGATCAAGATGAGATCAGCAACACGCTCCGGATGAGCGACGGCGTATTCCGTAGCGATGGCACCCCCGAAGGAGTGGCCGATCAGAACAAATTGATCATTGACATTTAACTCTTCGAGGGCCGTCTCCAAATCACGCTGGATCTGAGCCATCGTGTACTTTCCTTCAGGTTTATCCGCGCGGCCATGACCGCGTAAATCGAGGGCAATCACCCGGTTAGAAAAGGAGAACTCCTCAAGTTGATACTTCCACTGCCTGGCTTGCCCGCCATAGCCGTGGAGAAGTATTATTGTCCTTTGAGGATGATCAGGCGAGATATCAATCGCTGAAAGCCGGATTGATGGTAGGGTTGAGACGCGCACGGGGCGCCGGTAGAGTGCGAGATCTATTCCCATAGGTTTCTTTAGTTATGCAGTGCTACCTCACAAAATTGATATTTTATGAGTTTATCAGAAATTATAAAACCATATGGATTTATAATTTTGATAATTTCCAATCTAACTCGTGGAGGGTAATCGCTATGACTGAAAAAATTGAATTCACCAATAACTATTCAGACTTAAGCACAAACCAGGGATATCAATTTGAATTTTATTGTAATCGCTGTGGTAGTGGCTATCGTACCCATTTTAAACCCACTATCACCGGCGCAGTATCTGGAGCAATGGATGCTGCAAATAGTCTCTTCGGTGGTTTTTTTGGTAAAGCTGCTGACTTATCCGAACGTGTACGATCCGCCAGTTGGGAGAAAGCTCATGATGAAGCTTTTCAGAACGCAATTGAAGAACTTAAACCCGACTTTATCCAATGTCCACGATGTTCAAGTTGGGTTTGCCGGAAAAATTGCTGGAATACACAACGCGGTCTGTGTAAAGGTTGTGCCCCCGATTTAGGGGTAGAGATGTCGGCTGCTCAATCAAGTCGTACGGTCGAAGAGATTTGGGCGCACTCCAAGATGGCAGAGGAAGATCGAGAGATGTTGCAGGAGAAGAGTTGGCGGGAAGGAGTGCGAGCAACTTGTCCGAATTGCGAAGCTCCGCTGGCAAAGAATGTCAAGTTTTGCCCTGAGTGTGGTGCGAGTATTAAAAGCTCTACGCATTGCACGGAATGTGGCGTAGAATTACAACCAGGAGCCAAATTTTGTGCGGAATGCGGAACAAAAGTGGCATAATAAACTTGCCAGTTAGCGAATCACCAGATAACGAGTAATATTATATGCCAACCAAAACTACCTCAATCGGATTGAACACCAAGGGCAATGCCGATATCATGGATATCACGGATCAAGCAGCCAAATTGGTGACTGAGAGTGGGATAAAAAATGGGATCGTAACCATTTTTTGCTCATCTTCGACTAGCGCCATCACTACTATCGAATATGAATCGGGCTGCTTGAGCGATCTTCGGCGCTTATTCGACGAGATCGCAGATCCAAACCGTCACTATGCCCATAACGCTCGCTGGGGGGATGGCAATGGGCACAGCCATGTGCGTGCCGCCATGCTGGGCGCCTCACTCACCGTGCCCTTTGTGAGTGGGCGTTTGACCTTGGGTACCTGGCAGCAAATTATTTTCGTGGATTTTGACACTCGCCCGCGCCAGAGAGAGCTGGTCGTGCAGATCCTGGGAGATTAGAGAAAAAGACATCACAAGTCTCAGGAGAACATGATACGCACCAACTATCGGATTGGACAATCTTTAAGGGGCAAGATCCATCTCTCCCGCTCGCATAGCTGTGAAAGCGGCGATAGATACCTCTAGCATTTCGGAGCTGGGCTCTCGGGTGGTCATTCTTTGTAACGCCAAGTTGGGCTTGATCAACCATCTTACCAGGTGAGAATCCAGATGGTTAGCGGTCCAGCGGATGTACTCATACGCCATGCCGGCCAGGACCGGGATCAATAAGACTCGGCTGGCAAGCCTCCAAATAACAGGCATTGGCCCCAATAAAGCAAAGATCAACACGGAGATCACCACCAGCGAGAGAAGAAATGCGGTGCCGCAACGGGGATGCTCTAAGGAGAATTGCGATACGCTCTTTGGGGTTAATTCAACGCCGGCTTCGAAGGCGTTAATGGTCTTGTGTTCAGCGCCATGGTAAGCGAATACGCGCTGTATGTCAGGAACCTTGCCTACGAACCAAATATAACCCACCAGGATCGCCAAGCGCATCAGCCCCTCCACCAAGTTCCCAAACCAAGCCCCCTGACTTGAAGCTGCTATTAGGCTTTCTGTGAGGTGGCCAATAGCAGCTGGAGCCAGAAAGAATAGACCTATTGCGAGGGCCAGGGAGATGAACAAAGTCCCGAACAGCGCTGGTCCTTCGATCTTATTGTCCTCTCCACTCTGGGTATTGGCCGACATGGTCAATGCACGGATACCCAATCCCAAAGCGTCCCAAAGCATGACCATCCCACGCAGCAAAGGAATCTTCAGCCAGCGGCTCTGATAAATGTGACTCAATTTTTCTGTGTGGATGACGATCTTCTGGTCAGGAGCGCGCATGGCGATCGCCAGGGACTGCCTGCCCCGCATCATCACACCTTCAATCACAGCTTGGCCGCCGTAAGTCGGAAGTTTTAGCTTTTCCATGAGAAAAATACAGGCACCCTATTCGGCCAAATTAAAGAAGAAATGAATAATGGTTTCGATCCCACGCCGCCAGGTGGGTAGATGCAATTTTTCGTTGGGGCTATGAGCGTTATCATCTGGCAATGAAAAACCACAATTGACCGATTCGATGCCCAGATATTTTTGGAATAACACCACAATGGGCACACTCCCACCTTCTCGACGGAAGGCGGGACGCTTCCCCCAAACTGAGTCCATCGCTCGCTGCATGGCTTTAATACCCGAGGAGTGGCGATCGGAGGTAGCAGCAGGTCCGCCAACCAGCTTGGTTAATTCGTACCGCACAGTACCTGGAACCTTGGCTTCTAAATACTGTTGGAGTTGTTGATGAACCTCCTCAGGCTCCTGTTCGGGCACTAATCGCGTGGATATTTTCGCCATCGCATAAGCAGGTAAGACGGTCTTCGACCCGTCACCGATGAAGCCTGAATACAATCCGTTGACCTCCAGGGTAGGACGTGCGCCGACGCGTTCAACCGGCAGATAGCCTACCTCACCCCAAAGAGCTGGGGAACCCGTCTGGTTCATGTAGAATTGCTCATCCATTGGTAAGCGTGCCAGTTCGGCGCGTTCTTCTGATTCGAGTGGTATCACCTTGTCATAAAAACCAGGTAGGGTGATGCGTCCTTGGGCGTCGTGCATGCCTGCGATCAATTCACATAGCGCCTGGGCAGGGTTGTGCACCACGCCGCCATAGAGACCGGAATGTAGGTCATGGTCAGGACCAAAGATGCGCAATTCGAAATAAGCCAGGCCACGCAGAGCATAAGTGATAGTTGGCAGATCTGGAGCGATCATCCCCGTATCTGGATTGAGGGCAAAATCACTGGCTAACAAATCCAAGTGAGAGGCAAGAAATTCACCCATGCTCGGTGAGCCGATCTCCTCTTCGCCCTCGATCAGGAATTTCAGATTCACCGGAAGTTTTCCGGTTCGGATCACAGCCTCCATGGCGTTGATACATGCCATGACTTGACCTTTCATGTCAGAAGCCCCACGAGCGAATAGAAATTCCCCGCGCACCTGGGGTTCGAAAGCGCCACTTTGCCACAAATTTAATGGCTCCGCGGGTTGTACGTCGTAATGTCCGTAGATTAGAACGGTTGGGGCGTTAGGCCCGGCGGTTAACAATTCAGCGTAGACCACCGGATGACCCTCCGTTGAGAAAATGGTCACTTCGCTCATTCCCAATACCTCTAATTGCTTGGCAACCCATTCAGCAGCGCGCAGGATGTCAGCGTTGCTGTTCGGGTCTGTAGAAATAGAAGGTATGGTGAGAAAACTCCTTAATTCATCGAGAAAGCGCTGATTGTGCTCCTGGGCGAACTGCAATGCGGCAGATCTATGTTCGGTCATTGAAATCTCCTGATCGGATTGGCGTATTTTTTTGAATTATACTCTGCAGAGATGATTTACTTTTCGCTTACCCGGCGGACCGAGATGAAAGTCAGATAACAAACTAAAAGAAAGGCGGTGAAAAGAAGTGTAAAGCCAAAAAAACTCAAGTTACTGAGGGGATTTACCAACCGCAAGGCGATATCAGAAAAAACCTCCTTCGGATGAAGGATGAGATCCCAGCTGTTCCAACGTGAAAATCGCCCCAGGTAGATACCCAGTCCACCGAGGTAGAGCGCTATACCAGCAAAAACCCAACTGAACCACCACCCGAGGTAGTTTGTTACCATGATTTGCATGATCCGTAATGAAGCAATCGCCAGGAAACATCCCGTCCAGGCAAATGTGGCCAACATAATAATATCGTACCACAAGGGGACATAAGGTCGGTCTGCCAAGTGCAAAAAGTCCGTCACGATGTACGGGGCATTTGGGAAGAAGATTAACCACAATGCTCCCGGCAGAAGTAACAAACCCCAGCTACGCGGCCTCATGAAATTCAGTAAGGCAACCAATAAGCTAAACACATATGGCATCCAGGCCAGGTAGAGATTCCAGACCAGGTTTTTATATGTCAAGGCGTTGCTTTGCAGAACGCGCCCGGCGAAGAGGATCAATGCCAGGAGAGTAGAGAGCAATATAGGGTAAAGCAATTGTCTTGCCAGGAATCGATGAATGCTGAAAAGGTCTTCCAGCAGGCTGCGGATCATGGATATCCTCGTGTGCGAAGTTCCACGGTTTAGTGGATTTGTTCTTGACCGGGAAAAACAATGATTCAGGAAAAGAATTAGAGGTCTTACAGGGATTTAGTTTGGGCTTCCTCTGAAATCTCGATATTATCCCCTACCCGTAAGTTCCCTTCAGTCAGGACTTGGGCACGCAGTCCGCCACGATGCACTAATGCAGGTAATACTGGTTGTTGAGTGAGCTCCGCTAAATGGGAACAGGGCTCGCAAAGACGGATGCCTTGCATGGTGACTTCACCAACCCTGAATGTTTTGCCAACCAGGTGGTTTAGAGGCACATCTTGGGTAACCAGGTTACGGCGGGTGTCTCCCAGGTCGAGCGGAATTTTATAATCGCGTCGAACGGCTTCGATCGATTCGATTTCGACCAGGGTCACCTCACGGCTCGCATCGATTTTCCGTTCCGGATAGCCGATCTTCAGATAATAATGATCTCCTTCTAAGCCTCGGCCGGGCACCACATGAACCTCGGATAAGGCTCGTGTAGGCTGGCCCACTTGCGGGCGAATAAAGATGGCAATAATTTTACCCATAATCCTGGATTATATGCGAATTTACAGAATTTAGGGATAGAGATTCCTTATCTTTGTGCTAAAATACCTTCACCCGGATCGGTGGTCGTTATAGGCCAGGCCTGTAGCGGCGTCGGGTCGTTGCCCGTCGAAAAGTGCCACCGTCTTCGTGGTGTGTGTCGGCTAGATACGCATGTTTGGCGAAATCAGTCGACCGAGATACCACCGGTGGCCGATCCATGCCTCTCTGGAAGAATTATCACCTCGCGCAATCAGTAAACGATGCTTTACTAGCTTTGTCCAGGGCTCCCCGCGCAGCCAGCCTGATCGCCGGGGGTACCGACTTGTTGCTTGATCTCCAACAGGGGCGGCATCCGGCGATCGATACGCTCGTGGATATTACTATTGTACCTGAGCTAACTTGCCTCGAAGTGCGCGGGGAGATTCTTTTT
>MGOK01000042.1:9367-10513 GCA_001795335.1 Chloroflexi bacterium RBG_19FT_COMBO_55_16
CGGCCGTGCCGCTCAACCGGATCGTCGCCAACAAATTTGTCCAGGAACATGCCCAAGCTCTGGTTGAAGCCTGTAATTTAATCGGCGGCCCGCAAGTGCGCAATGCTGCCACTTTAGGAGGAAATGTCGCACATGCCTTGCCAGCCGCGGATGGGACGATCGCCTTGCTGGCTTTGAAAGCGGTGGTAGAAATAGCTAGTCTGGATGGTCAGCGTCTGGTGGACCTGCAGGAACTTTTTATTGGGCCAGGCCGCTCAGCCCTGGATACGAGGCGAGATTTGCTCTTGGGGTTCCACTTGCCATTGCGCGGCGTGGGCGATGCTTCGGCTTTTAAAAGGGTGATGCGTCCGCAAGGGGTGGCCTTGCCGATATTGAATATGGCTGTCTGGATGAAACGGCGCGGTGATGAAATTGCCGACATTCGCATTGCGTTAGGCCCAGCTGGGCCAACACCCCTGCGCGCCCACGCGGCTGAAGAAACCATAGCTGGGCAGCCATTGAATAAGAACACCTTAAATCTAGCACTTAAGGCACTCCTGGCCGAAACCTCGTTCCGCTCCAGTCCATATCGTGCCTCGGGTGAGTATCGGCGGCATCTCTGTGGAACACTGCTCGAAGAAACCCTGCAGCAAGCATGGAAACGAGCTGCATGAGAATGGCTCTGGGATTATTAGAGACTCAGATTTCAGGGATGGAACGGGCTGGTTACTGGATTATGCGTACTTCCTTATGACAATAAACCTGATGGTTAATGGGAAACCTTACCGAATCGACCCTCACCCAGGCGAGATGCTGTCTGACCTGCTACGGGAGCGGTTGGGTTTAACCGGGACGAAGATCGGTTGCAACGAGGCGGAATGCGGATCTTGCACGGTCCTGGTCGATAGTGAGCCGGTATTAGCGTGCACTTATCCTGCAGGGCGAGTCAATGGAAGGGAAGTGTTGACCATTGAAGGATTGGCTTCCCTTTCCCCTATCTCTTTGAAAAAGGGGAGAAGGGATAAGGGCAACAGGATTAAGGGATTACATCCTCTCCAAGAGGCTTTTGTAGGGCATGGCGCGGTGCAATGCGGTTTTTGCATCCCTGGACAGATCATGACATCCTATGCCCTTTTGCAGCGTAATCCTAACCCTAGCGAAGCAGAC
>MGOK01000043.1:0-1560 GCA_001795335.1 Chloroflexi bacterium RBG_19FT_COMBO_55_16
AAGCGTGCTTGTCGTCGGAGCATCCGGCGGTGTTAACACCGCCTGCATTCAGATCGCCAAGTTGACGGGGGCCATGGTCTATGTAGTCGGTTCAAACGCTGAGAAACTCTCTATAGCCGAATCGCTGGGCGCCGATCATCTGATCGACCGCTCCCAGGAGGAAAACTGGCCTAAAATCGTCTACCAGCTGACGGGCAAGCGCGGCGTGGATGTGGTAGTCGACAATGTGGGTACTACATTTCCCTTGAGCTTCCGCGCGGCTTGCAAAGGCGGTCGCATCCTTACAGTGGGGAACACCGGCGGGTCGACAGTAGAGATCGATAACCGTTTCATCTTTGCCAAGCACCTCTCTTTAATCGGCTCGACGATGGGTACCCAAAAAGATTTCAAGGCCGTCATGGAGTTGGTCTTTGCCGGCCACTTAAAACCTGTCCTGGATCGCAGTTTCCCGCTGGCGGAAGCACGCGCCGCCCAGGAGCGATTGGAAAAGGGCGAGCAAATGGGGAAGATCACCCTGGCGATAGGGTAGGGAATTGATAGTAGAATCTATTCCGTCTCCTGCGCCGAGGACGGCGCAGAGAGCGCTCCTACCCTGAAAACCCAGGTAGACCATCGATGGCAAAAGAATATCCTCCCAACCCAAGACGATTAAAACCCGGGCGACCGTTACTCGTAACGCTTCTCGCGCTTGTGGTGTTAAGCATAACAGTCATCCACCTGACCCGGTTCATCAATTCGCTCACTGCCTGGGATTTCCTGTCCAGCCTGCCGGGTATATCACCGCTCTACCTGGCCTTAACCGGATTGGTCGGAGTGCTGGTCGGCTTGCCATTGTTTTGGGGGCTGTGGCGAGGCCATCCCAAGTCGCCACTCGCCACCCGCATCCTGGCAGTGGCTTATACTATTTATGAATGGCTCGAGCGCAGCGGATTGATCGGTGCGGGTGGACTGCGGTCAAACTGGCACTTTGCGGCGGGCGTCACGCTCATCTTATTGATTTTTATTTTCTGGGTGTTATCACGGCCCAATGCCAAGGCATTCTTCGGAGAGATGCATGAGCAATCATTCAAAAATCCAAAAATTGCGCGAACTTAAAGCCCAAAGCCGATTGGGAGGCGGCGAGGAACGCATCGCCGCCCAACACGCGCGCGGCCGCTTGACGGCGCGTGAACGGATAGACCTGCTGATGGATAAAGGCTCGTTCCGGGAAGTAGACCCATTCGTCGTCCATCGCACGAGCGATTTTGGATTGGATCAACAAAAATACCTCGCCGATAGCGTGGTCACGGGCTGGGGCACGATCGAAGGTCGCCTGGTATACGTCTTTTCCCAGGATTTCACAGTCTTCGGCGGCAGTCTGGGAGAAGTGCATGCCGAAAAAGTCTGCAAGCTGATGGACATGGCTATGAAAAACGGTGCCCCGATCATCGGATTGAACGACTCGGGTGGGGCGCGTATCCAGGAAGGGGTGGTTTCCCTGGGGGGGTACGCCGACATCTTTCTGCGTAACACCCTGGCCTCTGGGGTAATCCCCCAGATCAGCGCCATCATGGGGCCCTG
>MGOK01000043.1:1589-3611 GCA_001795335.1 Chloroflexi bacterium RBG_19FT_COMBO_55_16
TGACTGACTTTATCTTCATGGTGCGCCACTCCTCTTACATGTTCGTCACCGGTCCTGAGGTGGTCAAAACCGTAACGCACGAGGAGGTCTCATTCGAAGAGCTGGGCGGCGCCAGCGTGCACTCCGAGCTGTCTGGTGTTTGCCACGTCGCCACCGACACCGAAGCCGACGCCCTGTACCTGATCCGAAAATTGCTCTCTTACTTGCCCCAAAATAACATGGAGGATCCGCCCTTCGTCCCCCCTACTGACGACCCGCTGCGCATGGAAGAAGCCCTGGACAGCCTGATCCCAGATGACCCCAGCAAACCCTACGATATGAAGGACGCTATCCGCTTGATCGTGGATGATGGACAGTTTTTTGAGATACATGAGCAGTACGCACAGAACATCATGATCGGTTTCGCTCGTCTAGGTGGCCACAGCGTGGGGATTGTCTCTAACCAGCCGGCGGTCCTGGCCGGGGTGTTGGATATCAACTCGTCCGATAAGGCAGCGCGCTTCGTCCGTTTTTGTGATGCGTTCAATATCCCGATCATCACCTTCGTGGATGTGCCCGGCTTCCTGCCTGGCACCGGGCAGGAACACGGCGGGATCATTCGCCATGGGGCCAAGCTGTTGTACGCCTATTGTGAAGCCACAGTGCCTAAACTGACAGTTGTGACGCGCAAAGCTTACGGTGGAGCGTACGACGTGATGAGCAGCAAGCACATCCGCGGGGATGTCAACCTGGCCTGGCCGTCAGCGGAGATCGCGGTGATGGGTCCGGATGGCGCCGTGAACATTATCTTCCGCAAGGAGCTGCTCGAAGCCAAAGATTCCGCCACACGGAAGGCCAAGCTGGTCGAGGAGTATCGCGAGAAGTTCGCCAACCCGTACATCGCTGCCTCGCGTGGTTACATCGATGATGTGATCGAACCGCGCGAGACGCGCTCGCGTCTGGTCAACGCCCTGGAGATGGTCGCCAACAAGCGCGACGCCAACCCGGCCAAGAAGCATGGCTGTATTCCTCTGTGATTTGTAGGTTGGCCCGTTAGAACTTTGAACCTGCAACTCGCAGTTCTTAATCCGCAAATCCCAACTCGTAACCATGCATGCCCTGAAACTGATCAACGGTCACCATATCTACGTCGAGACCCACGGTCCTGCCATAGGCCCGCCTGTCGTGCTGTTGCATCACGGCCTGGGCGCAGTGCGCTCCTGGAAAGGGCAGATGCTTGTCCTGGCGAAGGCCGGCTTGCGGGTTGTCGCCTATGATCGCTGGGGACACGGCAAATCCGATCCCCGGCTGACCTATGCCATGCCCTTCTTCAAAGAGGACCTGGCCGACCTGGAATGCCTTCTAAATGAACTCGGCATACCGGAAGCGACTTTAATCGGCCACAGCGATGGCGGTAAAATTGCCATGTATTTCGCGGCTGCCTCTCCGCAGCGAGTGACTTGCCTGGTGATCGTCGCTGCCCATATCTATATCGAGACTAAGATGTATTTGGGGGTCGAGGCAGTGCAGCGCGACTTCACGCAGGATTTCCGCTTCCAGGAGAAATTGTGGCGTGTGCATGGGGATAAGGCAATGGCCTTGTTCCAGGGCTGGTACGATGGTTGGACGAAACCGGAAAACTCGGCCTGGGATATGCGCCCGTCCATTTATAGGATCGCCTGCCCGACCCTGGTTGTGCAGGGCTATGAGGACGAACACGCCACGCCCAACCATGCCAGGGACATCGCGGCAGCCATCCCCAACGCCGCACTGTGGCTGGTACCGGGTGCTGGACACATGCTGCCCCAGGATTGTGTAGAGGAATTTAACCGCGAAGTTATCGAATTCATCAGACGAATGACCAAGGACGAAAGACGAAGGACGAAATCATGAAACATCTTCTTTCGTCGTTTGTTAGCTGTCAATCGTCAGGGAAAAAACCATGTTCAACAAAGTCCTGATCGCCAATCGAGGGGAGATCGCCGTGCGCATCATCCGCGCCTGCCGCGAATTGGGGATGCTGACGGTCGCCGTTTACTCCGA
>MGOK01000043.1:3617-6072 GCA_001795335.1 Chloroflexi bacterium RBG_19FT_COMBO_55_16
CCGGCAGGCCCTGCATGTCCGCCTGGCCGACGAGGCATATTATTTAGGTCCACCGCCATCGCGCGAGTCATACCTGAGGGCGGACAAGATCATCGCTATCGCTGAAAAGAGTGGCGCAAAGGCGATCCACCCTGGCTACGGCTTCCTGGCCGAGCGCGCCGACTTCGCCCAGGCCTGCCTGGACGCAGGCCTGGCTTTTATCGGTCCCAAGCCGTCCTGCATCGCTGCTATGGGAGACAAGGCCGTTGCGCGCGCTACTGTGGCTGCGAGCGGAGTGCCAGTTGTACCGGGCACCGAAGGGGAAGGAAGCCTGAGCAACGAGGAGCTCCTGGCTCTGGCCCCAAAAATCGGCTTTCCATTGCTGATCAAAGCTACCGCGGGGGGCGGCGGGAAGGGTATGCGCGAGGTAGAGGAGATAGGGGAGATGCCCGGGTTGCTTCAGGCAGCACGACGCGAGGCTGAGGCTTCTTTTGGGGACGGCAACGTATACCTGGAGAAGCTGATCGAGGGGGCGCGCCATATCGAGATACAGATCCTGGCCGATTCGCATGGCAATGTGATCCACCTCGGGGAGCGCGAATGTTCGTTGCAGCGCCGCCACCAGAAGCTGTTGGAGGAATCGCCATCTCCATTTGTCGGAGACGACGAGGAGTTTCGCCAGCGGATGGGGGCTGTCGCCGTGCGCTCTGCTCAGGCTGTCGATTATATCAACGCGGGAACGATCGAATTCCTGGTGGATAAGGACAAGAACTTTTACTTCCTGGAGATGAACACCCGCCTGCAGGTGGAGCACCCGGTAACTGAGTTAGTCACCGGCCTGGATATCGTCAAGGAGCAAATCCGCATTGCCCGCGGGCGGCATATGCGCCACAAGCAAGAGGACATCCACCTGTCGGGGTGGGCGATCGAATGCCGGATCAACGCCGAAGACCCTTATAACCACTTCCTGCCCTCCACAGGGCGGATCAGCCATATGATCTTGCCGACTGGCCCTGGGGTACGCCTGGACACAGGAGTATATGCGGGCTTTGAGGTCTCACCCTATTACGATTCATTGATCGCGAAGCTGATCGTGAGCGGCGAAACGCGTGGCGAGGCGATCTTACGCATGCGTCGCGCTTTGGAGGAATTCAAGATCATCGGCGTGCGCACCAACATCCCTTTTCACCAACGCATTATGGACTCACACCGATACATGGGCGGGCAGTACGATACGCGTTTCGTCGAAGAGCGCTTCTCTATGGAGGCGGCTGAGGAAGGTAAGGATGACCTGTCCGAAATCGCCGCCATCCTGGCAACTCTAGTGGCTCACCAACAAACCCAACGCGCCGCTCACATCATCCAGCGCGGTGAACGCGACACAAGCAACTGGAAGTGGGTCGGGCGATGGGAGAGAATGCATAGGTGAAACGTGAGGCGTGAAACATGAAATATGTTACAACGATAGCTGAGCGCGAATTCGTAATCGAAATCCTGGATGACCACCATGTGGCTCTGAATGGGGTGGTCTACGTTGTGGATTTCGAGTCGGTGAGTGAGCGGACGGTCTATTCCCTGCTGGTGAACAACCAATCGTTCGAAGGTTCGGTTTATCCGAGCGAAGAGGGTTGGCAGGTGTTACTGCACGGTTCGCAATATGTGCTCCAGGTGGAGGACGAGCGGGAGAAACGGTTGCGCGCTTCGATGGGAGGCACGTTGCCCGAGAATATCGATTTCCACCTCAGGGCGCCCATGCCTGGCCTGGTGGTGGCGGTTCCGATCAGCGAAGGGCAGGTGGTACAAAAAGGCGATTTGCTGATCATCCTCGAATCGATGAAGATGCAAAACGAGCTCATATCTCCGCGGCCCGGCACGATCTCAAGGGTGCGAGTCAAGCCCGGGGACAGCGTGGAGCATAAAGAGACTTTACTGAGTGTGGTGTAAAAGCTGTGGATACGGGATAGGCGAGAAGGGACGGGGATGAAGGAGCAGGAATTAGAAATTAAGCTCTATCTGCATGACTTGCCGGGGTTCCAAAGACATCTGGAAGCTGTGGGGGCGCGGTTGGCGCAGCCCCGCGTGCATGAGATCAACTTGCGCTTTGACACGCCAGGTGGCGATCTGGGGCGCACTTTTCAGGTCTTGCGTCTGCGTAAGGACACCGCCGCCCGCCTCACCTATAAAGGTCCTGGCGAGATCCTGGGCGGGGTGCGTCTCCGGCGGGAGATCGAATTCACCGTGGGGGATTTCGAAGCTGCCCGTGCCCTGCTCGAAGCTCTGGGGTACCAGGTGAGCGTGATGTACGAGAAGTACCGCACGACCTATGAACTGGACGGTGTGCAGGTTACGCTGGACGAGATGCCCTATGGGAACTTCGCCGAAATCGAAGGCCCGGACCCGGCGAGCATCCACTCTGCCGCCGAGAAGCTGGGCGTGGACTGGGAGGCGCGCGTTGTGGAAAGTTATACTTTCCTCT
>MGOK01000043.1:6091-16427 GCA_001795335.1 Chloroflexi bacterium RBG_19FT_COMBO_55_16
TTCGCGAACTTCGCCGGGATGGAAGTGAAATCAGAATCGCTCGGTGTGCGACCGGCAGATGGGTAGTCTTTATCGTGTTATACTTTCTTTCAGAAATATTCTGTCTTCGAAAGGTCTTGATATGAGACAAATCATTTTATTTCGAGGAGAAGATGGTTACTGGGTTGCTGAATGTCCCAGCTTGCCCGGATGCATCAGCCAAGGAAAAACAAGGGAAGAAGCGATAAAAAACATCAGGGAGGCAATTCAGGGTTACATCGCTGCTTTAGAAGAAGATGGTTTAGAAATACCCGAAGAGCGCTTTGAAGCCCTGCTTGTCGCAGTATGAGCACACTGCCACAGATCCGGATTGAGTGTTGATGAATTCGTGAAGTTATTGAGTGAATGATTTAGGGAATCTAACATCACAAGAGCTCGTAGTTCCCTCTAGGACTTTAACCCTTTTTATAACTCCCATAATGATCAGATAAATCCGTGGGCAAAGACTATAATCTAAAGACAACCCCTGCCAACGCCCAACGCCGGGCTGAGTACGCCCAAGATGGCGAATGGATCCAGGACTTCCTGCGCCGCGCTCAGATCGGTCACATCGCCACGCGCTGGGACGGACAGCCTTTCATCACCCCGACCTTATTCTGGTATGACCACGAGCGGGAGGCGATCTATTTCCATTCCAACGTCAGCGGGAGGGTGCGCGCCAACGCTGAGCGCCATCCGGAGGTATGCTTCGAAGCTTGTGAGATGGGCAAGCTGCTGCCGTCCAATGTAGCGCTGGAGTTCAGTCTGCAATACGAAAGTGTGATCGCCTTTGGCAAGATCCGGGTGTTGGATGATGCCGAAGAACAGAGGCGCGCCTTAAACGGCCTGCTCGAGAAGTATTTTCCGGATATGACAGCCGGCGTACACTACCGCCCGATCACCGACCAGGAGCTGAAACGCACCTCGGTGTATGCCATCGCCATCGAGAGCTGGAGCGGCAAGCGCAACTGGAAAGACAGGGCAGACCAGAGCGAAGAGTGGGCGCAGTTGGCCTTTTTATCCCCCCTCTAACTTTCCCTCGATCCAACGCACCTGCCGCACCTCGCCCCGTCCCCCCAATAATTCAGGCAGCAGCGCCGCAAGCTGGGCCGGATCGCCCGAGGTCAAGTAGCGCGCCTCATCCGGCCGGCTAGTCGAGCTGAGCAGGACATTGGAGTCCAACAAGCGCCTCACCTGGCGGGCAATAGCAGGAGCGGGGTCGATCACGCGCACGCCAGGACCGACGATGTCTTCGATCAGGGGGATGACAAACGGGAAATGCGTGCAACCCAACACCACCGTATCGATCCCTTGGGCCAGCATGGGGTTCAGGGCATGCTCCAGGATGGCGCGCACTTCAGAGGTATCCAGGTGTCCTGCCTCGATCTCCATCACCATCCCAGGGCAGGTGTCTTGCAGGACAGTCACTCCGCTGGCAAAGCGCTCAATCACTGAGGCATACAGCGCCCCTTGGAAGGTGGCGGGGGTGGCCAACACACCTACTACGCCGGTGTGGGTGTGCTCGGCGGCTGGTTTGACCGCTGGTTCCATCCCGACGAAAGTCTGCTCGGGGAAAGTCTGGCGCAAGGAATGCAGGGCTGCGGCTGAGGCAGTGTTGCAAGCGACTACGATTAGCTTTGCGCCCTGGCTGAGCAGATAGTGAGCGATCCCCTCGGCAAAGGCGCGCACCTGCTCCACTGGCCGCAGCCCATAAGGCACATGCACCTGGTCGGCGAGATAGATCAACGCTTCCTGGGGCAGCTCCCGCTGGACAGCGCGCAGCACTGAGAGCCCGCCGACCCCGGAGTCGAAGATGCCGATTGGGGCGTCAGACTTGATTAGTGAGGACATAAAGCTTCCGTACTGCGTAATTCGTAATGCGTAAGAAATAATGAGTTACGTTTTACGCATTACGCTTTACGATCTATTTTCGCCGCCGCGACGAAAGCCCGGAAGAGCGCCCGCATGGGCGAGTGGTCAGTCAGCCATTCGGGGTGCCACTGCACGGCCAGACCAAAGGGATGATCGGGGAGCTCTACCGCCTCGACCAGGCCGTCAGGCGAATGAGCTGTGGGGAGCAGGCCAGGGGCCAGCTGCCACACTGCCTGGTGGTGCAGGCTGTTCACTTCCACCTGTTTCAGGCCCAAGATGCCTGCCAGCCGGCTGTCTTGGACGACCTGCACTTCGTGGGCAAGGTAGTCGCGCGGCCAGCCTGGATAGAAATCGTGGTTCTGCGCGCCCGGACACTGGTCCCCGATATCCGCATACAGCGTACCGCCCAGGCCGACGTTGACCAGCTGCAGCCCACGGCAAATCCCCAGGAAAGGGATGGCTTCCTGCATAACTTTATGCAACAAGTGCAGCTCCACCCGGTCGCGGTCGGGGTCGACCTCACCCACCTTCGGATGGGGCTCAACACCGTAGTAAATCGGGTCAATATCCCCACCTCCGCTGAATAGCACCCCATCCAGGCTTTGGAGAATAGTATCCAGCTCGTTCCCGGAGAGGCCGGATGGGATCAACACCGGACAGGCTCCAGCCTGGGAAACGGCGTGCACATACACCTCTACGACCGAAAATTGGGGAAGACCGGATGGACTGGTTGTATAGGCGGCGGTGATGCCGATCAGGGGCTGCAAAACATCATCAGGTGAATTTTTGCTTGAGGCGGGCGCTTTTACCGGTGCGCTCCCGCAAGAAGTACAGCTTCGCGCGGCGGACATGGGCGCTGCGGTGCACGACGACCTTTTCAATCCTGGGCGAGCGCATTAAGAAGGTACGCTCGACGCCGATGCCGTTGCTGGCGACGCGCCGGACGGAGAAATTAGCGTTGTTGCCGCCGCCGCGCATGCTCAGCACTGTACCTCGAAATTCCTGAGTACGCTCGGTAGTGCCTTCCTTGATGCGCAGGAACACGCTGACCGTGTCGCCCGGGCGGATGCGGGGGATGTTTGGGTTATCGGTGGCCTCGACGGCTGTAAGGAGTTCGCTCATCGTTCTAAACCTGCTCTTTCTTATAGAGATTGCACGCAACTTTAATCCGCCTCAGGCGGCGCGGAGGCCGATTATACCACGGCCCAAAATAAAATGGGAGGGAAATAAATTGTCATTGCCTTTCCACCTAAAACGTGATATAAATACGCCGCCCTATAACAAGCCGCCCCCATCGTCTAGGGGACTAGGACGTAGCCCTTTCAAGGCTAAGACCAGAGTTCGAATCTCTGTGGGGGCACCAGATAGGACCCATCTCGAACTGCACCAACTCAGTGTCGAGCAAATCTTAGAGATCCTGCGATTTGAGCAGCGAGGAATTCTGCAGGTTTTGCCCGTCACCCTCAAGGCGAGTTCGGGATGAATTCTTTTAACCCAACAAACACTCTACTAGTATTTAACAACCACATATCTGTCCAAGCTGCAGCCGGGTAAAGTGGCTACAACCCCCAATATTTACCCCGGATGATGAGACACGGAAAGTTACCTGCGGTTAAAGTAGGTCAATTGTGGCTAATCGATAAGGGATGTTTTGATGCTTATAGTGTATTACTGAAATAGGGGCGGCTTTCCAAATGCCGCCCCTATTGGTTCTTTTACCCTGCCTTGACATACTGGTCAGTCAACACCGGCTTGGAGAGTATGTAATGGCCGTAGTGGAATCGAGGCCCGAGCAACTCGCGCCGCAGACCAGAGACATTCGCCTTTTCACGGATCAGGGTTTGGTAGATGCCCGCCCGTTCGATCTGGCCGACCAGGATCAGACCAATAAGCCGGTCTCCGTCGAAGACCAGTTTTCGGTAGGTTTGCCCACGCAATTCGGTGAAGACTTCGATGCCATCCCCCGGCAGAGCCTCTATATCACCGACCGATACGACTGGCAAACCACCTAATTCCATGGCGTTGAGCAGGCTGAAGGCGCCTTCGTAAGTGGAATTGCCCCCGGCTAAGTTATCGCCAGCGATGCGACCCATGTCTGCGGCGTTGGTCCAGATACCGCTGACAATTGAGCCCCCCGAGACGACATCCTTCGTCTCAACCACATCCCCGGCGGCGAAAATATGCGTGTCGCTGGTTCGCAGGTGTTCATCTACCAGCAGACCTTTATAAACGTGCAGACCTCCCGAGACTGCCAGTTCCAGGTTAGGGCGCACACCGACTCCCACGATTACCAGGTCAGCTTTGAGATTGCTCCCGTCGTCGAGCGTGACGGAAGTGACCCTTTTACCCTCGTGATTGACAGCCTTCAACGTCTGGCCGAGGATGGTTCTGATCCCCGCTTCGGCGACGGCTTGGGCAAAGATCGCCGCGCTTGCGACGTCCAGTTGTTGCGGGACGATGCGCTCGAGCAGTTCAACGACGATGACTTCGATGCCAAGATGCCGTAGGGCGAAGGCTGACTTCATGCCGATGCGCCCCGCCCCGAGGATAACCGCGTACTTTGCATCTTTGGCCGCCCTTGCAACTTCCTCTGCGTCAGCCCAGGTTCGCAGATAGAACACACCGGGACCATCCAGTCCGGAAATATCCGGACGGATGGGGCTGGCCCCGGTGGCGATCAACAAGTGATCGTAGGACAAGATTTCATCATGTCCAAGGGTCAGGGTGTGATTTTTCGGGTCGAGGCGAGTGGCGCGGACACCCAGGCGCAAGTCGAGGTTCGAGGGTGTCAGCCGCGCCTGGCGCAAGATATCTTCTCCCGTTTTTTCCTTGTAGATCAGGTATGGGATGAGCGGACGGTAGTACGGCGGGTGAGTCTCGTTAGAAAGCATGACGATCTCGGTAATGGGATCGCGCTTGCGAATGGCTTCAGCCGCCGCCATGCCTGCTGCCGAAGCGCCAACAATCACCGTGCGCATGGTCTCACCCTCCTGCGACGGCAGAGGCGAATTCCCGCCGCTTATTCTTGCTGAAACCTTCCACCTCCTCATATTGCAGGGCCTTTGTCGGACAGGATGCAACGCACGCCGGGGATTCTCGTTCCGGGCACAGGTCGCATTTAACGGCCTTGCCAAGTTCTAGTTGACGCCCGATCACACCGTAAGGGCAGACCATCACGCATGTCCAGCAGCCGATACAGCGGCTCCAGTCACACATCACCGCATCGGTTTTTGGATCACGGAACATGGCGCCAGAGATGCAAGCTGCTACACAGGGTGCATCCTCGCAGTGACGGCAGAAGATGGGAATCTTGCGTCCATCTGCTGCCTCGACAAAGACCCGGTTCATCGGGTGTGGCTTTTCCGATGGACTGGCGAAGATATTCCTGGCCTGTGAGTGCTCGATGGCGCATTGCATCTCACACGTCTTACAGGCCGTACAAAGATCGGGTTGGACAAAGATACGTTTCATCGCCTGCCTCCTAAGCAACGACTTTCTCTGCCAGGCCGAGACTTTTGCGTCGTTCGTTCATGGCCTCGAAGAGTTTTTCCACCGCCTTGACCGGGTCGAGTTCGACGATGAAGTAGCCTCCCAGCAGTTCTTTGGCTGTCTGGGTGAGCACCTGGGTGACGAGCGGGCTGCCTGTGACCGGCGGGACAACACCAACGTGAGTGGGCAGGCCAAGCGCCACCGCCCACGTTCCAATGCTGACGGCTTTCTCCATGGAGGCCTCCGGCGCGGAGGCGACGACTGGCAGTTTATCCAAATCTACTCCCAACTTGTTGGCGATGGCCACAGCAATGGCAACCGCGCGCGTATTGTCCACGCACGAACCGGTGTGCAGGACGAGCGGCAGCGGCGCTTTCAATCCAGCGGCATTGCCCAGGGCGGTGAGTACGGCTTTCAGTCCGGGACCGGCATATTTTTCGGTGGCCTGCGGTGTCATGAGGCCGTGACGGGCGAAGGCGCCCGAAGCACAGCCGGTGGCCAGGATCAAAACGTCGCGCTTGGCCAGTTCCTTGATCATGGCGACGAAGTTGCGATCCTGCGGGATCTTGACGTTATTGCACCCAGCGAACAGGCAGACGCCGGCAATGTTGCCATTGACGATGTTGTCGAGCAGGGGCTTGAGGGGATCGGCGCCATCCACTTTGGAGAGAATGCCGATCACCGCCTCGGCGGAGACGCCTGCGATGGCTGTGTTGATGATATCGGGAATGTGCTCTTTAGCCGTATCGCGCTTCTTAAAGGCTGCGATCGCCAGGCGGATGATCTCGCGCGCCCCCTCGGCGGCGTGTTCTTCCTCGAAATTAACGTGCGTCGCTCCAGGCATCTTGGCAATGCCCATCGTCGTGATGACCTGGGTATGAAAGCCCTGCGCTACTCTGGTAAGGCTGGGCATCACACATTGGTAATCCACCACCATGGCATCCAGTGCGCCGGTCATAATGGCGAGTTCCTGCGAGACCGAGGAGGTTGCTATGGGGACGCCATGCCGCATCAAGACTTCATTGCCCGTGCAGCAGATGCCAACAATGTTGATGCCTTCTTTCGCGCCAGCCTTCTTGGCTTCGGCTTCCATTTGCGGAGCGAAAGCCACGACCATATCCGAGAGCACGGGGTTGTGTCCATGCACAGCAATGTTAACCGCGTTCTTCTTCAGCACGCCCAGGTTGGCCGCCGCGACCGTCGGCTGCGGTACACCGAAGAGAATGTCGGAGAGATCGGTGGCCAAGGCCATACCATCGTAATCGGCGATCGCACATTTGATGCCCCCCAGGAGCAGGTTGACAGGGTCGGCATCCACACCGTTGGTGGTGCGATGCATGATCTCCGAAATGGCCGAGTCGATGCCGTAGGGCAGGAGGCCCATCTCGTTGAATTTCTTCAGGCGTCCGGCTGTGAGCGTTTTCATGGTCCACTCGACCGGCGCGCTTCGTTCAGCAAATTCTTCGAGGGCCAGATCGGACAGTTCAGCAGCGACCTGTTGATCGGACTTGCCAACCAGTTGAATGCCTTGCCGTTGGGCAACGGCGCGCAGTTTGTTTGAATCCTTGATGCCATAGTCCGGCGCTTTGCCCTCGGCGACCTTTTTTAGGGTGTGGGCCAGATGTTTGGCATGACCAGAGTGCGCCGCGGTGCCGGCAGCGATGGAGCGATCCAGGCCGCGCGCCACAAAGGTGTCGGCCGTCGCTCCGCACACACCGGTCTGCGGACCATTGCCAAAGGGATCAATCCGACAGGGTCCCTGCAGGCAGTGGCGGCAACACAGGCCGGTCTCGCCGAAGCCGCACTGGGGCAACTGGGCGGCATACCGATCCCACACAAGTTCAGTACCAAGTTTCTGTGCGACGCCGAGCATTTCGATGGAATCGGGAGAAATGGAACGATCTTCAAACATATAGACCTCCTTATTTAATCAAATTAGATAAATATTGGCGACAAAACACCCCTAGTCTGAAGAAGACCAGGGGCGATCACACATGAACACTCAAAGCGGATTGGATAGCGCTTATTATCATGTATTCATACTAGCACTTATATAAAAGTATTTCTACATTCTGCAAGGCCATTTTTTGACCCAACTGGGCCAATTCGCTCACAATAATCCCCGCTTACCTGCTTCTGCGGCTGCTTGTACCCTGTTCTCGACCCCTAATTTGTCGAAGAGCTCTTGGACACGACGTTTGACGGTAGTCTCACTCCAGAACATGACCTTGGCGATGGAGGTATTGCTTTTTCCATCAGCGACTAGATGGATGAGACGTAGCTCTTCCTCCGTCAATCCGGAAAAATGCTGTTTTTGAACGCGGGCCATATCCGCAAACTGGCGCAGTACCTGGCCCATCAGATCAGGGCTAAGTTGACGCTCTCCAGCGTGTACCGAACGAATCGCATCAGCCAGTACTTCATGAGATACGTTCTTTAGCAAATAACCATGAACGCCAGCCTCCAATGCCCCGGAGATATACGCCTCGTCGTCATAGGTTGTCAGGATGATTATCTTAACCTCAGGCCGCGTCTGCTTCAATTGTCGAATGACTTCAATACCATCCAATCCTGGCATTCTGATGTCTAATAGGATGATATCCGGGTTGCAAGCCTGGACTTGCCGGAGTGCAGCCAGGCCATTTTCAGCTTCACCAACAAACTCGATATCCGGGTGATTGATGAGCAGACTCCGGATCCCCTTGCGAACCAGTTGATGATCGTCCACCACCAAAAGCCGTATCTGAGTCATGTTAAATTCTCGGACGGCACAGTCAGCACGATGCGGGTGCCGTGATCCTGTTTTGATTGAAAGTCGATTTGGCCGCCCATGCACTGGGCACGCTCCTTCATGCCGATCAGGCCCAAATGCTCGCCAGGCGCATTCGCGAAACGCTCGAGGTTAAATCCAATACCATTATCTCGGATGGAGACGCACACCTTGTCTTTGGAGAATTCTAAATGGATGTCTGCTTGCGTGGCTTTGGCGTGGGTGGTTATGTTTTGAAGTGCTTCCTGTATCAACCGATAGATACCGATTTCAACGTCGGTTCGAAGCCTGTAGGGATCACCAAATACATTCAAGGTGCATTTGATTTGGGAGTACTGTTGACAACGGGAGGTAAATTGCTCAATCGCCGGTACAAGCCCCCTCGCATCCAGGATCAGTGGGCGCAGGTCGTAGATAATACGGCGGATTTCCGTGTCGATTTGTTTTAATAAGGTCTGCACATCTTCCAAATGCTCCACTGCTGTGCCGCTATTAGCCAAAGCCAGGCTTTCTTTTGCGCATTGCGTTTCGAAAAGGGTGCTGACGATCATTTGGGTCATACCATCATGCATATCATGGGCAATCCGCGCTCGTTCGGCTTCCTGGATATTAACTGTAACCCATAACAATTTATGGAGTTGCTCCGCCTTCTGTGCTAAATCGTCTTTTGCGATGGCCAACTCATGGGTTCTCTCTGAAACCTTGCGTTCCAATTCCTGGCGGGAGGCGCGCAGCTGTTCATACAGATTGGCGTTGTTGATTGCAATAGCTACCAGCGAGGCATAAATCACTAATAGATGCTCATCTTCATCTGTGTATTCGATGGTCTTGTTCGCAGCACCGATCATACCAATGGTCTGCTCGCGAAGCCGCAGCGGAACGCCTAGGAACGCCCGCACCGTGGGGTGGCCGTAAGGCTGTCCTACCCGTGCTGGATCATTCAAAGCGTCCTGAGAGCGCACAGGACGATTCTCCAGAATGGTATTACCAAATATGTTGCGGCGAAGGGGGATCAAATGGAACCGATCGTAGAACTCTGGCTCAGCCTCGAACCCTTGAATGGTGACCAAATCCAAAGCGCTGCCATCCTCGGTGGTTAACCCGATAAACCCAAATTTGGATTGTGTCAGCGTCAGGCAATGGCTTAAGCTTGTATCAAGAACCAATTGGAGATCACGTAATGCAACGACTTCAATTGCAAGTTGGTAGAGTGATTCTAATTTATGTTGGTAGGAAACCACACCCCGTAACTCACATATTTCGCATTTGGGTTCGAAAACAATGGGTGAAACATCAAAGGTGGCCATTTATCGAATGCTCCAAACTCTTGGGTTGGAGAGAGGTTCTTTCACCTCTCTGAATTGGGAAATCTTGATACTGTTTTGATATAAAACACCCCCGGTCGGTTAGAGTTTCAAATTGCTATCGTTCCACGTTTCGGCCGCGACCAATCGAAGATGCATTTCTAGGGAGATAATATGGAAATATAAAGTGGGCAAGGAAGTTCTCGCCCTGGAAAAATTCACGCATAGTTGATTGAATAAGGCAATTTTTCAAACGGGTGACACTCCTCAAGACCGGGTAATGGTCACCGACTGTGGTTAAAATTATATCGCCCCTTGCATCAAAACAAGGCTTATGAAATTCCTTAATCTCAGGTATTGTCCTTCTACTGGATTTGTTTCAAATTCACAGGAGGATATAATGTTTTTTGGAATCCAGCACCTTGGCGATTTGGTCGAGAACTGAGCCCTATCAAGCACCAAACATTAATTCAAATCCGTATAGGGGCACAATCCATAGGGGTGATTTCGCGACGCTTTTGGCTGCCAAGTGACCAAGTATTTATTAATGGCCATTTGACGGCTGGCTTTCGACTTTCTCTAAAGCCGCCACCGGAAGCATCTGCTCCCCCCAAATGGCAGCCACCTGGTTCCTCCCCGATTGTTTCGCAAATTAAAGGGCGTTATCGGCAGCAGTGACGAGCTCTTCTGAGATCGAGACGCGCGCCATGGGCCAGGTTGCCACCCCCATGCTGATCGTCACTGAAAGGGATTGGGTATCATAACGGATAGGCGTTGTCTCGATCATGCGGCGGAGTCGTTCTCCCAATTTGACGGCATCGTTGAGGCCGGTGCCGGGTGCGACTACCATGAATTCCTCTCCTCCGTAGCGACAAACGACGTC
>MGOK01000043.1:16454-22724 GCA_001795335.1 Chloroflexi bacterium RBG_19FT_COMBO_55_16
CTGCATTGTGGCCGAAGGTGTCATTAAAATTCTTAAAGTGATCGACATCCATCATCAATACACTTAGCGGAACCCCATGCCGGACCGAGCGTGAGAATTCCTCCTGAAGACGGCGAAGCCCGAAGCGGCGGTTCAAGATCAAGGTGAGGTCATCGATGGCTGCCAGATCTTTAATTTTCTTATGCAGGATGGCACTCTGCAGGTAAGGAGCGCCCTGGGTGCGCAGTGAATCAAGGATTTGCATCTGATCGAAGGGTAGCTCGTCCGTATTGCACGCCATCAGCCCCAGGCCGACTGCCCGTCCTTTGGTCATCAGCGGGACAGCCAGGATACACTTTGGCCGGAAACGTCCTAGGGGTGTAGACTGCTCGATCCACTCGAGTCCATCCTGAAGCGGTGAGAGCGAGAGCACTTTGCCGGATTCTAGAGACTGGTGCAATGGTCCTGACTCTCGATATATTTTCTTAGGAAGCTGGTCGTTCCGATCGATTCCAAATTCAGCGACGAGTTCTAAGGCTTCACCGGTATCACCATACAGCAAAGCAGCTTTCGCCCCTCGGATCTGGGCCATCGATGAAAGGATTATTTTGGAAACATCCTCAAGTTCTACACTGGCTGCAAGGCCGGTGTGCAGCGACCGCGTAGATTCTTCCAGGGCGAGACGGCGGGCAATGGCTTCCGTCATATCGTTAAATGAACTTTCTATCTCGCCGATGGCGTCGTTGCTTGTAACCTCTAGCTTGCACCCTTCGGTGCAGCCGCTACCGGTGTTCTCAGCCGCAGCGACTCCTTCGAGCACGTGCTTCATTCCGGCTACCACCCGCGCAAGGTCGCGCGAGACCACCATCCTGAACAGCGTGAAATTGACTAAACCTACCAAAAAGCCTGCCGCCACACACATAGCGAAGAATTCAATTGAGAGGGCGCGGTCGGAGTTGAGCACAATTTTTGCGAAGGGAGGGAAGATCAATCCCACCAGAATACCGAAAGCGATCATCGCAAAAAACAGGTTTCTAAAGACACTTCGCTTGACTGAACGGCCTGACAGATTTTCCTGGGGATGATGTAAGGTTATAGTCATGACCCCTCCATAATTTGGTCGGTTAGTCTCATAGTCATAGTAACGTGGTCACTTCAAAGAGAAGTCTGTATGACTCACGCAGCTCAAGCAGCTTTAAATCGAACATTGTGTATCTCTAAAATTATACAAAAGGAAGGATAATTCCCGCTTAACACTTTCGCAAAGGGTCTTCGTCGCTAAGAACCCATCTTCTCGTCCAGTGGGTAGAAAAACGGGGTCTTGATTAGTTCAACCTAACTTCTCGGATAGCGTGTAGAGTATTACCCCCCCCGCTACCGCCAGGTTCAGCGAGGTCACGTGCCCGTACATCGGCAGGCGGATCAATTCCTGGCAGACTCTGGCCTGTTCAGTCGTGAGCCCCTGGCGCTCACTGCCCATCAATAAAATTAACGGACGTTCATAGGTTGGGATTTCCCGGTAATCGCGACTGGCGTGCGCCGAAGTCCCGTAAACATGGTAGCTATTCACACGCGCCCAATGGGCGAAATCCTCAAATGAAGTCATCACCACCGGGTGCCAGAAAATAGACCCCATGCTGGCGCGCACTGCGGTGGGGTGGTAAGGGTCTGCAGAAGCGTCGAGCAGCAACAACCCGCTGGCGCCCACAGCGTCGATTGTGCGCAGGATCGCCCCGAGGTTGCCTGGATCCTGTGGGGCTACCAGTGCCACTCCCCAGGGAAAATTCTGGGGTGCCAGCTGATCCAGCCTATCCCGGCGCTGGCGGGCCACGGCGATGATCCCCTGGGGGTTCTCCTTACCAGCCAGGGAGTCGAAAACGGCTGAGGGGGTGGTGTAACAGGGCACCCCCCTGTTAGATTGCTCCTCGATCAAACCCAGAGCAAAGTCGCTGTGGAGGTAATCCGGGGCAAAAAAAATTGCCTCCAGCGCCGCGCCGGCTTCCACAGCTGCGCCGACGTGGAAGATGCCTTCTACTAAAAAATGGCCGCTTGCCTGGCGGTGCTTACGCTCGCGCAGGGCACGGGCTTGCTTGATCTTTGGATTATTACGGCTGTAGATTTCTTCCACGACAGGATGTTAGCCCCCTTACATTACCCGCAAGCGGCTAAGTGACTTGTCTTGGTACCCAGGCTAAGACGGTGGTACCTTCTCCCGGCTCGGAGACGATCTCAACATCTCCGCCGACTTTATGAGCGCGGACGTGCATGTTCGAGAGGCCATGCCCGAGGGTGACGCTCATCTTGCGCAGGTCGAAGCCTCTACCATTATCGGCTACTTCTAAGATGACGCGATCGTTGTTGTTCCACAGGTGGACGTTGACCTGCGGGGCACGCGAATGCCTGGCGACATTGGCCAAAGCTTCCTGGCAGATATGAAACAGGGCTGTAGCGTTGGGCGTAGGCAAGGCAACCAAGCCGTTTTTCGGCCCACTCAGGGTTGCCTGGCTTCGTGAGTTGGCGACGAACTCATCGACCAGCTGCTGCAAGCCGACCATCAGATCTTCGCCGCGAAACTGGCGTGGGCGCAGGTCGAGGATATAAGAACGGATATCACGAATGGCGTTATTCAATCCCTCAATAGCCTGCTCGATCTTCAGGCGGGCCATCCTGGGATCTTCCTTAACCGCGCTCTGAGCATAGTCCAGAGCCAGGCCAACGGCATAAATCGATTGGATGATACCATCGTGCAAGTCCATGCCAATCCGCTCGCGCTCTTCCAAGACAGCGAGCCTCTGAGCTTGGCGGTGCAGGCGAGCGTTCTCAATTGAAAGTCCGGCCCAGATGCCGATCGACAAGAGCAAGTCTTGGTTGCGTTTGTCGAGCTGACTTACCTGCTTGGCCACCACGCACATCACTCCTAACACGTTACCCCGCGACGTCAGGGGGATACAGGCAATACAGCAAAAACCGGCCTCGATCACAGCCCGGCGGAAATAACGGGCTTCTTTCTGGGGATTAACGCTGACCAATGGGATACCCGTCTCAGCAACTTGGCCGACCGGCCCTTCCCCCACCTGGAAACTGTCACGTGTCCAAATAGATTGAAAACCATCCCCAATATGCAAGGCAAGCCGTAAAAAGAGCCCGCTTTCCTCTCTCAAGAATATTTCCCCGGCTTCGATATTGAGATGATCCATCACCCGGCTTAAAGTCTGGTTGAGGATCTCGTCTATTTCCAGGGAGCTGGCCATAGTAGTTGCCATCTCATTGATCAGAGCAAGGTCTTCGGTACGCTTAGTCAAGGCTTGATCGCGTTCGGTCATCCCCTGGTACAAACGCGCGTTGCTGATCGCAACGGCGGCGTAAGCAGCCAGGGTTTCGATCACGCGTTCGTCATCCTTGGTGAACTCGAAGTGATCTTCTTTATCGGTCAGGTAGATTAAACCCAGCAGATGTTCCCCCAACAGGATCGGCACTCCAAGAAATGAGTGCATCACAGGGTGGTGAGGCGGGAACCCCCCGCTGCGCGGGTCGGTGCCGATATCAGGAATGCGAATGGTTTGCCGCTCGTGCTTTAAGGCCCCTAATAACCCCAAACCGACTGGAGAATCGCCAGTAAGGCGGATCTCCTCGCGCGTCATCCCCACCGGGATAAACTGTAGCAATTTGCCCTCGTCATCCACGACACCTAAGGCCGCAAAGCGGGCCTTGGCCTGTTCACGCGCCAAATGAATAATCCGCTGGAGAACATCATCCAGGGATAGATCCCGCACCAATTCCAAGCTGGCCAGGTGGAGGGCAGCCAGCCGTTCTTCTAGTTGTTCACGCGTCAGTACAACCATTGATAAAACTCATCCCCTCTTATTTTACTCGAATTCTGTCCGAATTGGTATCTTCTCGTGCTCTGGCTGGTGTAATAGAATACAGATTGAAAGGCGCTGAACGAATACGCGCTCACACTCGAAATTTTGACCGCAGCCAATGGGTGACCAGATCTGATAGTTTTTGCCAGGAAAGGGCGGCTATCAATGCTTGCGTGGTTAATCCTGATGAAGAAGAAAGAAAGATCAAATGACGACTATTCCTAGCAGGTCACGCCTGCCTGGGTTCTATAACCTCAGCCTGAAAGAACGCCGCGCGCTACTGTTGCGCGGGGGTTGGCTGACTGAAGAGGAATTTAATGCCTTGAGCGGTGAGGCAGGCCTCACTGCAGCCCAGGCTGACCATATGATTGAAAATGTTGTTGGACTGCACGCCCTGCCATTAGGGATCGCATTGAACTTTCTCGTTAACGATCGGGAGGTGCTGGTGCCTATGGCGATCGAGGAACCCTCGGTGGTGGCTGGGGCGTCTTACATGGCTAAGCTGGCGCGGGCAGGTGGTGGTTTTACCGCTCAGACCACCCCGCCTGAGATGATCGGCCAGATGCAGCTGTTGGATGTACCTGACCTTGCCGCAGCCCGCCAGGCTCTGCTCGATCAGAAGGATCGCCTGCTGGCCGAGGTTGCCCAAATCGATCCCGTTCTGCAGCGCCTGGGAGGCGGTCCGCGCGATCTAGAAGTGCGCCTGATCGATTCTTCGCCGATCGGCCCCTTTTTAGTGCTCCATCTGATCTACGACGTGCGCGACGCCATGGGGGCCAACGCCGTCAACACAGCGACTGAGCGGCTGGCGCCACTGGTAGAAGCGATCAGCGGCGGACGCGTCCACCTGCGGATCCTTTCCAACCTGGCCGACCGCCGCCTTGCGAGCGCCAGGTGTACCATCCCACTCTCCGAGCTGGCCTTTGAAGGTTATAGTGCAGAAGAAGTGCGCGACGGGGTCATCGCAGCCTGGGCGTTCGCTGTGGGCGATCCTTATCGGGCAGCGACACATAACAAGGGCATTATGAACGGAGTGGACGCGGTGGTAATTGCGACTGGCAACGATTGGCGGGCTATAGAGGCGGGCGCCCACGCCTACGCCGCCCGCACTGGCCGGTATACCAGCCTGAGCACATGGGGAAAAGATAGCGCAGACAACCTGATCGGTTCCCTGGAGATGCCGCTGGCGGTAGGGATTGTCGGTGGAGCCACCAGGGTTCACCCCACCGCTCGAGCCGTCCTAAAATTAATGGGCGTCAAAACCGCGGCAGAATTGGCCGAGATCATCGTCTCGGTCGGGCTGGCGCAAAACCTGGCGGCCTTACGCGCCCTGGCAACGGAAGGCATCCAGCGTGGGCACATGTCGTTGCACGCCCGGCAGGTAGCGATCGCCGCCGGCGCCCAGGGAGAGGTCATTGAGCGCCTGGCGCAGCAGCTGGTGGCTGAGAAGACAGTGCGCATCGACCGGGCTGAGGAGATATTGAGAGAATGGACGATTGGCGAATGACGATTGCATTCCTTCGTCCTTGGTCATTTGCAGGTTATTTAGCAACCATAAGCAAGGAGAGCAAACCATTTCATGAGCGATCAAACCTTATTAAAACCCTCCCGCCCGGTCGGGATCGCCGGTTACGGGGCGTATGTCCCTCGCTACCGGCTGCCGGCCAGTGAGGTCGCCAGGGTCTGGACGGACGGCGAAGGGGGGCTGCCGATCGAAGAAAAAGCCGTCGCCGGGATCGACGAGGATGTCGCCACCATGTCGGTGGAGGCAGCTCGCAACGCGATGGCACGCGCGGGGGTATCGCCAAGCCAGATCCGTGCCGTGTGGGTGGGCTCCGAATCACACCCCTATGCGGTCAAGCCGACCTCAACCATCGTGGCCGAGGCGATCGGCGCGGTGCCCAATGTACAAGCTGCCGATTGGCAGTTCGCCTGCAAAGCCGGCACAGAGGCCATGGTGGCAGCGATCGGCTTTGTGGGCTCAGGTATGGCTTCCTATGCCATGGCGATCGGCATGGACATTGCCCAGGGCCGTCCAGGTGACGCTCTGGAGTACACCGCTGGCGCGGGCGGGGCGGCCTATATCCTTGGACCAGCTGAAGACTCCCTGGCGACGATCAATGCTACCTACTCCTACGTGACCGATACACCTGACTTCTGGCGGCGCGCATACCAGAAGTACCCCGAACACGGGCAGCGCTTCACCGGTGAGCCGGCTTACTTTGCCCATATCAGCGAAGCGGGTAAGGCCTTGATGGATGCGATGGGCACCAGCGCGGCCGATTACAATTACGCCGTGTTCCACCAGCCCAATACCAAGTTTCCGCAACGTGTGGCAGGTATGCTCGGCTTCAACCAGGAACAGATCGCGGCTGGCCTGCTGGTCCCGCTGATCGGTAATACATACGCCGGGGCAGCCATCATTGGG
>MGOK01000044.1:0-1516 GCA_001795335.1 Chloroflexi bacterium RBG_19FT_COMBO_55_16
GGTGCCTGACACGCCGACTCCCACAGCCACCCTGCTCCCGCCGACGGCGACCGCCACGCCGAGCGTCACTCCCTCGCCCTCCCCGACCGTAGAGCCGCCCACCGCCACAGCCAGCCCGACCGCCTGCCTCCCACCGCCAGGCTGGGTGCCTTACTTCATCATCCCAGGCGACACCTTAAGCCTGATCGGCCTGCGATTTGGGGTTAGCGGCCAGGCGCTTAAAGCAGCCAATTGCCTGGAAGAGCCGGTCAGCCTGGCGATCGGGCAGAAACTGTACGTACCGAACAGGGCGCCGCAGCCGACGCTCAAACCAACCGATGAAGAGCCAGTAGAGCCAACCCAACCGCCCTCCACCGGATCACATACCCCTGAACCGGAAGAGCCGACCGCTACTCCGATTCCGCCAGCCGATACACCCACGCCGGCCCCCACCGATCAGCCACCTCTTCCAACCCCGCCTCCGACAGTCGAGCCGCCGACTCCCGCACCAACCGAGGTGCCAACCTAAGCGGTTTAGAATAAAGACTCATCCCAGAAGACATGCCCGGGATGAGTTTTTTATATGCTTCTCGCACTCGGCAAATAGATTATGTTTTACCCGGCGCTGGGCTTTACCGCCATCTGCTGAGATTTGGCGAGCGTCGCGGCACCAGGTTTCACCGTCATCCGCCGGGATCTGGTGAGCACCCCCCTGGCTGGCATCCATGCCAGTATCTGTGCAATGCAGAACAAGTTGAGCTGGGCGACATAATAGACCGGGAGCGACAATTGGTCGAAGGAGAAAGGCCACAGGAAGAAAGGCGTACCACCGACAGAGGCATCCCGCACGACGTGCGAGGCCAGGACAGCGAAGAGCAGGTAGCCGTCTCCTATATCTTGGGTAAATAGGTAGGCGATTAATCCCAGGCCCAGAGCGAAGGCTAGGCTATGCGCAGCAGGGCGACCGCTGGCCAGCGTTGTGGCGGAGTAGAGCGAGAGCGAACCGGCAGCAATGAAGTGGTCCAGGTCGATCAGGAAAGGGGCAATCGAGGCGAGGGCGAAGCGCCTGATCATCCGGGCAGGGGCAGCGCGCCGGGTGTAGAGCGGGAAGACAACCAGCAAGGCCAGCAGGACATGCACGGGTGCATCCAACAGAGCCCAGATGTGAGCAGGGAACCAATCCGGTCGCCAGGAGAAGACTAAGGCATCACCGGCGACCATTGTCAGGACAACCAGAAATGGAAAAGTAATGAGGATGAAGTAGGGATTGAGGCGGCTGAAGCTTGCCTGAGTCCAAACAGGTTTTTGAATTTGGGTAAAGGTCGAAGATTTGATCAAAGCTGTGCTCACTCCTTCTACCAGTTGTGATTTCTCATGCAGGACAAAAACGCTCAAGGTAGCGCATTGTGCCACACTGGGATCAGGAGCGGCGTAAAACCTAAATTAATTGTAGTTATCAGCTGTGTAGAGCTTTGGGGTTTAAATAAAAAACTCATCCCGGGCGTTCTAGCCGGGATGAGTTCATTGTAGTGAGATA
>MGOK01000044.1:1605-12320 GCA_001795335.1 Chloroflexi bacterium RBG_19FT_COMBO_55_16
GCGGCAGTGGCCAGCTCCTTTTGGATGAGCAGCGAGATCAAGAGCAAGACACCGATCAAGGCCAGCGATCCAGCGATAGTGACCGTGGAGAGGATAGAAACGGTGGAAGTTGTAACGGTTGAGATCATGGTCCCTCCCTTAATAGGATATATGTACTAGTCCCATTGATATTATAACGTAAATTATTGGAAAGTCAATATCCTTTTTTTTCATCTTATTGCGATAGACTCGCTTCAAACGCCGCCACCAATTCTTCCCGGGTCACCGGTCCAAGCCATTCCTTTATTTTATTCCCCTGGGCGTCCAGGAGAAAGAGATGCGGCTGGTACCTGTAGTCTAACACTGCTTTGAATGTATCGTTCGCCGGGTCGTCGATGTCCAGGTAAGCGAAGTTGATGCGATCGAAATATTCGGCTTCGAGCCCATGCACGATGGGCGCCAGGTTGCGGCAAGTAGTTCACCAGAAAGCAAAAAACTCCACCAATTGCGGCTTTCCGGAGGCCAGCTGCACCGTGGCAGGATCGCTGGCTTCCAGTCCCTCTTTCACCGGAGGCGGGCTCCCTGCGCCTGGCTCTGGATAAGGAAAAGGCGTGTAAGTCGCAACAGGACCTTGTGCTTCGGGAGCTGGGTAGCTTTCTGCGGTTGCCGTTGGGAGGTCACCCGGTTGCGTCTGGGTCGGCGATGAGGGCTTCGCTGGCGCCTCGGTTATAACTGCCAGGGGAGTCTCTCCTCCCCCGCCGGTCCTCTGCGCCTCGGTTTGGGTAGTAGGCGCTGACTGGCTGCAAGCTGCCAGCAGGAATCCCCCAATCAGGAATATCATGAGCAGGAGCGGAAAGGATTTTTTCAGTTTTTTCATCATTTTCTCCTTGACGTAGAACTGAGATGCGGTCTATGATAACATTGAAGCTCAAGGATAATTATTAAGTGTTCCTTAACTAAAGCTTGCACAATGATGCTCCCTATTGAGTTTACAGCCTGATGGTATCTCCACCATCCCGTTTCCGCCTTTTCTATACCCTTACCTTGCTGCTTGGAGCGGGTTGGATCTGGGTCAGCGCTGCCTCTCCTAACAGTACCACCTCCGGCCTTATCCCAGCCCCTCAGGAAGGCTTCCTCGCGCCAGATTTCAGCTTGCAAACCCCCTCCGGCGAGACTTTCACACTTTCAGATCTGCGCGGACAACCAGTATTGATCAACTTTTGGGCCAGCTGGTGCCCGCCATGCCGTTCCGAAATGCCCGCTATGCAACGTGTCTACAACGATTTCAACGAGAAAGGCTTCACAGTGTTGGCGATCAACGTAACTAATAGTGATAGCCTTGACGAGGCGATCGCCTTCGCTCAACTCCACAAGCTGACTTTCCCCATCCTGCTTGATCATGACGGCAGCATTGACCGTACCTACCGGGTGCGGTCGCTACCCACCTCTTTCTTTGTTGACGGAGAAGGTGAGATTCGCGAGGTCGTGGTTGGTGGGCCGATGTCTGAAGCCCTCTTGCGGGTGCGCGTGGAACAGCTCTTTCAGGAGCCGCCGTGATGTTCCCCACCTTACAGATCGGCCCAATTGCTTTGCAGGTTCCAGGACTGGTCTTGATCCTGGGGCTTTGGCTTGGGCTTACGCTCGCCGAACGGCGTGCCCTACGCGCCGGTCTCCACCCCAGCTCGCTTTACAATCTAACCTTTCTCGGCTTGCTTGCCGGAGTCTTGGGGGGGCGCCTGGCGTATGTGCTCACCTACCCGGAGGCCTTCATGGCTGATCCTTCCGGCCTGCTCTCACTCAACCCGGGTTTACTCGATCCAGCAGCTGGGGCCGCGTGCGGTTTAATCGCAGTCTTGATCTTCGGGCGACGGAAGAAACTGTCATTTTGGCCGGTATTGGACGCTCTTACACCGGTCTTTGCCGTGCTCGCCATCGCCACCAGTCTTGCCCACCTGTCCGCTGGGACTGCTTTCGGCGCGCCAACGGACCTGCCCTGGGGTATCCATCTGTCGGGAGCATCCCGCCATCCATCCCAGGTATACGAGACGCTCCTGGGTTTGTTGATCCTGGGGGTAGTTGTCTTGCTGCCGGGTCGCCTTCGCTTTCATTCACCCGGTGTATTCTTCTTCACCTTTCTGGCTCTTACCGCCGCTGCCCGCCTGTTCCTGGAGGCCTTCCGCGGTGATAGCACCCTGATCTTCGACAGATTTCGTCTCGCTCAGATCATTGCCTGGGTACTGTTAGCCATCAGCCTGTGGGGATTGGGAAAATTGTCCTCGCCAAACCCGGCCAGGAGTGAAACCCAATCTTGAGCAAACTCGATTCCCCGGCAATTTATTGTTTTCTGCTAATATTATTATCCTCTGGTTGTCGGATGTCAGCAGCTCCGCCATCTTCCAATACCGCGGCGCTAACCATATCCAACCCTGCACTCCCATCTGTAAGCAAATCGACCCCGACCCCTCCCCCAGAGCAAGCCATTGTACCCATTCCACTTAACAGCCCTTTATCAATGCCAGAGGCAGAAGTCTCAGGTATGGCCTGGTACGGTGATTATTTGATCTTGCTCCCGCAGTTCCCAAGCCGTTTTGCTCAGCCAGGGAGTGATGGTTCGATCTATGCGCTACCCAAAGCGGAAATCATCGCTTTCCTGAATGGGAGCCGCTCTGCCCCTTTAAATCCCATCGCCATTCCCTTCGTTGCGTCAGGCCTGGCGAATTTTATCTATGGCTTCGAGGGGTTTGAAGCGATAGCCTTCTCCGGGGAGATTGCCTACTTCACGATCGAGTCGCACAGCGGCGCGCCAATGATGGCTTTTTTAACCACTGGGAGAATATCTCCAGATTTGAGCCTGGTAACGCTAGATACATCAACCCTGGTGACCTTATCACCTCAGACATTCCTTCCAAATTTTAGCGATGAAACCATGTTCGTTAGCGGAGAAAAGGCGATTACTATCTATGAGGCCAATGGAAAGTCTGTTAACGCAAATCCCGTCGCCCATCGTTACGATCCGGCGACTTTTTTGCTTGAAACCATCCCCTTTCCCAATATTGAGTACCGGATAACGGATGCCACGGACATTGATGCTGCCGGACGGTTCTGGGTGATCAACTCCTTCTCACCTAAGGATTCCTGGTTGGCGACCGAGACTGACCCCATTGCGGAAAAATTCGGCGAGGGATCCTCGCATGTCAAGTTTGAGGCTGTCGAACGATTGATTGAATTACAATACGCCCCGACTGGGATCACCCTGACCGATACTCCCCCAATTCAGTTAAAATTGATCAAAGGTGAATCCCTGCGCAATTGGGAGGCGCTGGCCCGCCTGGATGAGCGTGGTTTTCTATTGATGACGGATAAACACCCTAGATCGATCTTTGCCTTTGTGCCCATTCCCTGAGAGGAGTTTAGATCCATGCCTGAAGAACTCGGTTTCGAAGTCCGCCTAAACCAACCCTATGCACAGGCGCTTGAAAATGTAACCGCCGCGCTAAAGGCCGAAGGTTTTGGTGTGGTGACAAGCATCGATATGCGCGCAACATTTAATGAAAAATTGGGTGAAGACTTCCGTCCATACACAATCCTGGGGGCATGCAATCCATCCCTGGCCCACCGGATGCTTATCCAGGACCCGGTGGTAGGTCTGCTGCTCCCGTGCAACGTCACTGTCGAAGAAGATGCCCAAGAAAGTTCGGTTGTCCGTTTCGCCAATCCTGAGGCAATCCTCACCCTCGGTGGGCTGCAGAAAGACTCCATCATCAGCGAAGTTGCCCGGGAAGCGCGTACCCGGCTCGAACAGGTTGCAGATGCCTTGTTAACCTCATGAGTCTACAAGGAAAAACTGTACTGATAACGGGTGGAGCAATGCGTGTCGGCCGCGCCCTTACCCTGGCTGTAGCCCGCAATGGTGCGGATGTAATCATCCATTACAACCACTCCCAAGAACAAGCTAAAGAGCTCCAGGTGGAGATCCAGGCAACTGGCCGCACCGCCCACTTGCTGCAAGCAGACCTCAGCAATCCGCGCCGCGCAGCCCAACTCGTCACCCGCGCCTTAACCTTCGGACCGCTCTTCGCCCTGGTGAACAACGCCGCTCTCTTTGAACCACTCAACCTGACGAATACCAACTTGGAAAACTGGGAGTGCCATCTGAGAATAAACTTAACCGCACCTTTTCTGCTGAGCCAGGCATTCGCCAGGACCATCCGTCCCGGCGAGGAAGGGCGGATTGTCAATATTCTCGACTGGCGTGCTCTGCGTCCTGGCGCCGATCATCTGCCCTACACGATCAGTAAAGCTGGATTAGCTGCCCTTACTCGTTCTCTGGCGATCGCTCTGGCTCCTCATGTGACAGTCAACGGTCTGGCCTTAGGTGCCATCTTGCCCCCCAGCGATCAATCAGCTGCTGAGGATATCCTCGATCAGGTTCCTTCCGCGCGTTGGGCGAATCTTAATGAATTAGGGCAGGCGCTGCTCTTTTTACTAGTTGGACCGGCATATATCACTGGCGAGATCATCCATCTGGATGGCGGCCGGCATCTTATCTGAAGGAATATACAAGAAAACCCTATGGATCAAATCTTCATTACAGACTTGCTTGCCCGCGGCATCATCGGCATCAACGACTGGGAGCGAGTAAAGCCGCAGGACATTCTTATCAACATTGTTTTGTTCACCGATCTACGTAAAGCCGGCGAAACAGACGACATCGCATACACCGTGAATTACCGCACCATCACAAAAAGAGTCGTGGCCCATGCAGAGAGCGCCGCTCGGTTTACGGTAGAAGCCCTGGCAAGCGACCTGGCGCGCCTTTGCCTGGAGGATGCGGGTGTACAAAATGTGCGTGTGCGAGTCGAAAAGCCGCATGCTGGCCGGTTCGCTCGTTCCGTTGGAGTTGAAATTGAAAGAAGCCGGGAAGGGTAATCTTCACGCGGTTTATCTGGGTCTCGGCTCGAATATCGCCCCGGAGGTTAATCTTCCCCGGGCGATCGCCTTATTACGCAAGTCTATGCGCATTATAACCCTGTCGAGCGCCTGGGAATCCCCGCCTGTGAGCGGGTCTGGACCAAAATTCCTGAACGCGGCAGCCTTGATCTACACCCCCTTTTCCATTGAGGAATTGCGCGACCAGGTTCTCCGCCCGATCGAAGCCCAGCTCGGGCGCATCCGCACACCAGATCCCAACGCGCCCCGCACAATCGATCTTGATATTTTGATTTACGATGGCCAGGTAATTGAGCCAGACCTGTGGCGCCAGGCTCACCTCTGTATTCCTGTTGCAGAGATAGATGGCGGCTATACGCATCCAGAAACTGGAGAACCGATCTCTACCATCGCCGACCGCCTGATTAGGTCAACTCCCATCCACCCTCACCCGCTTCACTTGAACCAAGAACCTTTCCCCCACAATTCCCACAACTAGAACTTCATCGGCGCCGCGCCCCGCGAGATATTGTCCAGGAACTCCTGCCGGGTGGCGATACTGCTGCGGAACGCGCCCAGCATGGCTGAAGTAGTCATCCGCGCTTCATGTTTTTGCACACCCCGCATCATCGCACACATATGAATCCCTTCTACCACGACTGCCACGCCATGGGGGTCGAGCAACTCATCGACAAAGTCCGCAATCTGGCGTGTCATCCGCTCCTGAAGCTGCAATCTACGGGCAAAAAGATCCACAATCCGCGGGATCTTCGATAATCCGATCACCCGGCCTTTCGGAATATAGGCTACGTGCGCCCGACCTAAGAATGGCAACAGATGGTGTTCGCAAAGGCTATAAAATTCAATATCGCGTACCAACACCATTTCGTCATAGGTTACTTCAAACATAGCATCGTTAACCAGGATATGGGGATCCGTGCGGTAGCCTGCCAACAGCTCGCTGTACATCTGAGCCACCCTCTCAGGCGTTCTGCTTAGACCTTCTCGCCCTGTATCTTCGCCCACTGCTTCTAAGATAATTCGAACGGCTTGCTCGATAGCCGGTTGGTCAATTTCATGGTCGGTAATTAAATCAGCCAGCTGTTGAATTCTGGCATATTGGTCGTCTGCCATTCATGCAGCTCCTAAATAATTTGATGCTGAAAAGTGTAACCCTAATGTTCACCCAAGTCAACCATTCGATACAATCATAAATATTCCCCTATCCGCTTAAGAATAATTAAGATAAGATTAAGCTCTAAGGAGGCCAGGATGGATTTGAAGGATTTCTTGAGGAAAGTCGAGCTGTTCGATGGCTTGACCGAAACCGAACTAGAAAAAGTAGCTGCTATCTGTGAGGAGAGGAGATTCCATCGCGGCGATTTACTCACCAAACAGGGGACTCCAGGTGAGGAATTATTCATTGTTACCAAGGGTTTTGTGGAAGTTTTCCTGGAAGCTCCCCAGCGGGTAGTGGTGAACCTCGGCGCGGGGCAGATCGTCGGAGAGATGGCTCTGGTCGATCAAGGGTTGAGTTCAGCCACTGTACGCGCTGTGGAAGAACCTACAATAACCCAAGGGATTCATTTTGAGCAGTTCGAGCAGCTTTTCCAGCAGGACGCAAGCATCGGGTTTAAGATCATCCGGAATATCGCCGCAGACCTGTCTTTTAAATTGCGTCACCGAAATCTGAGCGAACGGTAAAGGGGGAAATATGACCATTTACAAAGTCAGTTATGTGGTGATCGGCATGGATCATCCCGGTGGTATTGCCAATTTGGATCATAAACCCTACGTTGGCGAACAGGTACGCCTGAGCGACCTGACATTAGAGATCCTGGAGGTGCTCGAAATCATGCCCGCCCGGGGTGGATTTCACTATTACCACGTCACTTGTCAGCCTTTACCCACAGAAATTTCCTCCGACGGAAGTCATCAACCATCCAGTTAATTCAGCAATTACAATTGGTATCAGCGTCGAAACGAAAAAGTGGCGGAGTGAATTGACTCCGCCACCTTCGTTTAACATGAGGAGATTTAGCCGATCTCTGGTTCGATCAAACCGTAGTTGCCATCTCTCCGGCGGTAGAGCACGTTGATGGCGTTGGTCGAGGCATTGTAGAACACAAAGAAATTTTCATGGCCCAGAAGGCCCATCTGCTCGATGGCTTCCGATTCGTCCATTGGTGTGACAAGGAAGTGTTTGCGCCGGGCAATGATCGGTTTTGCGATCTCTTCCTCTTCAGCATCTATCAGGGGGACGACCTCCGCAGCCGACTTGCCATCTCCGCGCCCCCGGTTACGTTTGCCTTTGTAGCGTTCTATTCGGCGTTGCATCTTTTCTAGCGCAGTGTCTAATGCAGAGAAAATATCATCGGCCCGTTCTTCGGAACGCAGGATGAACCCCTTCCCCCGCACAGTAATTTGCGCGACCTGCCGATCAGACGCGCTGCGCGCCGACTTGACATAAGCCAGATCAACGCGAGCTTCATCAATCTCATTCAAATAACGATCCAGCTTGGATGCTTTTTTGGTTACGTATTCATTCAAACGATCCGTCACTTCCATGTTCCTGCCTGTGATTTCAACTTGGAGCGCCATCTGTATTCCTCCTCAAGAACAAAATTTTACCACCGGTTTATGCCTGGCCATTCTGAACATGCTGGCGACCAGCTCTTGCCAATGTCAATCCATACACCTTTCTTGCTCCACCATTTAATAAAGCCTTTGCGCAAGCATCCAAGGTGGCGTTGCTTGTGGAAACATCGTCCACAACCAGAACACATCGGTCGGTCACCCATTTCGACCGCGCCTGGAACGCCCCTGTGACATTATCTCGTCGTTGAGTAAACGAAAGGCCCACCTGTGATCGAGTCTCACGCGCCCTAATCAACCCCTTGGGAAAATAAGGTTTACCGCTTCCCATGGCAAGTGGCCGGGCGAGTAAGATAGCTTGATTATATCCACGCTCTCGCAGACGTGCAACCCCTAATGGAACCGGAATGATCCCCTCGACAACCCAGTCCAATTCTCGCAGGTAAGCGATCAACGGTTGTGCCAGAATCACTCCTAGGCTGATGTCCCGCTTATATTTCAAACGATGGATTGCCTTTCGGACCGGACCTTCAAAGACCGCCCAAGATCTCACCGCCGTAAAATAAGGCGGGCTGGTCCTACAATTTTCACACTCACCGGGAAGGTTTAGACTTTGCCCACACCGCTCACAAAGCGGCAGTTCTACAGTTCGAACGTCTGATTGGCAATCGTGGCACCAGCGTGCTCCCGGGCGACCACAGCCGCCACAACTCGGCGGAAATACTAAATCCAGACTGGCCCATAAGTTCTGGTATATCCGGAAAGCCAGGGTGGACGATTGAGCCATATTCATCATTATAGTATAAATCCATCAGAAACCCAGCACCCCTCCCAGGCTTGATCTCAACAGCATCAAAAAGGCCGGTGTCAACAAAACAATGCAAATCGAGGGGAAAATCAAGATCGCCATCGGGATCAGCATCTTGATCGGCGCTTTATGTGCCGCCTCTTCAGCGCGTTGACGCCGCTTGACCCGCATCTGATCAGCCTGGATGTGCAGAACCTTGGCCATGCTCACCCCCAGCTGTTCGCTTTGGATCACAGCCGCCACGAAACTGGTCATTTCCGAAACGCCCATTCGTTCAGCCATGTCTCGCAGCGCATCTTTCCGTAATTTCCCCAATTGGATTTCCCGGATCACCCTTCCAAAACCAATTGAAAGCTCATTGTTCCACTTCTCATAGACCTTAGCCATGGCTGCGTCAAACCCTAAGCCAGCCTCGACGCAAACCGTCAATAAATCGAGGGAATCCGGCATTGCCTTGCGGATCTCGGACTGGCGGCGATTGATCTTGCCGCGCAGCCACAGCTCCGGCAAGAAGAATCCTAAGGCGCCAGCCGGGATGGAGATCAATAAACCGCGTCCCTTCAAGAAGCTGCCTTGCGGAGCAACCGTCGCCACGAAGAATAAGAGTACTCCCAGAGAGATACCGGCGATGCGTAACGCCCAGAATAAGGTAGGATCCAATCTTTTCGGATTTCCCGCCAATTCCAGTTTTTGAGCGGTTTGCTGGATGGCGTTCTGCGGCGTAACACGCATAGCCAATTCGCCTAACCGCCGCGCAATCGGGTAAATTACTCTATCCGTCAAAGGTTGCGAGAGTTCTATCACCTCTAAATCAGTGATTTCACCTCGTTCAGCAAATTTCACCAGGCGCGATTGTAACGGATCTTCGCCCCTGGAATCCTTGAGGCCAATGATCACCAAAATGACTGCCCCCAGGACAATTACACCTCCTACTATCGCCAACCATAACATGACGCCACCTCCAGCCTTTGTTCACCTATACTTCAATGGCGGAAATTTTATTCATTACAAAATAACCAGCCACGATCATCATGCCGCCAAAGACCAACATGGGGATACCGACCATCCTGGTTTCCGGATCGAAAAACATCATCATATAAGACCGGTTCAACCAATATAAGATGAGAGTGATGAGCACTGGCATGGCAGACAAGAACCGGCTTGAATAGACCACCTGGGAGGTCAAAACACGCACTTCGCCTTTAATCCGCACGCGTTCACGAATTGTATACGAGATAGTATCTAGAATTTCAGCCAGGTTACCACCGACTTCGCGCTGAACATTCATCGCCGCGACCGTCAGGTCAAGGTCATCGCTCGGGATGCGGCGTAATAAGTTATCCAGGGTGCGCTCCATCGGCAGGCCCAACTGCATCTCTTGAACAACGCGTCGAAATTCGTCGCTGATGGGGGGAGGAAGTTCCTTACTCACGGCTTCCATAGCTTGCATTATAGAATAACCAGCGCGTAATCCATTCACCACCAGGTTCAGCATATCGGGCAGCTGCTCGCTGAAATGGATTAAGCGCCGTCCTTGCTGGCGGCGGACATAGATGCGCGGCAGTGATATACCCACCAAAACGCCGACCAGGCTGAAGACCAAGCTACGCCCTCCGAAGAACCAGCCTACAACCCCAACCCCGATCCCTACGATCACCATCAGGGCAATGTACTCGGCAGGTTTGAGCTTCAGGTCAGCGCGTGCCAGTTCTCGAGCAATCCCTCCCCCCCAGGAAGAACGTTCGACGCGCTTGTTCAGCCATTCGCCAACCGGCGATGCCTTTTCCCCTGGTTTTCTTATCTTCTCTTCCTTAAGATAAGGGCCAAGGCGCTCCTCGACAAGAGAGCGCTCATTGGAAACCGTAATGATCACCCCAAACGCTAGCAACAATAGGATCAAACCACCACCAACTAACAAGATGAGTTCCATCGCGCTTACCCTCTGATCATTAATAACGCTTCCGGTCACCAATGCCGAAGACTGATGCCGGCAGGTGGATTCCCGCAGCTTCGATCTTTTCCATAAACTTGGGTCTCAGGCCGGTTGGACGGAAACGGCCAATCACTTTTCCATTCTCAAAACCGGACTGCTCGAATATAAACAAATCGGTCATGGTGATCACCTCGCCTTCCATGCCGGACACCTCGGTGACCTGGATCACTTTACGCGTGCCGTCGCGCAATCGTTCCTGATGGATCACAAGGTCTATTGCCGAGGAAATCTGCTCGCGAATAGCTCGTACGGGCATTTCCATCCCGGCCATCATCACCATTGTTTCAATGCGCGTTAATGAGTCGCGAGGGCTGTTTGAGTGAGCTGTCGTCATGGAACCATCGTGACCGGTGTTCATCGCTTGCAACATGTCTAAGGCAGCCTCATCGCGAATTTCGCCAACGATTATGC
>MGOK01000045.1:0-109 GCA_001795335.1 Chloroflexi bacterium RBG_19FT_COMBO_55_16
ATCCTTTTCGCCGCCTATGATGGGCGGGTGCACGCCTTCTGGCTGGATAAAACGGAGCACGGGGACTGGCCTTATGCAGTCAACCACCCCGGCGAGGGCTTTTTCCGTT
>MGOK01000045.1:282-2945 GCA_001795335.1 Chloroflexi bacterium RBG_19FT_COMBO_55_16
GGCGCCCTGCCCGCCCCAACCCTGGCGGATATCGACGGCGACCCGGACCTGGAGGTCGTGCTCAACACGGCGCACTCCGGAGTGGTCGCCTACGACTTGCCCGGTACAGCCGGGGCGCGGGTTCTATGGTCGACTGGACGCGGAAACTTCTCACGGGATGGATTAATCCCCTAGTACAGCAAGGCTTAAAAAAGCCTGGTGTTACGCGGTGAGGGCTTTGCCTTGATAGGTCCATCTGAAAGGTTTTGCCATGCTCTGGTTGAAGTACTCGATGAATGCCAAGACTTTCGCTTTCAGATCTGCTACGGAGGTGAAATTCCCTCGTTTGAGCAGTTTACGGACCAAGATGCTGAACCAGATCTCCACCTGGTTCATCCAGGAGGCATGCTTTGGCGTGTAGTGGAAAACAATCCGATGGGAGGGGTCAGCTAAGAAGGCGGCCCGAGTTTCCATCGATTGCAGAATACCGCTTTTGCCTTTGCTGCCCAAATCGAAGGCGAGATCGGATTCGTCGGCCACATAGCGCACCAGGGATTCCGACTGATGGGTGTTGAGGTTGTCTACAACGAAGTGCCACCTGGCTATCCGTGGGGAGGATTCAACCGTGTGTTGGATATGCTGCATGAAATCAGCTTCGTTGCGCGAGCTGCCACAGGAAACTGTAGCTACTTGGCCAGTAGCCACTTCAAAGTTGACGATGAAAGCTAAGGTTCCATGCCGAATGTATTCAAACTCCCGGCGTTCGACTTGGCCAGGCGCCATAGGCAGACCTGGGTGTTTTCGTTCCAGGGCTTGAACGCCGGTCATTTCATCGGTACTCAGCACGGCTTCGCCCTTTTTTACCAGTTCTGGAGCTTGTTGATACAGCGCATTGATGTCATTCACCTTCTCATCGAACCGCTCATCCGCTTCCTGGGTCAACCAGTAACGGATCAGGTGCGGCTGGAGGCCCCCTTTTTGAGCAGCCGGGAGGCATGCCGAGCAGAGATTGTGTCGACAATCCCTCGCTTCACCAGTTCATCTGCAATCTCGCGACCGGTCCATTGGCTGATCGGCCGCCCCGATTTTTCCGGTTTCTCACAGGCCATTTGCTCCATGTGGCAGATCTGGTCGGCTGTCAAACGGGGTGGCGTCCCGGGGCGAGGCAAGTCTTCGAGACGTTCTGCTACGCTCAAATCCTTCAGCGCGATCGGTTGCAAGTCCAACCAGCGTCGCCGCCATAACCGTACGGTATCCAGGGAGGTTTTCAATTCCCTGGCAATTTCAGGAGTGTTCTTACCAGCCGCGGCCAACAAAACGACCCGTCCGCGCAAGGCTTTTTGCTGTTCCGTTGTATGCCGACGCACCAGCTTCTCCAATTCCTGGCGTTCGGCATCTTTCAAAATGATCTCCAGTGGTTTTGGACCTGGCATGACCTTCCACCTTTCACTCAAAGATAGATCATCCTACCACATCCCTGGCCTTATTTCAGCCTTGAAGTACTAGATATAATTGTTTTCAGGAAATGATAATCCAAACAAGACTATGCGCAATTCGCCGGATGTCATAGACTGCCTTTGCTTTATAAGCAGCCTCCTCCTTACCGATACTATCTCCACAACCCGATTAATATTAGATAATCTTTAGATCTTTGAGCGCGGTTTTGGCAGCGTGGAAGCCACACATTCCATGCACCCCACCACCCGGCGGCGTCGAAGAGGAACAAATATACATCCCTATTACTGGCGTACGGTATGGCTTTAGGCTCCAGGTTGGCCGCGTAAACAACTGGCCTAAGTCCTGCACGCCTCCGTTAATATCTCCCCCCACATAGTTTTCTTTATATGCCTGCATCTCAGGCGGGTTGAACGTACTCCTCTGCAAGATTACCTGTCGAAAACCCGGCGCGAACCGCTCGATTTGCGCTTCGATCCTTTCAGTCATATCGAGCGGATAACCATGCGGCACATGGCAATATGCCCAGGCAAGTTGTTTTCCATCCGGTACTCGTGACCCATCGAATAAGCTGGGCTGCGCCAGGATCACGAAGGGTTCCTTTGCCGCTTCACCTTTCCAAACTGCGCTCTGAGCTGCCGCGATTGCTTCCAGATCCCCGCCAACATGTACTGTGGCAGCCTGAAAGCATTCTCTAGCCTGCCAGGGGATCGGTTCTTTTAATGCCCAATCGATTTTGAAAACTCCTGATCCATACCGATATCTCCTGAGTTGGCTGCGATAGCGTGCAGGTAGGCGCTCGCCTGTAATCTCCAGGACCTGCCGAGGTGTAATATCCAGAAGTAATATCCGATATTCGGGTAGTTGGTTGAGAGAAGTAACTCGAAATCCCGTAAGTATCTCTCCCCCCATTGCCTTCAGGCGAGCTGCCATAGAATCGGCAATAACCTGTGAACCCCCTCGCGCCACTGGCCAACCGACCGCATGCCCCAATGATCCCAACACCAACCCAAAAGATGCACTCGCTGGACTATTCAATGAGAGCATAGAATGGGCTCCCAGGCCGGCAAAGAGGGCACGGGCATTCCGCCCCCTAAAATAATCGCGCGCTAATCCAGTGACGGATCGTAAAGCGCTTAATCCAAATCGGATCAAAAACAGAGGATGTTTCGGAGGGAGTGGGAATGGTCCAAGGATATCTTCAAGCAAGGCTTGCCAGCTATCCACCA
>MGOK01000045.1:2988-3266 GCA_001795335.1 Chloroflexi bacterium RBG_19FT_COMBO_55_16
CAAATCACCGGTCACAAGTGTCGAGCGATCCAGGATCGCTGCCGTCCCATCCGGAAATGGGTGGGCCAGAGGTGCTGGAGGATGCACCCATTCCAACTCTTCCTCTTCGAACTTGAGCCCTCGAAAAAAAGGCGAAGCGACGCCCATCGGGTGGATCGACGAACAGACATCATGGACATACCCTGGCAGGGTTAGCTCTTTACTCCGCATCCCGCCCCCGATTGTCCCTTGCGCTTCGACAACCAGGGTCGATAGACCAGCCTCCGCCAGTGTAATAG
>MGOK01000045.1:3334-10672 GCA_001795335.1 Chloroflexi bacterium RBG_19FT_COMBO_55_16
AGTTTCTTCACCAGGTGGATAGGCATGTTAATTGCCGTGCGGATGGCCGCTTTTTTCCAGATATTTTTACTATACTTCCACTGTACACGCCGATCAATCAGGGTAACTAGTTGCTGCGGAATACCTTTCACCCCGAAATCAGCAGCCAGGGACTGCAGCGTGTGTAGCCAAAATCCATCCTCTGCCTTATGCCCAAGACCAAGTCTGAAACTGAGCTCATATTGAGGATCGTTTGCCCGCATTAGCGCTTGTACCTGGATCACGGTGACATCGTCTTGTTCAGCAACGCTGAAGGTATTCATGGCAGCAAACATGTGTCCTTCAGGCATCATAAACGAGAAAGACTCGTCGTCCACATAGATCACCTGAATAAATCACAGACATTCTGTCAATGGCACTTGTTTAACATTTCTGTCCCTGAGCGAATATTGGGTGAGGCGATTCGTCGAACAAGCCATTTTTCTGCAATAACTGTTGCTTATAGGCTGTGGCTCTGCACTCTTGAGCTGAGCGATCATCTGAACTTATTCATATTCCCGATCTCGGAATCTCACTTTGGCAGGATCAATAGCATCAAAAACATCGTCACTTGTCGGTGCATCGTAAAGGCGTTGACAGAGCTTATCTACAGGTGTAAATCCCAGAGAGCCGTGTATGCGCTGGTAATTGTAGTACATTAACCATACACTCAATTCATCAAATAACGGTTCACTTTTCAGATTAGTCCTTGGGTACAATTCTGTCAGCATCGTTCGTTGAACTCGATCAACATGCTCCTGGTATCTCTTCAACTATTTACGTTTTGCGCATATTTAATCTCCTATTTATCTCTATTTTCTCCAAGATAAATCTTCAACCGTCTTCTAAACGTTACGCTAATCGTTACATAACCTAGCTCTTCAGTAAGACATTCTATAGATACCATTTTTTAGAGTAAAATTGTCCTATCTTCAGGGAGGTCTCTCCTTGCCTCAAATGAAATTATTCCTGCTGGTATCAACTCGCCTCGAATGTGGCGGGGAGCTCATCGAAACCGATACTCGCAAAGCTATTGCTCTGCTGGCTTATCTGGTTGTGGCCGGTCAAAGCCACCCTCGCGATACTCTGGCTGCCTTATTCTGGGCTGAATTGGATCAATCTCATGCACGTGGAGGTTTAAGTCGGACACAATCCACGTTAAATCTGCCGTTGGGTCTGATACTTTGAACACCAACCGCTCACGACAGATTTTCTCGACATCCCTGGCACAAGCTCGTTTGACCGTTTCTCACGCAGCTGGCGATCACCCAAAACACCTTCCTCTCATCAGCAGGTCTTTTGAGTTTGACCGGCTTCTTTCTGAATATGCCTCAGCCCAGTCAGATGCATTCTTCATTGTCATTGAAGGCGAGGTTGGTGTCGGGAAAACTCGCCTGGCAGAAGAGTTTCTCGCCCACGCGTTTGTGCTAGGTGCGATCACGATCAGCGCCCGAGCATACCAGGGTGAGAACACTTTATCTTACGGCCCACCATCAGCAGGCTTACACGCTGCCATCAACCTGCCAACCCACTCGAACTGGTTGGCCAACGTTCCAGAAGAACTCCTCTCAGAGCTCACCCGCCTGCTTCCGGAACTCGTTAACCAACGGCAGATTGCCCACTCTATTCCACCTTTGGAAGATGCAGGCGCGCAAAGCCGCTTTTTCGAAGCCAGCCACCGCTTTATTTTAGTACTAACCCGTGGGCCAGTTCCTGGAGTTCAATTCATCGATGATCTACAATGGGTAGACATCGCGACAGCCGACTTGCTGATCTATCTGGTAAGCCGCTCAATTGGAAGACCTATGTTAATCCAGGGTACTTGGCGCGGAGAGGAGGTGCCTCCGAATCAAAGCTTCCGACAGCTATTGGCTGAAGTTCAACGTGCCCGGCGAGGTGCGATTATTTCATTGGCCTGCTTTAACCGGGCAAAGGTCAAACAGCTGCTTAGTTCTCTGGAAGACTTCGAGTTTACGGAGACCTTGGGCGACCGGCTTTTCCAGGAAACGGAAGGTTTACCATACTTCATCTTGGAATACCCGGCTTCCTTACCACAACCAGGGCTTTCTCCCATAATTGGAGACTGGCCAATTCCTGGGAGCGTCCAGGAACTACTGCGTTTCAGTCTCTCCCAAGTCAGTGACATGGAGATGCAAATACTTAGTACAACCGCGGTCATCGGACGTTCCTTTGGCTTTGACACCCTCCGGGAAGACAGTGGTCAAGGAGAAGATGAAGCAATCCAGAGTCTCGAAGGATTGTTGTCCCGGAGCCTGATTACAGAAATTAAAGAAATGGGAGGTGATGGCGAACTTATCTACGATTTCAATCATGAGAAATTACGCAGTTTAGTTTATGAACAGATTTCACTTGCCTGCCGGCGCCTGCTTCATCGCCGCATCGCGAATGCGCGCGTTAACCGGCCACGCTCTCAAGCCGGCCCCACAAACCTCTCGGCTCAGATCGCCTTTCATTACTTCCAGGCTGGCCTGAGAGCGTTGCGGCTGGGTATTACGAACTTGCTGGAGATTAAGCCCGCTCAGTCCATGCCAATTTTGCCGCACCAGGCCATTTCCAAACTGCTTTTGATCTCGGATACCCGGACAAAGCTTATCTTTGCGAAGCCGTCGGGGATCTACAAACCTTGCTTGGCGAATATTCTGCCGCCCTGAAGAACTACTCACAGGTATGCTTTCCCCCAGAAGACCCGTGCCAACCAGGGGTCGAGCACAAACAAGGCAAGGACTATCACCGACTTAGAGAATGGAGACTGGCCGAGATCGGAACGGAGACAGGAGATTTTCGACCGGAGACCTGGAAACCTACGTAGTGGTGAGTAGCTCGAATCATCATTGGATAAATAAGGAGAAAAGCTCATGGACAAAAGAAGACTTTCTTTGATCTTTGCTGGCGTGCTGTTGTTCTTATCCGTTCTGGCTTGCGGCTTTAGCGCCTCTACTGCAGGCTTGCAGAATGCTCGCATGGCCAGGGATTATGATGGGACTGATCCTACCACCGTCTTCACGCCAGAGGAAACTTTTTACTGTGTCGCAGACTTGGCAAACGCTCCGGATGATACAGTAGTAAAGGCAGATTGGTCTGCGGTGGACATTGAGGGTGAACAACCGAACACCTTCATCGACTCAGCAGAAGTAACCAGTGGGACTGGATCGCTTCATTTTGAGTTGAGCAATCAAGGTCCCTGGCCGGTTGGAACTTACAAAGTCGAGCTGTATTTGAACGGGGAGTTGAAGGAAACCCTCGAATTCACGGTCCAGTAATTTCAGATTGGCCAATTAAATTGAGTTCCACCCCAAGATCCCCTGGCGGCCTTACCTCAGGGGATCTTATCTTTTCACCAGTTCTTGAAGAAATCAATCTGGGTGCATTGTTCCTGTTTCTGGATTAAGCGGACGCTGATCCGCTCTGAGAACCAGGCCCGCTACTTCCTTCACCACGAGCAAATTCAAGAATGAATGTCTTAAATCCACTGCGCCGGTATGTTCGGCAATATATTGGATCACACCCCAGGCTTCTCTAGCGCTCTCTCTAGCAGCTTCCTGGTTTCCCAGGCCGAGTTGAAAGCTGGCTTGCGCAGCCAGAGTTTTCCATAAAACCTGGCGTTGGCTGGTATTTCTGGAAATATGCACAGCCAAATCGAAGGCCTCCCCAGCTTGCTCCTGCATTCCCATCTGTCTAAGAGCCTCGGCCCGGTAATAATGTGCATACGGGATAAAAATCGAATTATCACCCTGGTCAAGCTTTTGAAAGAAAAGATCGGTTACCTGGAATAAACGTTCGTTGTTTTGCTTCTTCAGCCAGAACTCGCACTCCGCCAGAGCAACATGCGTTGTGTAGAAATAGGCCGCCGGTTTCTGGCCAGAATTATCGATCCGCTGAATGATCGCCTCAACCTCAGACAATTCACCTTTAGCAAGGTGGACAAATGCCAACGCGCCCAATGCTTCAGCCTTCCAGAATAGGATCAACCTCTCTGACCGCTCGACCGCATCAAGGGCGCATTCAAACCCGACCTTGTAATTTCAGTAAATCACGATTTTAGTTGACAAAAGGCCAACTTCGGTAGAAGGTTAAGGTGAGCAAACCAAACCGAAACCGAAGGAGGCCTGCCCCAATGATACCCGAATATCGATTGACCGCCGAAAAAGTACGTCAACAAACGATGAGCACCCTGACAGAGCACCTTACGTTGGAAGTCAATGGCTATCGCTGCACCACGGAGATGGTGCTGGATGTGATCTTGAAGGCCAGTGCTGAGCGCAGCAGCGTCGAGGCGGCCTGCCAGGACCTGGCTGGCGTAGCCGCCAGCAACACAGTGCGCGAATATCTGAATGCAGCGCTGCAGGTGGCAAAACTGCGAGAACAGGAAGCGGAGATGAATGCGGCTCTGGCGGCGAGCATCCCGGAAGCGATGAAGCGGGAAGGGATCGAAGTGGCCATCGATTTGCATGACGAGCCGTTTTACGGCAAGCGTCCTGACCTGTTGGCCGTGACCTGCAGAGGGCAAGCCAAGAAGGGCACCACCCACTTTATCCGTTTTGCCAGCGCCTATGTCATCTGGCGGCAGGTACGTCTGACCCTGGCGATCCACTACGTGCTGCCAGGCGAAGAGAAATTGACTGTACTCCAGACCCTGCTGTCCAGGCTGAAAACCCTGAACTTCACCTTCCGGGTGCTCTACATGGACAAAGCCTTTGCTGCCGGGCCGATCATCCGCTATCTGACCGATATTCGTCAACCTGCCATCATTGCCTGCCCTATTCGCGGCAAACAGGGTGGTACCCGCGCCCTCTGCCGGGGCCGCCAAAGCTATCGCACGGACCACACCTTCAAGGATGGCACCACCGCCAACCTGGCCTTGTTCGCCAGCCTGGTGCCCGATAAGACCGGCAAGCGACGCCGCAAGTGGCTGGCTTTCATCGTCATCCAGCTCGACTGGAAACCCCAGCAGATCCATGCACGCTATCGCCGGCGTTTCGGCATCGAGTGCAGCTATCGCTCGATGCGTCAGGTGCGAGCTCATACCACTTCGCGCAATCCTGCCCTGCGCTTCTTCTTGCTTGCAGTGGGCTTGGTTCTGGTCAACACCTGGGTCTTCTTGCGCTGGGTATTCACCCGGTTGATGGCTCCAGGACCGCGACGGGTGGATTCCAGGCGCTTCCGCTTTCACCGCTTCACTCGCTTGCTGGTTCGCGCGGTGGAGGCAATTTATGGCTCTGTCATGTCTATCCAAACTCATGTATTACCTGAATCCGTGATTTACTGAATTTAGTACCTTTATAGTTGAATCCTTGCACAAAAAACAAGCAAGTTAGGCTACTTGAGGGCAGTCTAAGGCGAGTTCGGGGATAACGGTCAACTCGCGCAGTTTCAAAGCCATCGTCGCGGCCTGTCTCCCGAACTCAGTCAGGTAGTATTTGTAACGCTTGCTCACCTTCTTGATGAGTCCATGTGCCCGAAGACGCCTGAGCAAGCGGGTCATCTGGCCTGGGTTCTTGTCTGAGAGCAGTTGGCGCAGCTCCTTGGCCGTGAAACCACTGATGGTGAACTCTCCGCGCAGCAAGGTGCGAAATAAGGCGGCATCCTCCTCCGAGAGGAGATTAAAGCCCTTGAAGCGATGATCGTTCTCCACCTGGGTCTCAGCCAGGCGATGCAGTTTCTCGACGCCGACTTCTGGGGTAGCGATTGCCGAGATGAATTTGAGGTAACGCTGATTGGCCTCCTGCAAGACTTCGCGTAAGGGCGGCAGACTGTAGATGGTCTTTTTCATCGGGGCCCACTTATGCGAGGCGGTGCCATCCCGATGCTGCACCTGGCGATAATGCTTGAAGAAGGCGACATTGTTGACGGTGGTTTCGATGCGCAAGATCAGGTTGAATTTGTCGTACAGCTTGATCGAAACCGGTCCCATCTGATGCTTGAGGCGACTTCCCAGCCAGCGTTGGTTGAAGCGGTTACCCAGCTCGCCTTGGTAATTGCCGTGTAATTTACGGCCTAAAAAGGTGGCAATGTCCGCCGGTTTGACGGCTGAGATCAGGGTTTCCAGGAGAAGCGGGTAAAAGGCTTGCAAGGTCGCTGGGCTGCGAAAGACCAGGTCGGTGGCATACTCCGCTTGCCAGATACTCCAGTGATAGCGCTGGTTCAGTTGAGGAACGACCGGGCAATACTGCTGGACGAGGGCATCTAACCAGGCATGGAGTTGTTCTACATCCAGTTGTTGCGCCAGTTCATCGGCCAGGGCATAGTCGCTAATGTGGGCAAAGGCATTATCGAGCAATTCAAAGGCCACCCCTCTCTGTTTCAGTTGGGCCGCCAGCCATGCATGCCCATTGAAGTAGAACTGCAAGCGGAAGGGACACCAGGTCGGCACGCGCAGATAGCACAGACCGAGTTGCTCATGGATGAAGTAAAAGTAGTAATGCAGGCATTTGCCACTATCCAGCTTCAGATAGGTTTTGCCGGTCTGCTTGTTATGCCAGGGTTTGTACGAAAAGCAAGGCTCCAAGGCGGAGAAGATATGCACCAGCCCCGGCTGCTCACCGCGTTGATCCAGAATGGCGCGAATGCGGTCTTCTTTGCGAAAATTCTTCTTGCGAATGTATTCGATTTCGAGACCGGCCTCCTGCGCCAGCGCTGCGGCATGGGCACAGATTTGCTCCCGCAGGGGTTGCGCAAACTGGGCATAGTCGAAAATGCGAATGCCGTGTGCGTAAAGATAGCCGGTCATGCCTTGGGCATAACACCACGGTTGGATACTGCCGGTCAAGACGACCCGGTCATAGCAATGCAGGAGGCCGTCTAATGCGTCTCTGTACTTCTCCGTCAGAAGCTCGGTTGCCATTCGTCCCTCCGGAATAAACCAGATAGGATGAAATGTAACCGAGTTCGGATCAAGAGGCAAGATGTGAAAGTCCATGAATTTATGCTACAATCTGGACGAGGGAAAGTTGCCACTTCTTGAGGAAGCAATTTGCTTACCTCGCGATTTCAAGTCTGAGGAAGCCTTTGAGCTTGCCTCGTTCATGACTTGTGTAGGGTGCTTTAGGCCCCGTCCTGTTGAGCAACTTTCCCTCTTCGCTTTAACCTGTTTGGTTCCGGCTTGTCCGGGTTAGGAATTTGCAGACCAAACAGCACAGTGCAGGATTTGCGTTACCGTCGCTTCTTGATGGATGGGCTGATCGCATTCGCAATATTGGAGAACATGATCCAAATTTGGCTCTTGGAAATCTCCGTAAATTAGACCACGACTTCCATTTTGCATTGACTACATATTTCGAATGTAAAAGGGAAGGAAAGACA
>MGOK01000046.1:0-2057 GCA_001795335.1 Chloroflexi bacterium RBG_19FT_COMBO_55_16
GTGTCTTTTTCTAGCTTCATACGCGGGCTGGCTCCCAGCCCCTGCTGACGTCGACTCAATTCTATATTGATCACTTCGACCGGCAGCGCCAACCCGGCTGGCAGCCCTTCGAGGATCGCCACCACCGCCGGGCCGTGAGACTCGCCAGAAGTCATGAAACGTAAAGCCATCACAATCCTCCTACCACCGAGACCACACGCCGCATGGCTTCGGTCACAAGCTCGAGCGGTTCTGTGAAAGCCAGGCGGATATAGCCCTCGCCACGCTCACCGAACACCGGTCCGGGCGTCAGGCTTACCTGGGCTTTCTCCAACAACAAGTCGGTGAAAGCAGCCGAAGTCCAGCCAATCGGAATAGCGAACCAGACGTATAGAGAGGCTTTCGGCAGCGTGCAAGCCAGGCCGACTCCATGTAAGGCCTGGACAACCACATCCCGGCGTTGGCGGTAAATCTCATTTCGATCTCTGATCCAATCCTGCTCGCCCGTCATGGCTGCCACAGCCGCTTCTAAAATGGGCAAAAAGTGGCCGTTATCAGCGTTCGCTTTCACCCGGTACAGCGCGTTGAGGGCTTGAGAGTTCCCAACCGCCGCGCCCAAACGCCACCCAGCCATATTATGGGATTTCGAGAGAGAGTTGACCTCCAGCGCCACCTCTTGCGCACCTGGCACAGCCAGTAGGCTGGGCGCCCGGTAACTGTCAAAAGTCACCTGGGTATAGGCAGCATCATGACACAGCAGCAGCCCGTGCTGCCTGGCAAATTCCACAGCCTCTGTTAGGAATCCGACCGAGGCGGTTGCAGCCGTGGGGTTGCTTGGATAATTCAACCAAAGCAGCTTGGCACGCCGGATGACATCCCTTGGAATGGCTTGCAGATCGGGCAGGAAACCGCACTCAGGCAGCAGAGGCATGGCATAAGGTTCGCCACCCGCGAACAGCGTGGCGCGCCGGTAGGTCATATAGCCCGGGTCAGGGACCAACACAACATCCCCTGGGTCGATATAAGCCTGGATTAAGTTGAAGATCCCCTCCTTAGAACCCATCAAGGGTAAGACCTCCTGCTCCGGGTCCAGGTCTACGGCATAAATCCGCCGGTACATTTCCGCCCAGGCTTGGCATAAAGCCGGGGTGCCGCGGTAATTCTGGTAACCGTGCGCATCGGGGCGGGAGGCCGCTTTGGAAAGCGTCGCTGTGATATGAGGAGCGGGGGGCATATCCGGCGTGCCCACATCCAGGCGGATGATGTCACACCCATCCTTCTGTAGAAGAGTGATCTTTGCCTCCAGCGTGGCAAAGAAGTGTGTGTTAAGAGATTGAATTCGCTGTGTTGTATTGATCATCAACCAAAACCTTTCTTGATCTAGCATCAGGGCTGGGTGCGGAAGCTTCACGCCTGGGCAGCTACAGCCTGGTACATCACTTCCCAGGGCGGTTCCAGACCAGTCCAGGCGCGGAAGGCCAATACCGCCTGCCTCACCAACATGCCGATGCCATTGGCGGCTGGCAGGCCGGAGTTTCTGGCGGACCGCAATAGTGCCGTTTCGGGAGGATTGTATACCAGGTCGTAAATAAATACTTTCTTCGGAAAAGGCAGGTTGGCAGGCCAGGGAGAGTCATCTACATTCGGGTGCATGCCCAGCGGGGTGGTGTTTACGATCAATTGGATGTTTTGGGCAGCTTCGCTGCGCAGCATATTCATCTCGCCCACAAGCATAGGGCGAGAAGACACAGACCGCATCAATTCCTGAGCCTGTTCCGGACGACGAGCCGCGATGGACACCTGCCAGCCATTCTGGAGCAGGCCAAATACAACTGCCCGAGCCGAACCACCCGCTCCCAGGACCAACGCCGAATTTCCAGTCCTGTCACGCAGCTCTCTCAACCCGGCACTTTCGAGCTGAGCAGCCAGGTCTGCCAAGAAACCAGGGCAATCCGTGTTCTCGCCGATCAGCTTCCCGGTTTTATATACTATCGTATTCACTGCACCGACTGCGAGCGCTGTGGGGGTAAGCTCATCCAAGAAGGGAATCACGGTCTGTTTGTGGGGGATGGTGACAT
>MGOK01000046.1:2266-3956 GCA_001795335.1 Chloroflexi bacterium RBG_19FT_COMBO_55_16
ACCTCAATGAACTCCGGGAAGGACTCGGCGATCATCTCGACACCCCGGACGGTGACAGGACCCTGGCTCGCTAGGCCTACCAGCGCCAGGGACATCGCCAGGCGGTGATCGGAATGCGCATCTACTTGCCCACCTTGGGGCAGCACGCCTCCCTGGACAGTGAAACCGTCATGGGCTTCTGAAACCTGCACCCCCAGCGAAGCCAGTTCCCGGCACAGCATGGAAATACGGTCTGACTCTTTCAAGCGCAGTTCTTCCGCTTGGCTGACCTCTGTCTGTCCCTGTGCAAAGGTAGCCGCAACGGCAAAGGCCGGGAATTCGTCGATCATACGCACCACTGAAGACCCGGAAACCTGTGTGCCGTGAAGAACGGAAGAATGCACGGACAAGTCGCCCACCGGTTCGCCCTGTTGGTCGCCATGCGGTTTGATGGTAATCTCCGCACCCATATCCGCCAGCACATCCAGCAAGCCGGTGCGGGTGGGGTTCAGCCCGACATTGCGCAGGTGGATCTCAGAGCCGGGTGTAATCAGCGCCGCCACGATCAAGAAAGCAGCCGATGAAATATCGCCTGGAACAGTAAAGTCTAATGGCTTTAACAGGAGGGGCTTGGGTGGGGTAAGCCGGGTTACATACTGGAAACCGCCATCAATAGAAAGCTGTTCGCATTCTACTGCAGCGCCCATACTGCGTAGCATCCTTTCGGTATGGTCGCGTGAGGGGCCCGGCTCGCGCAGAGTGCTGGTTCCCTTGGCAGCCAAGGCTGCCAACAGCAAGCATGACTTTACCTGGGCGCTGGCGACCGGCAGCGTGTAATCCAGGGGCTTCAAGGGTCGTTTGGAGACCACCAGCGACAACGGAGCGCAGCCGCCTTCCGAGGATAGCACCACCCCCATCTGCTGGAGAGGCTCCACGATCCGGTCCATGGGCCGCTTGCGCAGACCAGGTCCGCCATCCAGAACCGCTGGCATCCCAGTCGCCGCCAAGGCCCCTACCAATAAACGTAGCGTGGTGGCAGAGTTGCCGCAGTTCAACGGCCGCAGCGGCGGTTTTAAACCCTGCCAGCCCTTGCCTTCCACAAACAGCCGCTCCCCCTCCTGGCGCCAGGTCACCCCCAGGTCGCTGAGCGCATCCAACATGGCTTGTGTTACCCCAGCGACTAGAAAATGATCGATCCGACTCTGCCCCTGCGCCAGCGCGGCGAACAGTGCGGCACGATGTGAAAGCGATTTGTCGCCTGGCAGGCAGTATTCCCCCCGCAAGGGACTACCCGGAGTCACTGTCAGAGTCTTGCTTCTATCAGACATTACCCCTCTTTTCCAACCGGACCGGAACCACCCGACTGTTCTTGCAACAGAAGTGCATGTTGGCGGGCGTTGTTGATCAGGAGTTCCTGCAAGCCAGGCCGGTCACCCTGGCGCAGGCGGTTCTCCAGACGGTCCAGCTCGTTGCGAAAGCTCAGTATCGCCTCCAGAATAAAGTCCCGGTTGGTTTGTAGCACATCCAGCATCATGGGTGCAAAGCCTCCCGCCAGGCGAGAAGCGCTGCGGAAACCAGGCCCGATCAACAGGGCAGCTTCCACGGGCATTGCCTGCACCAAGGCATTTGCCAGGAGGTAGGGTAGATGGCTGGTGGAGGCAATCCAGCGGTCATGTGTGAGCGCATCCAGCCAGATTGGGTGCGCCCCGAC
>MGOK01000046.1:3988-4950 GCA_001795335.1 Chloroflexi bacterium RBG_19FT_COMBO_55_16
CGCGGGCGGAGGGGCGCGGTAGCGTGCACAGTACAAAGGCGGCTCCCTGGTAAAGGCCGGGGTCGGCGTAATCCAGGGATGATTTCTCTTTGCCGCACATGGGGTGCCCGCCCAGCGGGTCAAAACGCTCGGACAAGGAAGCCATGGCAGTCATGACCAGGCTTTTGGTTGAGCCCAGGTCAAACACGACTGCATCTCCTGGGTGCAAATGGTCCATCTCTTTCAACAATCCCAGAATGCCCTGCACGGGTGCTGCCAGGATCACCAGGTCCGCCTGGGGAAAGATCTCGGCCGGATCAACGGAAGCGCGATCGACGACCCCTTTGGCGCAGGCTATGCTGACGATTTGTGGATCGGGATCCACCCCCAACAACGCAGCGCACCGGCCGCGCAGCGCCATCGCCAGCGAACCGCCCATCAGGCCCAGACCGGCAATAGCTACGCGTGCAGATGACAGTAGGTCCTGGCGGTTAAGATCATCCTCTGCATCGTTCTTCATACCATAGCCTCCACCGCAGGAGCAGCAGCCAAAGCGTGACAAGGGGCAACATCCCGCCCGATCGCCTGGGCGATGGAACGGACTTGCTTGACCAACTCGGCCAATTTTTCAGGCTTCAGGCTTTGGCTCCCATCCGAAAGCGCTTCTTCGGGATGCGTATGCACTTCCACAATCAAGCCATCCGCCCCGGCAGCGATTCCTGCGCGGGCAACCGGGCTGACATACTGCCAGTTGCCGGTGCTGTGGCTCGGGTCCAGGATGACCGGCAGGTGCGTCAGAGATTTGAGCACCGGAATGGCGTTGATATCGGTGGTGTAGCGGGTGGTGGTTTCATAGGTGCGGATGCCGCGCTCGCACAAAATCACCCTCCGGTTGCCCTCCGACAGCAAGTACTCAGCCGCCATGAGCAGCTCTTCGATGGTAGCGGACATTCCGCGCTTGAGCAGGACGGGGTGCTGGCTAG
>MGOK01000046.1:5009-5340 GCA_001795335.1 Chloroflexi bacterium RBG_19FT_COMBO_55_16
TCCGCATAGTGGACGACCAGGGGGATTTGTTCCTGGGTCATGACTTCAGTCACCACCGGCAGCCCAACCGTCTCGCGCACCTCAGCCAGCAGCTCCAGACCTTCCAGTCCCAGGCCCTGGAAGGAATATGGGGAGGTGCGAGGCTTATAAGCGCCGCCACGAATGGCATGGGCGCCGGCTTCACGCACTGCCCAGGCAATCTCCAATAACTGGCTGCGGCTTTCGATCGAGCACGGACCGGCGATGATCACCACGTCATCACCGCCGATTTGGACTCCATTCAGGGGAAAGCAGCTATTCTCCGGGATAAATTCGCGCGAAACCAGCTTAT
>MGOK01000047.1:0-1049 GCA_001795335.1 Chloroflexi bacterium RBG_19FT_COMBO_55_16
TCAAACATCCTGACCCGCAATTTGAGAGCCAGACGAAAGTCAAATTGATGAACCCCGAAGTGCAGACCCTGGCCCAGCAGGTGGTAAGCGAAGCCTTCAGCACTTACCTGGACGAGCATCCCTCCGAAGCGAAGGCGATCGTGCAGAAATGCCTGACTTCGGCGCGGGCGCGCGACGCAGCCCGTAAAGCGCGCGACCTGGTGATCCGCAAATCTGCCCTGGAAAGCCTCACCTTGCCGGGCAAACTGGCCGATTGTTCCGAGCGTGACCCGCAGAAGACAGAACTCTACATCGTTGAGGGAGACAGCGCCGGCGGCTCTGCCAAGCAAGGCCGCGACCGTCACTTCCAGGCGATCTTGCCCTTGCGGGGTAAAATCCTCAACACGGAGCGCGCCCGTCTGGACAAAATCCTGGCCAGCAACGAGGTCAAAGCCCTGATCTCCGCTCTGGGCACTGGTATTGGAGAAGGTTTCGACCTGTCGGGACTGCGCTATGGGCGCATAATCATCATGACCGACGCTGACGTGGATGGCAGCCATATCCGCACCTTGCTGTTGACTTTCTTTTTCCGCTATATGCAGCCGCTGATCGAGGAGGGCCATCTTTTTATCGCCCAGCCTCCCTTGTATCGCATCGTTCACAAGAATCAGGTGCATTATGCCTATTCGGAGGCGGATAGAGAACGCCTGCTCAAAGAGCTGGGCGTCAGCGCGGACAAGGCCTCACTTTCACGTTATAAGGGCTTGGGCGAGATGAACCCCCAACAGCTGTGGGATACTACCATGGATCCCGGCAAGCGCACACTTTTGCTGGTGACGATCGAGGACGCGGCTGAAGCAGACCGCACTTTTGATATGTTGATGGGTGCCGCGGTACCGCCGCGCCGCCGGTTTATCCAGACCCACGCTAAGGAGGTGCGTAACCTGGATATTTAATTCTTGAAATATAATCTTACAGGCTAAAAGGTGTTGATAAAAGGGATCAGGTGGGGATGGGCGAAATGAGGAGCATTTCCTTTCCGGGTGTTAGTGGTAACCTATGACATTGGA
>MGOK01000047.1:1092-1174 GCA_001795335.1 Chloroflexi bacterium RBG_19FT_COMBO_55_16
CTAGGCCAGGGTGGGATGGGCTCGATTTATCGCGCCGTGGACGAGAACCTGGGGGTAGATGTGGCCGTCAAGGAGAACTTGT
>MGOK01000047.1:1336-1500 GCA_001795335.1 Chloroflexi bacterium RBG_19FT_COMBO_55_16
TGGAACGTGAAGGTACTTTTTCCGACGCGGATGCCGTCATCCTGGGAGCCGCGGTATGTGACGCGTTGAGTTATTTGCATTCTCGCCAACCGCAGATCGTCCACCGCGATATTAAACCGGGAAATGTGAAAATATCGCCGAGTGGGCAGATCATCCTGGTGGAT
>MGOK01000047.1:1656-1833 GCA_001795335.1 Chloroflexi bacterium RBG_19FT_COMBO_55_16
TGCCCTGGCACGCGCCATGGGTCAATCCGAACTGACTCCGATCCGCAAATATAATCCCAAAGTTTCGCGCCGGTTGGCGGTGGTCATCGAAAGAGCGCTGGAGCTGCGCCCGGATGACCGCTATCAGAGCGCCGAGGAATTCAAGCAGGCGCTGCTCAATACACGCGTAATCACCGG
>MGOK01000047.1:2013-2396 GCA_001795335.1 Chloroflexi bacterium RBG_19FT_COMBO_55_16
TGGTGGTCGCCCGGCTGGACGAGTGCGGCGCAAGAAACGCAGTGGCGGGTGCTGGATCGCTGGCGTGCTGCTGTTCAGCCTGGCGATCTTTTCCGCTTTAGGGGCTTATGCTTATCAGCCCACAATCCTCAACCAGGCCGCGGACTTGATTTTGCCTTACCTGTCATCCTTTGGGGTGCCCTTCCAGGAAAGTTCCCCCACGCCTCCAGCTACGGCTCCCGCCATGCTCGATACGATCCCTGCTCCGGCAACCATCACACCGGCAGAGACTTCCAGTTCTCCCTCCTCCTCCACGCTGACTGCGCTGGCAGACATCCTAGCAACAGAGAGGCCGACAGCCACCCGACGTCCGACGCAAACCCCTACGCCGACCGCCACACCCA
>MGOK01000047.1:2413-5656 GCA_001795335.1 Chloroflexi bacterium RBG_19FT_COMBO_55_16
TCCAACCTGACTGGCTTACCCCAAATCTGGCTGATGAAGGCTGATGGTACAGCCCCCGCGCAGATCAGCGAAATGCCTGAAGGAGCCTGCCAACCCAACTGGGCGCCAGACGGCACCCGCCTGGCTTTTATCTCGCCGTGCGCCTTTAACCAGGAAACCTATCCAGGCGCCAGCATTTTTATCATCAACGTCGATGGCACTGGACTAGTGCCTTTACCGACCGTCCCTGGCGGGGACTTTGACCCGGCCTGGTCGCCCGATGGCACGCACATCGCATTCACCTCGTTGCGCGACTTTAACCGCGCCCAGATTTATGTGATCAACCTGGCAGATAATACGGTCACATCGCTTTCGGCCAATAAGGTGCGCGACAGCCAGCCTTCTTGGTCCCCGGATGGGGGACAGGTCGTCTTTGTGAGTACGCGGCGCGGCCCATACCAGATCTGGACGATGTCAAGCGATGGGCGGGATCAAACTTTGTTTTCCCGCAGCGGCAGTCTAAAAGACACCCATCCGGTCTGGTCGCCGGATGGACAGGCGATCCTGTTTACACAGAGTGAAGTCTTGGGAGGGATACCTAGGCTGGTGGCGGTGCGGGTAACGGAAGGCAATTTCCTTGAAAACCGGATTGTCAAGGACGTGATCCCAATGCGGGAGGCCTCCTACTCCCAGGATGGCGCCTGGATCGCTTATGAGGGCTGGCCAGATGGCAGCAACCACGATATTTTCATCATGACTTCGAACGGTTTGGGTCGCCAGCGTTTGACGGACGAGGCAGCTTTTGACTTCGATCCAGCCTGGCAACCGCTGCCTTCCCAACCTTGACCGGCTGGGTGCGTTTCGAATTGCGGGAAACACCGGCAGTCTACCGGTTGACTAAAACACACCCACCTGGATAAAACGCTTGTAAAATTTCTCACTTTCGGAGATAATGGGCTTGCAGGCGGGTGGAGCGATCGAATCTCATTTCTTCGGCTGCCCGCTTGAAATTTGCCAGGAGGTATCTTCCAGGTATGGTAATGCAGTCGAAAGAAAAGCGCTCACCAAGGTCTCAATCAGATCAGAAAAAGCGAAATCTCCCCTGGGCCTGGATTGCACTGGGAGCGGTTGTAGCTGTAGCGCTGGCGGTTGTCTTCTGGTTGATTCAAAATCGACACACATTTGTCATCGCAGAGGGGGAGACCGAAGTCGTCGTATTGCTACGCAACGAGAAGGAGGCGACTTACCGGATAAAGCATGAAGGCCGGAAACCTGTGGATATGCAGACGCTGCAGGTGATGCTGGCTGGTCAAATCCTGCATGTGGATGTTAAGCAGGTCACCCTGGTGCATGATGGGCAAGAGGTTGTATTAGAACCAGATGGCAGGCTGCCAGCCGGGACGGAAATGAAGCTGGCGCCTGGCGATCTATTTGATGTGCGGGTGACCATGATCGGGCAAACCACGGGAGGCAATTATTTGTATGGTTTTCGCCTGGGTTATGCTGCTGGAAACCGGACGCGGACTGACGAATTGGTGTTGGAATACGAATATAAGATATTTGTGGAGTAAGGCGATTTGACCCTCAACACCAGGGTTCGTGCCCTGGAAAATTCGGAATCTGGATAGGTTTATAAAGTCCATCATCATCATCAAGGAGCAACTCATGACAGCACAAATCATTGATGGCAAAGCGATCGCTGAGAAAGTGCGCCAGACGGTGGCCGAAGATGTGGCCGCCATGGTAGCTGCTGGACAGCCCCGACCAGGTCTAGCGACGGTCCTGGTTGGAGACAACCCTGCGTCGCAAGTCTATGTGAGCTCAAAACAAAAAGCGTGCGCCCAGGCTGGGATCGAGTCCTTTGGCTACAAACTTGAGGCGACAGCTTCCCAGGACGAAGTTGAAAACCTGGTAAAGGAGCTCAATGCCGATCCAAAGGTAAACGGTATCCTGGTGCAATTACCCTTGCCTTCTGGATTAGACGAAGAACGGGTGTTGAGCGCCATCCGCATCGAGAAGGATGTCGATGGTTTTCATCCATTGAACATCGGGCGCCTGGCGCAGAAGGGCCGCGATCCTTTGTTTGTACCCTGCACACCGTTTGGAGCGATCTTTATGCTGGAACAGATCGGGACTCAGCTTGACGGGACCAATGCGGTGGTGCTGGGCCGCTCAAATATCGTAGGGATGCCGGTGGCCTTGCTCTTGGTGCGGCGCAACGCGACGGTGACGATCTGCCACTCGCGTTCCCGCGATTTGCCCGGCATTGTTCGCCGGGCAGATGTATTGATCGCCGCGGTCGGAAGAGCACAGATGGTGCGCGGCGACTGGGTCAAGCCTGGCGCAGTAGTGATCGACGTGGGCATCAATCGCATCGAGGACCCCACTCATCCCAAGGGTTCGCGTCTGGTTGGAGATGTGTGTTTCGACGAAGTCAAGGAAGTAGCCAGCGCAATCACCCCGGTTCCGGGTGGAGTTGGCCCCATGACGATCGCTATGTTGCTGCGCAATACGGTGCGCGCGGCGAAGCTGAGCTACGAAGGGTAAGGTATGTTAATAGGGGTGTTTTTGGATGGGCGCAGCCCATCCAAAAACACCATGAAGAACAGGGGGACCAGCGGTGAAACAGACGATCATCTGGATCGTCTTGTTTTATTTCCAGACCAGGCTAGTCCTCGATCTTGAAGGATTGCAGCATTTCCTGCGAGTACGGGCCCAATGGCGTCAGCTTGTAGATGTATTTGCTGCTTTCGAAGAAGTAGAATTCGTTGGGCGCCATCAGGCGGTTCGAGCTCACCCGGTAACCCTGGAGATCGCCCAGTTTGAAGCTCTCAATAGACCAACCGGGTATTTTGGCACCGATGAATGCCTGCAGGGTGTCGATGGCAGGCTTCTCGTAGACTTCGATGCTGAATTGCGGCGGTTCAAGTTTAGCGGTGGCGCCCGATGCCAGTTCCTTATCCTGGAAGCGCACCCGGCGCACCAATGCCGGATCGACGTCTTTCAAGAGCTCGATTTCGTCCAGGATCACGTAAGTATCCGGGTAAGAGATGGAGAAACCGTAAGATTTGTCCTGGTAGGTCAGCCAGTTGACCGGCTTCTGTTCTGCACCGGAGGGAGCTGCGCCGCCCGCAGCGCTGGAACCGGACATGCCAGGCTCGTTGCCGACCGATGAACCGGTCGAGGTTTGTCCACCCGCTGAGGTGATCGCGCCACCGCCCTCCCCTGAAGGGGGTGGGGTGTTGACGATCACCTCCCCGCCCG
>MGOK01000047.1:5699-5841 GCA_001795335.1 Chloroflexi bacterium RBG_19FT_COMBO_55_16
CTGGCTTTCTGCGGGAGCGCCGAGCTTCTCGATCACCTCCGGCGAACAGGCGGTTGCCAGGAGCAGGGAAGCAAAAATAAGGATGGGGAGAAGACGTGTGTTCATATCTGAACCTCCTAAATACATGCCTAGATTGTGCTTA